>JAKPIQ010000004.1 GCA_029549715.1 Candidatus Atribacteria bacterium | reverse complement strand
GCTCAATGGTGGAGCATCCGGCTGTTAACCGGAGGGTTGCAGGTTCGAATCCTGCCCGGGGAGCCAATTTTATTGGATAATCCTCTTTGCTGTTCTTGAAGTTCTCCGCTCTATGTTCTGCTTTGCAACCTGCTGAGCCAGGAAAAAAGTTGGGTCATACTTAAACTGGTAGCTATTTAAGTTGACGAAGCTATCCGGAACATAGTTAAGGTTTTCTGGCTCTCGCTGCTTTTTATAGTTGACTGCAAAATCAAGTTTCTTTTTGGCTCCGGTAATGAGGAGCTCTTTTTTCTTTTCCGCCTGTTTTTGCTTTTTAAATTTGTTGAGGTTTAAAAAAAGCGAGGTTGCTTCGTCGCTTAACTTCTTGCAAAGACAAAAAAGAAGGGAGTTATAGAGAATTCTCCACTGAGGAAGGCAAAGCCTTCCTCACAAAAGGTTTTATACCTTGTAATACCTTGTCATAATTACCTTCTGGAATCCATTTTACTTTACTTTTTTTCTGATTGTGGTAAAATGCTTAAAATTCAATCAAGGGAGGAAAAGTACATGCAATCTCTCTTTTATCCTCTGGATAAAGCTGGCATTCGCAACCCTCGCTGTGTTTACTATAATACAGTTATTCCCCAGCTTTTGGAAGAAGCTATCAAAAGAGAAGAGGGCATTTTAGCTTCTACGGGAGCCTTTAATGTCTTAACTGGTAAATATACTGGTCGCTCTCCCCAGGATCGTTTCATTGTAGATGATGAGGTTACTCATGATTCTGTGGATTGGGGTAAAATAAATGTTCCTATACAACCAGAAAAATTTCGTCGTCTCCATGGTAAACTATGCGCTTATCTCCAGGGTAAAGATGTTTTTGTTTATGATGGTTTTGTGGGGGTAGACCCTGAATGTAGATTAGCGGTGCGCTTTATCAATGAATATGCTTATCAGACGATTTTTGTGGAAAATATGTTTCTGGAAGCAACAAAGGAAGAGTTGGCCAGTTTTCAGCCGGAATTCACGGTAATCTGTGCCCCCAATTTTAAGGCCAATCCTGAGGAAGATGGCGTTCGTTCTGAGGCCTTTGTTATCATTTCTTTTCAGGAAAAGATGGTGATAATTGGAGGCACCTCTTACGGGGGAGAGATTAAGAAATCCATATTCACGGTGATGAATTTTCTTCTTCCCCGGCAAGGAATTCTCCCCATGCATTGTTCGGCTAATGTGGGAGAGGAAGGAGATGATGTGACCATCTTCTTTGGTCTTTCGGGGACAGGAAAGACTTCTCTTTCTGCTGACCCCCGGAGGCGTTTGATTGGAGATGATGAGCACGGCTGGTCAGAAAAGGGAATTTTTAATTTTGAGGGAGGATGTTATGCGAAGTGCATAAATCTCTCTCGAGAGAAAGAGCCTCAGATTTGGGAAGCCGTGCGCTATGGAGCTATTATGGAAAATGTGGTTGTGGATCCTATCACCCGGGAAGCAGACTACAGCGATACTCGTTATACAGAAAACACTCGAGTTAGTTATCCAATTGAGCATATTCCCAATGCTCTTATTCCTGGTATAGCCGGTCATCCTGAAGTGGTGATTTTATTGACTGCTGATGCCTTTGGAGTAATGCCCCCCGTGGCTAAGCTTACCAAAGAGAAAGCGGTAGAATTTTTCTTACTGGGTTATACCAGCAAATTAGCAGGAACTGAAAGAGGCGTTGTGGAACCCCAGGCTACCTTTTCCGCTTGCTTCGGTGCTCCTTTTATGCCTCTTCATCCTCAAGTATACGCTAAAATGCTGGGAGAAAAAATATCTCAGCATGGCTCTCGAACCTATCTGGTTAATACTGGCTGGATGGGGGGCCCTTATGGGGTGGGTAAGCGGATAGACATAACCTACACTCGAGCTATCGTTCATTCCTTGATTGATGGTAGCATTGAGAGCTATCCTTTCCGGGAAGATCCTATTTTTGGCTTTTTAGTTCCCGAAGAACTTGAGGGCGTGCCTCGAGAGTTGCTCCATCCTCGCTCTGCGTGGAGGAATGGAAACGAGTTTGATAAACAGGCTAAAAAACTGCAAAGCGATTTTGCAGCAGCCATCAGCCGCTTCTAACTTCTGTGTAGTTTTATAGCCGATATTATATCAGTACCCACCAGGAGTGCCTGGTGGGTTTTTACAATTTAACTATCGGAAATTCAGGATGGTCGAATTTTTTCACAGGTGGTAAATTTCTTCATCGCTTAAAAGCTGGAAACCATTTTTTTCCAGAATACTGCGGGCTTGAGGTTTATTTTCTACCTGGATGACTAAAACCGCCTTTTCTCCACTTTCAATTACGAATCCGTAGGCATCTTCGATGTTGATTTGATGTTCGGCCAGAGTTTGGGCTACTCGATGGAGACCTCCTGGTTCGTCATCCATAACTACGGCGATGACTTCTTGCAGGTCGACTGGAAAATTGTGGTTTCGGAGGAGGTCAAAAGCTTTTTGAGGTTCACTGGCTAAGATTTTAATTATTCCAAATCCATTGGCACTGGATATAGTTATAGCCCGAATATTGATTTTTTCCTGGGAAAGAAGACGGGTAATTTTCTCGATCCTTCCTGGTTTGTTCTCGGCGAAAATAGAAAGCTGACGAGCCATTTTATTTCCTCCTTTTTATAGTTGACGACGGTCAATTACTCTTTGAGCTTTTCCCTCTGAGGCAGGTATACTTCCGGGTTCCAGTAAAACAACCTCGGGAGTTACCAGAATTTCAGAACGAAGCTCCGATTGGATTCTTTCTCTCAATCTGGCTAATTTCTGTAAGTCACCCAAAAAAAGCTCTGGTTTTATTTCTACTTCTACTATCATCTTGTCCTGGTAATCTTCTCTTTCTAAAATGACACGGTAATTGGTGTCTACTCCGGGAGTGCTCATTAGCACTTTTTCTATCTGCATGGGAAAGATATTTACTCCCCGGAAGATGAGCATATCGTCGGTTCTTCCCTGAATGCGGGAGATGCGCCGATGGACTCTACCACAGGGGCAGGGTCCCTCTACCAGGGAAGCCAGATCTCCTGTCCGGTAGCGAAGAAGAGGAGTGGCATCCCGGTAAATAGTGGTGAGCACTATTTCTCCTACTTCTCCGGGGGGAACGGGGGAGAGAGTGTGGGGATTGACTATTTCTAAGATGTAATAATCTTCCCACAGGTGCATTCCTTCCTGAAAAGCACATTCAAAAGCTACTCCTGGTCCATTGACTTCTGATAGTCCGTAAGAATTGTAAGCTTTGGCTCCATAGATTTCTTCTACACGACGTCGAGTCTCTTCACTATGAGGTTCAGAGCCCAGAAGAATGGTGCGAATGTTGAAATCCCGACGGGGGTCCAGGCCTTCGGCTTTTATTAATTGAGTGAGAAAAAGAGCATAGCTGGGAATAATATGAATTGTAGTGCTTTGAAAAAATTTCAAAAACCAGATTTGCCTTTTACTATTGCCCGCACCTATGGGGATGGTGAGAGCTCCTATCCTCTCTGCTCCATAGTGCATACCTAAGCCTCCGGTAAAAAGTCCGTAGCTCATCATGTTCTGGAAAACATCATTTTTTCTTACCCCCGCAGCGTATAGAGAACGAGCTACCTGGTTGGTCCACCGGTCCAGGTCTTCGGCAGTGTAGTAAATTACGGTAGGAGTGCCGGTAGTTCCAGAAGAAGAATGGAGGCGTACCACTTCTTCTAAGGGCACGGCTAAAAAATCGAAAGGAAAACCTTCACGTAAATCTGCTTTGGTAGTGGGAGGAATGACTGTTAAGTCTTCAGGAGATTTTATTTTTTCCGGATCTATTTTATGGCGGGAAAAAAGGCGGCGATAAAAGTTAGTTTTTTGGGCATTGGCCATGGTTTTTTGAAGTCTTTCAGCTTGCAGCAGGGACAATTCCTCCCGGGGTATGGTTTCTAGTTGTTTTTCCCAGTACAATTTTCTCTCTCCTTTTTATTTGGTAACGTATGATAGGTTAAAACAATTATATCCTACCTGGGAAGATAGAGGTGATGTCGCCAAAATGTCTTTTCTGATAGAATAAATTTATGATATTTTGGCGACATGGTAACAGCCCTGTGTGGGGACTGTATGTATCTGCGGCGGTATGGTAACTCACCCAGCCGCCAGACTGCCATTGCAGGTGCTGAGGAAGATGCCCTTCCTCCTATTGTCTAACCTGTCATGCCCGAAATCTTTTATCGGGCATCCAAAGGTTTTTACTGAGGGGTGTTTTCTCCCCCCAGTAGTTTTTGCCTTTTTGTTTTAGCCTTTGGGGGCTATAAGGGGGGGTACTGCCCCCTTATAGTTATTTTATCCTCATTCTCACTTCCACCTTCACCCTCTCCCCGGAAAGGCGAGGGGATAAGGGTTCAGGGTTTGCGAAAAAGAAGGGAATTGTAGGGGAGAGTATTTCCCTCACTTACAATTCTATGGCAATCTCTCGGGGTTGTCTTTGCGAGCGAGACGCCTACAGTGTGAGCTTTAAAAGCAAATAAACGAGAAAATAATTATACCGGGAAAAGGTGTTTCAGCGTCGTGGCAGTCTCGTTTTTTCTACTCCGTAAGGGATCAAAAAATAGAAACCGCCATGGAATACGAAAATAATGCCTCACGGAGACGTCGGGAAAAGAGAATAATTATAGCAGGTTCTGCAGGATAAAAATCAGGGCACAAGCTCAATAGTCTTTATAACCTCCAGAATATGCTCCATCACTGGGTCTTTGCCTTCTAAAACATCCTCAAGGGTGGTGGTAACTTCAATATCCGGTAAAACTCCCTTTCCATCATCTATACCGCTGGGTCTATAGAACTTCTTATGTGAAACCCCTGCTGGAAGGTCGGTATTGGGTAGCCAGAAGGGATAAATATCGCCAAAATGAGTAGGCAGCCCTCCTGTTTCTTCTCCAATAAGTGTGCCGATGCCGTAGTCTTTAACTGTGGCTGCAAAATTGACGGCACTGGAAAAGGTGTGGGAGCCTATTAATACATATAGCTTGCCATGAAATCGAAGGGGATTTTCAGAGGGTTCTATGAGCTCTGGAGAAGAAGAAAATACTTCGCCTTCAGGCAAAGAAGAGATTTCCTGATACACTGATTGATACCATTCCCGGGATGCTTGATACATCGATTCATAGGATTCTGGATAAATCTTTTTTAATGCTGGAAGGGGGTCTTTGTAATATTCCTTTATTTGCTTACTTACTTTAAGTTCAATTTTTGAAAATTGCCTCCAGGGTTTATCTGTCAGGTAATCGAGGAGAGCATCACCCAGAGTA
>JAKPIQ010000202.1 GCA_029549715.1 Candidatus Atribacteria bacterium | reverse complement strand
TGCTCTTTCCTTTCATCCCCATGCTCTCCATGACGCTACCGAAGGGGGAGTTCTGGGAGCCATCTGGGAAGTTTGCGCCGGCAGAGGCTTAGGTTTTGAGATAGAAGAGGAAAAAGTCCTGGTTTATCCTGAAACGAGAATTTTGGCTCAACTTTTGAACTTAGACCCCCTGAAGCTAATCTCCAGTGGCACTCTTATAATTTTCACCCCTCAACCTTTCGCTCTCCTTCCCGCTCTTCGGGAAGTGGTGCCAGCAGAAGTGATAGGAAAGGTAAAGGAGAACCCGGCTAAGGTTCTAATTCGTCAAAGTGGAGAGAGAGAAGAAATAAAGGAGTGTCCCCAGGATGAGTTATGGCGAATAATGCAATCAGCTTAGAAAAATGGGGCGCTAAGCTTTTCCCTCACCGAGGCACTATCTGGGGGGCACTGGGATTAGTGCTTTTCCTTTTTGCCCATCCTCATAATCCTTTATTTAGCTGGGGAATAGCTCTGATGGGTCTGGGAGAAGGGCTGAGAGTTTGGGGAACAGGGTACATCAAAAATTATCGCGGACCCATGCAAGAAGCAGAAAAGCTAACCACCGCAGGACCATATGCTTACCTGCGCAACCCCCTCTATTTAGCCAACGGCGTAATTGGAACTGGCATAGCTCTCCTCTCTGGCCTATGGTGGTCAATAATTTTATTCTGGTTTGCTTTTTATCTTCTATATTTCCCGATCATTCGAGCAGAAGAAAACTTTTTAGAAAACAAGTTTGGAGAAACCTATACAGCTTATGCCCACAAAGTGCCCCGTTTCTTCCCCCACCTCTTACCTTATCCAGAAAGGAGGGGAACGTTTTCCTGGATAGTGATTGAGAAAAAAGAGATGACCACTCTTTTCACTCTGGGAACCGTTGTTCTCCTCTTTTATCTCCGGGGGTGGGGATTTTTAAAAATATTAGACCGCCTCCTGGGGTTTTAAGTCGATAGCCAGCTTAACTTCTCTAACAGTTATGCCAGTCTGACGTTCAATTTTTTCTTTCACTCTATTTTGAATGATAGGAGAAAGCTCGGGAATAGAGGCCTCAGGTTTTACCGCCAGATGAAGAGTTAAGCGAGCCTCATTTCCTACTTTTTCTATCTCAGCCTGAGATTGCACAATCTCATCAAAACTCCGCAGCGCCTCCTGGGCTAAAGACTGCAATGAGCTAAAAGAAACTTTTATGTCTCCCTGTTCAGTGCGATATATGAGGGCTCTCTCTCCTCGAGGCAACAACAGACGGAAAACTAACAGGGCCACCAGAACGAGGACCACAGCCAGGATAACCCCCAAAATCTGGGAGAAAATATTCTGGCTAAAAAATAAATAAACGGTAACTATCCATTCCTGAAGGGCAAGAAGGGGTACCAGCTCGAAGGTTACAGCTATAATTCCCAGAGCTTTACCTATCAGAATTATTCCCACCAAGAAAGCAAAAAACTTTCCCCAAAAGTTCATAGAGCTAACCCTCCTCTCAAAACTACTTTTTATTCTCTTCTTTCTTTAAATATTCCTCGATTAAGCGAGAAGCTTCCCCGGAAGAGATGGTTTCCAGCATCTCTTCATCAACTGTTTCTCCTCTCTTTTTCCACAGATCGCGCAAAAAATCCTTTTGTTTTTGCGAAGCAGGACGGGGCAAAGCCTCTTCTTCCTCCTGGTAAAGGTAAAGCCCTACTCCTAAGAGGGTAGCGCATTTTTTGAGCGCGTCACTTGCTGCCGCTTTTAAGTCATCACCCAGGTCAACAATAGTCCCTTCAGAAGTCAAAGAAATAACTTTAGAGCCAAATTGCTCCTTTACCACTCCCCCACAGGTTAA
>JAKPIQ010000199.1 GCA_029549715.1 Candidatus Atribacteria bacterium | reverse complement strand
AACCTTGAGACTTCCAGGTTTAGCCAGATGAAAGTGATAAAGAAGGATGATGTGAGAAAAGCCTTCTAAGTCTTGTAAGCCTTCTACATACTGGTCAAATATCTCCACCGTCCCCGATACCCCCTTCCCGCCTCGGGGCTGGATAGGAGTGCCTGCCGGCTGTAGATAAGGAGAGTGAATGATTCCAATAGGTCGATAACAAATTTTCATTTTTCTTTCCTCCCTCCCCATTTACCTGCAGATAATTATACCCTAAGAGGGAACTCCAAAAATCTACTCATGAGAGAGAAATCATATCATAGCTTGTTTTTGGCCTATTAAGCAGCCCTAAAAACAAGGGGGGACCAACGAAAAAAGAAGCGGCGGAGAGCAAGTTTCCCGGTTGTCTCAAAACAACTCCCGCCGATCAAGCTTTACCAGTTAAAAAGGAATTACCGTCCAGTGCCCACAGTATTGGTTTTCATTTTCTAGGCATTTTCCCCCCACCCAAGGCTTGCCAGAGCTCCATCGGCAAGCTTAATGACTCTCCCATCAAGCCAGATCGATGGTGGAGGCTACCCCCGGATAATATAAAAGAGCTCAAGTCAAGATATGATATCATGAGAGAGAAGTCCGTTTTTATTTATGGCCTAACCAATCCATTCTTCCATATGTTTTATAATAACTTGAGGGGACAGTATGTAAGGAGGTATAAAGATGAAGATAATAGTGGGCTTAATTCACCATGAATCCAACTCTTTCAACCCAGAATTGACTGATATAGAAGAATTCAAAATTCTGAAAGGAGAAGAAATAAGAGAAAAAGGGGAGGCGCTTACAAGAACAAGCTTGAAGGGGATAATTGATGTTCTGGTAAAACATAATTTCGAGGTCCTGCCCACAGTGGTGGCACTACCCACATCAGAAGGAGGTCTGGTTAAAAGAGAAGCGTATAACTACATAAAGGAAATTTATTTAGAAGAATTGAGCAAGCACGAAAAAATTGATGGAGTATGTCTTGATTTACACGGTTCTATGACCACCGAAGATCTGGATGATGCAGAGGGCGATATTTTAGCTGAAACAAGAAAAATGGTGGGGAATGAAACTCCAATAACTGTAGCTCTTGATATGCATGCAATGGTAACAGATAAAATGATGAAAAATGCCGATGCTTTAGTGAGCTACCGAACAGCTCCTCACCTAGACAAATATGAAACGGGTGCTAAAGCCGCCGACATGTTAGCTAAAGCCCTGAAAGAAAATATAAAATTGACCATGGCGGGATATAAAATCTCTTATTTAGTTTCCGGAGAAAAATCTGAAACTGATAAATATCCCATGAATGAGCTGTTGAGGAGAATAGAGGAAGTAGACAAAGACCAGGAAGTTTTATATTCATCATATTGTTTAGGATTTCCATGGGCCGACGTAGAATTTAACACTGCCTCGTCTATTGTAGTCGCCAGAGGAAATAAAAATAAAGCAGAAAGCAAAGCCCGGTATTTGGCAGATGAATTTTGGAAGAAGAGATATGACTTTAAATTTACTACCCCTGCTTATTCCCTTGAGGAAGCACTAAAGATAGCCGAAGGTGAAAGAGAATTTCCGATATTTATAATGGATTCCGGAGACAATCCCGGGGCAGGCAGTAATCAAAGGATAGTAGAGCCGCTAATATACTTGAAAAGCAAGGGTTACAAGAGGGTGTTATACGGTTCTGTGTGTGACAAAGAAGCCACAGAAAAACTTAAACAAGCCGGGATTGGAAAACAACAGAAAATACTGTTAGGGCAGAGAAATACCGACCCCCAATCAGGAAAGGTAGAGCTCACATGCACAACAAAAAATATCAGAAAATATGGCGATGTAACCTCCGTGCTTGCTCAAATAAACGGGATAGACGTTATAATCTCCGATAAAAAAGTGGTTATGACCGACCCGGAATTTGTATTCTCGCTGGGAGTCCGTCTGGAAGAGTACCGGATAGTTATGTTCAAAAGCGGTTATCTGGCACCAGAATACAAACCTTACGCCAGAAAAGTGATGTTAGCCTTAACCCCTGGCTACACCTATCAAGAGCTGGAAAAAATACCCTATAAAAGGGTAAAAAGACCCATTTTCCCCTTAGATAAAATAGATACTATAGAGCCAGAACCCTTTAGCTGAGTGAGGTTGGGAAGGCGTTGTTTTTGCCTTTGCTTTTTGGGGGTTATAAGGGGGCTCCGCCCCCTTATAGTCTGTAGCAATCCCAAGTTTTTAGCATTACCTAATTTGCTTTTTGAGTTTATTCAGGACTAAAAAAAACAGATCGCCACGCACAGAGAAAGACCTTGTCTTTCTTTGTAGCTTTTATCTTTTTGTTTTTTCCAAGTTTTTTAACATTACGCCATAGGCACGGAGGATGCTTTCCATCCTCCGTGGTATTTGCTCTTTATATTTAACCTTTTGTCTTTTAATCCTGCCGCAGGCACGCTGGGTGTATTTCCCCAGCGTTGTAGTTTTAGTTTTTTATCTAATTTGCCTCTAGTCTTACGCCGTAGACTGTCTCTCCTAGCGATATAGTTCTAGTCTTTTCTATCTATTGTGCTTCTAATCTTATGCCGTAAGCTGCCCGGATAAGCCGGAATACATAGATTATAAGAGATTTTCTCTTCTATAGTTCTGTAGATCGTTCTATCGCAGTTTATTTGATGATATACTTATAGTGAGTTAATATATTTAAAGAAAAATTCTGGAGTCTTTATTAAATGTTAGAGGAAGCAAAAGCCATTAAAAATGCAATCAGAGAAACTCTCTCTCGGGAGGGTATCGAAAAGGTGCGAGTGATTATCTTTGGTTCCCGAGCGCGAGGAGATTTTCAAAAGAGCAGTGATTGGGATTTACTGGTTCTCATTGATACAGAACTCTCTCCCTCCAAGAGAAAAGAAATCTGGAATATTCTCTATGGTAATCTCCATAATCTTTTTCCCCATTATTCTTTTGATATTCTTATAAAAAATTCTACAGCTTTTGAAGAGGAAAAACTGGTAGTAAATACCATCGCCCACGAAGCTTACCTTGAGGGAATAGAGGTATGAAGGAGGAAATCGTTAGCCGCTGGATCAAAAAAGCTCACGAAGACCTGAGGTCAGCTGAGTATCTGATAGAGATGCCCGAACCCCCCACGGGGGTTATTTGTTTTCACTGCCAGCAAGCAGTGAAGAAATATCTTAAGCCTACCTGACTTATCTGGACGTAAGAGCCCCCAAGACCCATGACCTTGCTGCTCTTTTTGAATTGTGTCTGGAAAAGGACCAGGATTTAAAGTTTCTAAATCTGGAGGGGATTTCTGCTCTCAGTTTTTACGCAGTTTCCGTCAGGTATCCAGATGAGCTTTATATGCCACCGGAAGAAGAGGCAAAAGAAGCCTATAATATAGCAAAAGAGGTTAAAGAGTTTATCCTCCAAAAAATCTCGCCTCGTAACACTTAAGCAGTCACCAGTAGAGTTTACATTTACTTAATTTTACTCTGTTTTCCTTCCAGAGTACAGTATTCTGCAAGCCTAATTACAATTGCTATCCCTCACAGAGAAGAAAAAGAAGGAGGGTAAACACCCTCTTAAACTTCTTATTTCGTGCATTTGCTACATTTCTACTTTTCAAAAAATATGTTACAGCTCAACCCTCCTGCTTTTTAGTATTCCTTCCCCTCACCGCTCCTCTTCTCATTCCCAATTACCATCGATTACTCATTACTCATCACTCATCACTTAAAACGACCTAAGCGGCGAAGAATGTGGAAGGCTAAAAGAGAGGCTCCGCCGGCTTTTAAAAGGTCTAGGACAACAAAAGGAAAAAACCTACTTGTAAGGTGGTATAAAAATCCACGGGTTTACCCAAAAGAAAGGTCATGCTCCACCACAGATAAAGGAGCCCGGGAAGATAAAGAAGGAGGATTGCTCCGAAGGAGAGAAGTATCATTTTCCCTCTGGAATGGACTCTCCCCCGGCGAAAAAGAAAAGAAAGAAAAGGGGCCGATATCAAAAACCCCAGCAAAAACCCAAAAGTAGGATTCAGAAAATAGGTCAATCCTCCAAAAGGGGGAGAAGCAAAAACGGGAAGCCCTACGATTCCCAGGAAAATATATCCCAGAAGAGAAAAGAAGGCTTCCCGGGGGGAGAGAATAAATCCGCTAATAATCACTAAAAAAGGAAGAAAGCTAAAAGGTACTACCCCCGAAGAAAAACGAAATAAAAGAGCAAAAACCACATATAAAGCAACAAACACAGCGCATCTCGTGAGAGACCGAGGAGAGACTTTCATCTCTCATCCTCGTGAAGAGTGGCTTCTCCCCAGGAAATGAGGGTTTCTCCCTCGAAATTAGCGAGCACAAGAGAGCCATCCTCTTTAACGCCCCGTGCCACTCCTTTAACAGTCCTTTCTCCCCAGCGCACCACCACTTCTTTTCCCAGGAGAGAAGAGCGTTTCTCATAGTCTTCTATCCAGGGAGAAAAGTCCCCTCCTCTCTCCTTCCAGGCAAAATAGGCAGGGAAGAAAAGGGGAAGGAAAGACCCCAAAATCTCTCCTCTCTGCCACTTACAAGAAGAGGTCAGAAAAAGAGAAGTGGCCTTATCTTGCAGGGGAGGAGGGAAGTCTTCTCTGGTCTCATTCACATTTATCCCCACCCCCACGACCACACACAGGAGCTCATCCCCGGAAAAAGAGCTCTCTACCAGAATCCCTCCCACTTTTTTATCTCCTAAAAGGATGTCGTTGGGCCAGCGAAGAAGGACGTGAAAGCCCTTCTCCTCCAGAGCCCAGGCCCAAGAAAGAGCGCACAGGAGGGCTAAAGAAGTACTCTGAGGAGGACGAAGGATAAGAGAAAAGGTGAGACTTTTCCCCGGCACAGAAAACCAGTCCCTTCCTTTTCTCCCCCGACCTTTTGTTTGCTCTTCTGCTATAACCAGCGTCCCCTCCGGATAGCCTTCCCGGGCAAGGAGTTTTGCCTCATCGTTGGTAGAGCCAATAGTCTCATAGATTAGAATTTTTTCAAATCCGGAAACTTCCATTCTTTTCCCCCGCCGGGACATTCTGGTTGTTGTTTCCCTCTCCTAAAAGCTGGAAGAACGAAGCTCCTCCTACCAGCATAGGAAAATAATAGGTGATCAGTCTCCACAAAAGGATAAACATCCCCAGGCGCCGGGCGCCGGAAAACCGCAAAAAAACTGAAGCCAGGGTAATTTCCACACCCCCGCTCGCCCCGGGAGAGGGAATAAAGGAGAAAATGTAATAAAGAGGAATCTGGGCTCCCACCACCTCTAAATAGGAAGGCTTTACCCCCAAAGAAAGGAGAACAAAATAGGCAACGGAAAAAGTAAATAAATAATTGAACACATAACAAACGATGTTCCAGATTAAATATTGGGGTTTTCTTAAAAAAAGAATGGTAAATCCTCGCTGGAAATCGGTGAAGAATTCCTCAACCCACTTTCTGACCGCTTCTTCAGAAAATTTGGCTCGCTTGAAAGTTCTTTTTACCCAGGAAATCCCCCAATCGGTCAGACGATAAAGGAGAGAAGGACGATGTAAAAAGAAAAAAAGGAGAAATAAGACCACGCTATAAAAGATAGCAAAAGAATAAAGAAGGTGAAGCAACACCCCCTCTAAGTGAACTCCGATGTTAAAAACAAAGATAAAGACGAAAAGCAAAGCCAATAAACCCACCTGAGAGAGAATGCCACAAACCGTTACCAGGCTCCCCGCCTCACCCCAGGTTAACCCTCGACGAGCTAAAACATAAGCCTGAGCCGGACTACCCCCCGTAGAAAAAGGAGTGATAGAGGACAAAAAATAATTGGAAAGCATAGCCTGAAGGGCGTGGGAAAAGTGAACCTCTTTTTCCCAGGCTCGAACAG
>JAKPIQ010000197.1 GCA_029549715.1 Candidatus Atribacteria bacterium | reverse complement strand
AATGTGTTTATTAGTTTTTTAGCTGGTCTCCTTTCCTTTCTTTCTCCCTGTGTTTTAGCTATTGCTCCCGCCTATATAACTTACATCAGCGGAGTGGAAGCAACCGAGGGAGATAAAAGTAGAGTTATCACCCATACTATCCTTTTCGTTATGGGTTTTACCGGAATTTTTGTCCTGATGGGATTAGGAGCTTCTTTTTTGGGGAGCATCATTGCTCCATACCGGGTGTGGTTTAACCGCCTGGCAGGGGCCATCATCATAGTTTTTGGTCTGCAGATTCTGGGAGTTTTGAAAATTCGCTGGTTATATGCCGACAAACACTTTCGCCCCCGGGAGATAACCATATCTCAATTGCGAAGCCTGGTTCTGGGTGTATCTTTTGGCCTGGGGTGGACACCTTGTGTGGGTCCTATTCTGGGGTCCATCCTCCTTTATGCCTCTACCCTGGGGAAGATTGGGCAGGGAGGAATGCTTCTTTTCTTTTATGCTCTGGGTCTGGCTTTACCTTTCATTTTTTTGGGAATAGGATGGGGACATCTCACCTCTTTTTTTCGCAGCCTGCAAAAGAGAGGAAGATGGGTAGAAATAATAAGTGGAATATTGCTCATTTTTCTGGGTGTGATAATATTTACTGGGGAAATGAACGCTTTTCTTTCTCTCTTGGGAATGGATGCTTCTTTCAATCCTGAATTTTTGCTTTTTGGAGAATAGGGGTATTTTTTATGCCTATTATCGGTAAAGATGAACAAAAGGTAAAATCCTTTGGCGATGTTTCCAAAAGATTAAATCTTTCCAATCGAGTGTATCGGGGCATGCAAGCTATACCGGTGGATAAAATCGTGGGTAGTGTGGGAAGAGTAGGAGACTTGCTCCCCGGTTTTCGTCTAAAAAACCCTGATACTCGTTACTATCGCATTAGAAGAGCGATGGAGAGAGGAGAAGTTCTCCCTCCTATTATTGTATATCAGGTGGGAGATGAGTACTACGTATTGGATGGTAACCATCGAGTAGCAGTAGCTAAGGAGTTGGGTGTAAAATACATCGATGCTGAGGTAATTGAATTTTTCCCTTCTGAGCGAAGGGAAAGCCGGGCTTTGCGCAAGAAAAGAGCAGAGTTTGAAAATCTAACCGGACTTAAAGGAATTGACGCCAGTGAGCCCCGGCATTATGACTCTTTTTTGAGCTATATCCAGGATTATGCCAAAAGAATGGAAGTATTTTTAGGAAGAGAGGTGCCTCTTAAAGAAGCCAGCCTTAACTGGTTTCTGTCGGTTTATACTCCAGCAGTACAGGCCATTGTAGAGAGGGGGCTGGAGGAAGCTTTTCCCAATAAAAGTTTGGCTGATATTTTTGCCTACGTTCTTGACTATAAATGGTACAAAAGTCAAAAAGAAGGATACGATATTGGTTTTGAACAGGCCCTGGAAGGTTTTATCCAGGAAATAGTGGGTAAACAAGAAAGTGAAGAAGATAAAAGAACTTTTATGCAAAAAGTGGGAGGACTACTGGAGGAGGTATTACCTTGGCTGAGAAAGGAATAAACTGGCACGAACTCACCCCGGAAGAAGTAATTAAGATTTTAAACGGTGATGAAAAACGGGGATTAAGCGAGGAAGAAGTAAAACAAAGGTTAGAAAAATATGGGAGAAATGCTCTCCCTCAGGCCAAGAAAAAAACTATCTTTACCATGTTTCTGGAGCAGTTCAAAGATTTCCTGGTATTGATTTTAGTGGGAGCAGCTTTAGTTTCTCTTCTTTTGGGAGAAATTACTGATTCTTTAGTGATCATTGCTATTTTGATTTTGAATGCTGTTTTAGGAGTGGTGCAGGAGTGGAGAGCCAACCAGGCTCTGGAAGCTTTGAAGAAAATGACTGTTCCAGAATGCGAAGTAATAAGAGAGGGAAAACCTCTTAAAGTAAATTCAGAAGAAATAGTTCCTGGAGATATAGTGATTCTCCGGGAGGGAGACTTTGTTCCTGCTGACTTGCGGCTCATTGAAATTCATGCTTTGAAAATTGATGAATCGAGCTTAACTGGTGAATCGGTCCC
>JAKPIQ010000196.1 GCA_029549715.1 Candidatus Atribacteria bacterium | reverse complement strand
ACATTGAGAAAGACGTGAAGCTCTTCTTCTTCCCCATGCCCACACCTGAGGAGGAACAAAATAAATCACAGGAATTTTTTTCTTGTGACAAAAAGAAGCTAATCGGAGGTTAAAACCAGGATTATCAATTAATAATACTACATCAGGATGCTCTCTCTCTATTGCTTCTTGAGATAAGCGCCACACTTTTTCCCATTCCCGGAAAGTAAATACCGCTTCCCAAAAACCCACGGTAGAGATAGAGGCCGTAGGGTAAAGAAGTCGGGCACCGGCTTTTTCGCTTTTTTCTCCTCCCAGAGCTAAAAATTCTGTTTCTTCGCTTTTTTGCCGAAGAAGATAAATTATTTCTCCCCCGTAGTCATCACCAGAAATATCACCAATAGAAAAAAAAACCTTGCCCATTCAATTAATCCCTACTATTCCTACTCCCAAACTTCTTGCTTCTTCTTCTATGTTTTCCCGGTCCAGAAGGAAAGTTTTCCCCGCCTCGAGAGCAATGATCCCTCCGCTTTTAAGACACTGGACGGTCTTCTCTCCTATCGCTGGAATATCGATCAGAAAACTTTGCTGACTACGAGCCATTTTAACTACCACTACTTCTTTGCCCAGGGAAACTCCTCGCTTAATGGTTTCATCTGTTCCTTCTGCCCCCTCCAGAGCCAGTACCGTCCCGCGTTTTACTACCACTGTTTGCCCAATTTCTTCATCAGCTAAAAAACGGGCAATTCGAGCTCCATAGGAAATATCTTCCCACTCCTCTGGCGATGGATCCCTCCCTGCTATTTGCCCCGGAGGAGTGAGATATTCTTTCAAGAAAAAAAGAGGAGAAATCAACTCAACTTTTTCTTGTAACTTTGCAAGCGCAGCTTGCAAAAGAGCCTGATCCTGCCATTTAGGAATAGAAAAAAATAGCTTTTCCAATTCTTCGTGAAGCACATTTTCTTCAAAAACTAAATTTTTAGGAACTTTACCTGCCAGGCATAAATGAGTTATTTTCTCCTGTTGTACAATTTCTAACACCTGAGTTAAAGACAAGCCATCCATCCACAAATCAGGCTCCAGCCCTTCAGGAGGAGAAAAAGAAAGAGAGCTTAAAACTAAAACTTCTCCTTCTTTTTGAGCTTTTTTATAGACTAAAAGAGGAATATTACCCTCACCAGCTAAAAGAAGCATTCTCTTCATCGCTACTTTTCCTCCCTTTTACCCACCGAGCAACCCCTCTCTTACTCTTTTCCCAAAAATCAACGATTTCCTCTACTAATTGAGGATCAAAAGTGCTCCTTTTTAATTCTTCAAGGGCTTTGGAACGAGAGAGATTACTGTGATAAATCAAATTGTATATCTGGTGAATTTCTTCTCTTTTTTTCCCTTCTATTCCCCTTCTTTTCATTCCTACCATGTTCAAGCCGAAAATTCTGGCCGGATGACCATCAGCTAAGGTATAAGGAGGGATGTCCATAACCACTTTGGAAAGACCCCCTATCATAACCAACTTTCCAAGACGCACAAATTGATGAACTCCCACCCAACCACTCAAAGTGGCTAAGTCCTCGATTTCTACGTAACCGGCCAGAGTGGAATTGTTAGCCATAGTAATCCCGTTTCCTAAATAACAATTATGAGCAATATGACAGTAAGCCATAATAAAACAATCATCACCAATAGAAGTTGCTTTTCCTTCTCC
>JAKPIQ010000178.1 GCA_029549715.1 Candidatus Atribacteria bacterium | reverse complement strand
ACATACCATCTTTCTAAGAATATAGCCAGAGAGATTATGGAGCAGAGAATAATGGGATACATAACGTATCCCCCTTTAATTATCAAGGAAAAAATTTGCATAGTCCGAGAACCTCCTTAACCCGAGAGAACCATACCTTTAATGAATTAGCATAAATCCAACTTTTCATTTAGTCAACACATCCCATCTTTCTTGAGCTTTGGATACCCATTGGTCTTTACGCCCTGTTTCAATGACTGCTTGATAAACATCTTTTGCCTCCTCTATTCTGTCTAGATATTCTAGACAAACTCCCCACTGATAACCAGCCACGGTTTGATACTCGCTTTCTCCTGCTTGAAATATATTCTGGAAATAAGGGAGAGCATGAGCGAAATCTTCTCTTCCTAAATATGCATTACCTAATCTATACCAGGTGTAAAGTTTTCGGTGATGGTCGCTACTTTCTTCTATTTCCCGCAGAATTGCTATTGCTTTATCTACCTCTCCTTGAAACAAATAAAGGTCAGCTAGAAGAGAGGAGAGCTCTTCTCCGTATTTTCCCCCCGGAAATTCTGTCTGGTAAGATTTTATAAGCTCTTTTGCTTTCTCTAGGTCATCAGAATAATAAAAGGCCCACGAGGCAAGATAAAGGACTCTTTCCCTTTGAGAGTCGGGAGGGAAAGTATCCAAAAATTTCTGTGCTTCTTCTGCGCATTGAGAGTAATCTTTAATGAGAAACAGCTCTTCCACTAACAGCGAAGTCGCAGAAGAAGAAAAGTCAGGATCATTTTGTAAGCTTCTCAAAATGGGAATGCTTTCTTCATGGTTACCTGAGTAATAATACGCTAAAGCTGCTCGAAAACGGACTGAGGAGTCATCTTTATTTTTCATCCGGGAGTAAGCTTCTATTACTTTATCCCACTTCTGGAGATGATAAGCAGAATTAAGATAGTAAAAGAGAGCTTCTTCTTGAAAACTTTCCTCCGGAGATGCGAGAGCCCGAGATAGCAGGTCAAAGGCTTTAGAAAAATCTCCCAGCTGATAATAACATTTTCCTTCCAGAAAGTCGATGGTCGATTGACTGAACAGAGGATGTTCCTCTCCCTTGATAACCTCAAGACGAGAGAGGGCTGATGAGTAATCTTCTCTTTCCATCAAGTCTAATATTTCTTGTGCTTCTTCTTTTTCAGAGCTTATCAGTATCTCTTCTGGCTCTTTTCCTGCTTTAGCGAGGACTTTTTTAGCTTCCTCTTCTTCTCCTAAGTTACTGTGGGCTAGAGCTAAAAGTAGAGAGTATTCTTCTCCTAACTCGCCGGTTTCTTTCTCCAGGCGTAAAATTTCTTCTTTAACCTTGCTCCACTCTTCCTTTTGAGCATGTAACTTAATACTGAAAGGCAAGAAGTCTTTCTTAAATTTATTTTGTAGTTCTCCTTCCCACCCTTTTATGAGTTCCTGAGCCTTATCGGGATTACCCTTTTCTAAGTAAGAAGAGGCCAGTTTAAACCGGGCTTCTAAAGAAAACTTACCCTGAGGGTAGCGAGAAAGATACTCTTCAAAAGAAGAAATGGCTTTTCCCCATTCTTTTTCTCGATAATAAGCGTCAGCGGTTAAAAAAGCCCCTTCTTCTCCTTCCAATTGAGAAAAGTATTTCTGGGCCTCGGTTTCTTTCCCCAGATTCCGATAAGTATAACCTAACATTTCTATGGTGGAAGAGCGATACGCGCTCTCCGGATAAAGGCGGAGGAATTCTTCCAGAAGTTGTTGAGCCTTTTCCCAGTTTCCCGCTTGATAAAAGCTGGAAGCATACCAGAACCGAGCTCGCTGCAGGAAAGGACTCTGGGGAAAACGAACCAGAAATTGCTGGAAGCTACGCTGAGCTTCCTCATAATTTCCTTCTCTTACCAGAGCCTCCAGCCTCATTACTTCTGCTTCTTCTATGAATGCGCCATAGGGATGGCTGACTACCAGCTCATTCAACAGAGAAAGAGACTCTGCCCAGTCTTCTAAGTGAAAACTGGCTACCGCTGCTCCCCATAAAGCTGCACCCCGGCTTTCACCTTCTAATTCTTCCAGAGCCCGGAGGTAATGCTCCTTGGATTTATCCCAATTCCCCTTATCTCCATAGATTTCTCCCAGTAAGAGGTGAGCATCAGCCAGGGAAGGGTCTTCTTTTATTGCTTTTTCTAACATCTGGAGAGCTTTTTCTGTTTCTCCCCAGGAGAATAACTCATAACCGATCTGATAATACTGCCAGGCTTTTTCTCTTGAACTCTCTTCCAGCTTGACACTCTCTTCTCTTTCTCTTACATATTCTTCAGTTTTTCCCAGGCGGAAATAGCAACGAGCTAAATAGTCATGAGCATCAGAAAACATAGGATTAACTCTTAATGCCCGGCGGAATAAGTCTGCTGCTTCCTCGTAACGGCCTTCCTGGTAGAGGTCGTAACCCTGGCGAAAGTAATTCAGGGCTTCTCTACCATATTTTGCTTCTTGCTGAGTTTTATCTAAGAATCGGCGAGCCTGACTGTGAAAAGGGTCAATTTCTAAGACTTTTTCCCAGGCTTTTTCTGCCTCCCTTAATTTACCGGCGTCATAGAGAGTTCTTCCCAACCAGTAATAAGCTTCTTTCATTTCTGGATTCAGACTAATGGCTTCTTGCAAATATTGTTCTGCTCTTTCCAGGTTCCCAGCAGCAAAAGATTGATAACCAGCGACATAAGCTTCATAAGCCGATTTACCATAGACTTTGGCTTTCCCTGCCAGTTGAGCAAAATATTCGGCTTCTTTCAGAGAAGGGTCCAGCTCGAAAGCTCGAGAATAAAGTTTTTCTGCTTCTTCCACATTTCCATCTTCGTATTCAATTCTTGCCCATAGCAGGTAGGGCTCAGCCCATTGAGGGCTAATTTCTGTTGCTTTTTGTAAACTTTCCCGAGCCAGGTTAAGGTTCTTTTGATTAAAGTAGGAATAAGCCAGGCGGAGATAGGTTTGGGAAATTTGCCGGCTATCAATTTTTTCCCCTCTCTCCTGCAACTTTTGCAAATATAAGTCCCAGGTTTCTACTTCTTTTGCCCACCAGTTTGTTTTTCTGTACATATAAGCAAGGTAACCGTAAGCATCCAGGTATTCAGGCTCTTTTGTTATGGTTTCCTCGGCTAAAGAAAAAGCTTCTCTCCACAGAGGTTTATCCGGATATTGTGCTTCCCCGTAAGTTTGAAGTGCTTCCTCCATTTTTTGCACTCCTCGATAAAGAGGCAAAAGGTTATCTATAGCAAAAGGGGGAAGATAAAGGGGTGCCTTATAATCCAGGCCCATAAGGGATAAAGATTCTCCCACTATATATTCAACGAGGTCCGGTAAGTTATCGATATCGAATATCTCACTGGGTATATCTGAGTAGCTCCCGCTTTCTATCTCAAAAAGGCGAGCGCTTACCAGAATCCTTTCTCTCCCTGCCATCAGGCGATAACGACAAGAACCGGTTAGAAGATAAGAACACCCAATTCTTTCCCCTATAATTTTAGCAGTAGAAGGCATCAAAACATCAGACCAGGAAATCCGTGCTTCTCTCACTATCTCATCAGCAAGCAGCGAGTCGCATATTTCTACCCCACCTTCACCTTCCAAACCCATTTTTATGATATCTCGCAAAAAATAGCCCCAATAAGCATCTTCTCTATCTTTTCCCACCAAAGGTAAGACAGCTACTTTTACTCTCTCTTGCGCTTCAACTATCCCAGAAAAGAAAGAAACAAACAGCAAAAGGAAAAGAAGAAATATTTTTATCCTATCAATGCTAGGGATAGCTTTCTTCTTCTGAGACCGAAATCGGAACATTCTCCTCTTCTCCTTCCCGCAGATTTTCACTTCCTAAAGGTAAAGTATTATGAGAGTTGGCGCTTTCTTCCAGCGCTTCTACCACTTCAGTACAGGCTCTATCGATATCACTG
>JAKPIQ010000172.1 GCA_029549715.1 Candidatus Atribacteria bacterium | reverse complement strand
AGAGGAAGAACTGGCTACTTTAACCAAAGAAGCCGGGTTTGAGTTTTGGTATCAGTTATTCGGAGACAAAGCCGCGCCTTATAGAAACCCCGACCTTCCTACCTTAAGGCCATGGGTGCTCCGCAGTGACCCTACTGCAGTTCGAATGGTAGCAGAAAGAAACCCTTATTACTGGAAAGTAGATCCCCAAGGAAACCAGCTTCCCTACCTAGATAAAATTGCCTGGGATATGGTTCAAGATACTCAAATGATTACCATGAAAGCAGTTCAAGGAGAGCTGGATATGCAGGGAAGGAATCTCTCCTTCTCTGATTATACCTTGCTCATGGAGAATCGAGATAGAGGAAACTATAGGGTTTTAGTGTGGGACGCTGGAGAGGCGGGAGGGGCTCTGCATTTAAATCAGGATTATGATAAAGATGAGGTGGTTGCCAGTTACCTGAGAAATGGTGAGTTCCGCAAGGCTTTGTCTTTAGCCATTAACAGGGATGAGATTAATGAACTCATATATTTAGGCCAATCAGCACCTGCCTATACCATATATCCCTATGTTTCGTTACAAGATGATCCTGAAATTCGTAAACTATATGAATTTGATGTTGCTGAGGCTAACAGGCTTTTAGATAGCATAGGGCTTAGCAAAAGAAGCGAAGACGGTTTTAGGTTAGGTTCGGATGGCAAAGTCTTAGAATTAGTTATAACTGTAAATTTAGGATATGCACTATTCCCAGATATGATGCAACTGGTAGCTCAATATTGGGAAAAAGTGGGAGTTAAAACAGCTGTAGATGCCATAACAGGCCAGCTGTGGTGGCCAAGAATTCAAGCTAATGAGTATCAAATTGCTGGATATACTACTGAATTTGGTCGTAATGTTTTTACCTTGCCCACCGGCACTGTTTCACTGGTTCCGAGCGTCTACGGCTCTACCTATTGGTGCCCTATGGGGGGATTATGGTATGCCACAGGTGGCGAGAAGGGAAAGAAGCCCACTGGAGACGCCTTAAGGCTTATAACCATATTTGATGAGGTAAAAGTCACCACCGATAGCAACACCAGGGACAAATTAACGGAGGAGATGTTCAGGGTCTGGGCTGAGAATATGTGGGTTATTCCCATCTTAGGAACAGACCTTTCCGTGGTAGTGGTTAAAGAAAACTTTAGAAATGTCCCTGAAAAAGCTACCTTAGGTTATTCGTACAGTAGCCCGGGCTATCTGAATCCAGAGCAGTTCTTCTTTAGGCACTAACTCCTTTTTATACGCTAATACGATGGGCCAGGGGCATTGGGTAGCGGATTTTGCTTCTTGGCCCGTCTTGTTCTATTCTGGAGTACGCTCTTGTATTATCTTTTAGTTTTGAGGAGAGGGGCTTCGGGAAAGAGATGGTATGCGCAAGGAGGGGCAGCGTTGGCGATAGAAATAGAGAGGGGGCTTTGGTGCACTCTCCGGGAGCGAAAGTTAATTTTTTATTCCGGCGACCAGAACACCGGGAATGCCTCTTTTTCCTGCTTTTAAAAACTATCTGTAGTTTATGGGCTGCGAGAACAGAAGAGCCCTGCAAGTTTTCTCTTCTGAGCAATCTTCAGGGAGGATATGTTTGACTAACTGAGGGAGACCGCAGGCTGGAAAGCACTTGTGGATAACTTGGGGATTAAAGATCAGAGAAAAAAGAGGCCACAGAGGTGGCTCTGTTAAAGTATGTGCGCTTTGTAGGTAATTTAAGGAAAGTGGGAAAAGGGAGAAAATAAGCTGTGGATAACTTGGGGAAAAAAGCAGAAATCTTAGAGAGGGGGTTAGAAGAATTAGGCATTTCTCTAGGAGGGGATAAGTTAGAACAAATGCTGGAATATGGAGAAATGTTACATTCCCGGAATCAACGCTTCAATTTAACAGGCTTTAAAACCGAGGAAGAAATATTGGTGGATGCTATTTTAGACTCGCTCACTGTTTTTTCTACTCCACTTTTTGAGGAGAAGATAGAACAATTAGTGGACGTGGGAAGCGGAGGAGGGACGCCGGCCATTCCTATCAAGATCTTTTGTCCCTCGCTCCATTTAACTTTGGTAGAATCCAATGCTAAAAAATGCCGCTTCTTAGAAGAGGTAGTGGAAAAATTATCTCTTGATAATACTCGGGTGATAAGAGGAAGGGGGGAAGAGCTGGCTCACGAAAGCGCCTTCCGAGAAAAATTTGACCTCTCTACGGCTCGAGCCCTGGGCTCTCTGGTTGTAGATTTAGAGCTGACCGTACCCTTTTTGAAGATTGGAGGAGTAGCCCTTTACTATAAGGGTGGAGGGGTAAATGAGGAGATAGGAAGGGCGAGAGAGGCCTTATCTGTGTTGCATGCTGAAATAGAAGAAGTATGGGAAGTAAAAGTTCCCTTTCGGGAGAGAAGAAATTTTTTGGTGATGGTGAGAAAAAAAGGGGCTACTCCTCCTTCTCTCCCTCGCCGGGTGGGCATTCCCCAAAAGAGACCGCTACAGAGCCGATAGAAGACCAAGCCTCCCATTACTCGATGATAATCTCTGCTTTACTTCTCTGCCCCCCCCTTTCTCTCCGCCCATAGCGCTTTTCTCCTGAGCGAATCGACTTGTGAGAAACCCGGGTTTTTTCTCTTCCGGATAAATTGTTCCACGTGGAACAATTTAATGTGTTACAATTAAAAACAAGCTTATTTCAGTATATGGGGAAAACTAAAGGTTTTCTGTGATTTAAGGAGAGAGTATGCCCATTAAAGAAGGAGAACGAGTGTATCTGCAATTAGAGGATGGGAAAAAATACCTCATTAAAGTGGAGAGAGGAAAATTTTTCAGCACTCATCTGGGAAATATCTATTTTGATCAGGTGATGGAAAAAGAGTTTGGAGAAGAAATTTATACTAGCCAAGGGAAGAAAGCCTTTCTCCTACAACCTGGAATAGTAGAAGACATCTTTCACATGAAAAGAAGAACGCAGATTGTGTACCCTAAAGACCTAGGCTTTATCCTTCTTATGCTGGATGTGAAAGAAAACGATCGAGTTATTGATGTGGGCCTGGGAAGCGGAGCTATGTGCGGAGCGCTGGCTCGCCTGGTGGGAGAGGGAGGGAAAGTGTATGCCTATGAAAAAAGGGAGGAATTCATTGCTATAGCCCGCTACAATCTTTCTGAGTGGGGATGGGAGGATAGGGTAGAAATAAAAGAAAAAGATATAAAAGACGGTTTAGAAGAAAGGGAGGTAGATGCTCTTTTTCTGGATGTTCCCAATCCCTGGGATTATCTTGAGGAGTGCTGGAGAGCCCTTAGGGGAGGGGGAAGGTTGGCTATAGTTTCCCCCACCGCCGGTCAGGTTATGGAGGTGTTGAGAAAATTAGAGTCTCTTCCCTTTCGGGGAACTGAAGTATGGGAGAGCCTCTTCCGGCAGTACAAAGTCAATCCTTCTGCTTTTCGGCCCACAGATAGAATGGTGGCTCACACTACTTATATGATTTTTTCTCGAAAAGTTTTACCTTCTGCTTGTAGTTCCGATTTGAAAGAAGCGGAAAATTAGTTTAGAATATGTCCATCTATGGGTATTATAGTGGCAGTGACTAATCAAAAAGGTGGGGTAGGTAAGACCACCACCTGCGTGAATTTAGGAGCTTGCCTGGTGGAAAAAGGGAAGAAGGTGTTACTGGTGGATGTTGACCCTCAAGGCAATGCCACTGGTGGCTTGGGAGTAGATCGCCGGCAATTAAAGCAGTGCATCTATGACCTCTTAATTAATGGGAAAAACGCTCGGGAGCTGGTGATGGAGACCGAGGTTGGTGGACTTTGGCTTCTTCCCGCTACCATTCGCTTGGCGGGAGCAGAAATTGAGCTGGTTTCTCTGATGGGAAGAGAAAGTCGCCTGAAGGAGGGGTTAAAAGAAATAGTTCCCGATTTTGATTTTGTTTTTATCGATTGCCCTCCCTCTTTAGGCCTTTTAACGATTAATGCTTTGACCTCAGCTCATAGAGTTATTGTCCCTATTCAGTGTGAGTATTACGCTCTAGAAGGCCTCGGGCAATTGATGAATACTTTTCATCTGGTACGTAATTTTTTAAACCCTCAGCTGGAACTTTGGGGGGTGTTGCTGACTATGTTTGATTCTCGAACCAATCTCTCCCAACAAGTGGCTGAAGAAACGAGACGAGTGTTGGGTGACAAGGTTTTTCGTACTGTTATTCCCCGCAACGTTCGCCTGAGCGAGGCTCCCAGCTTTGGAAAGCCGATAACCATGCACGATACCAATTCTGCAGGAGCAATGGCCTATCGGGAATTGGCTAAGGAAGTGTTGGAAAGTGAGTAAGCGGGGATTGGGTAAGGGACTGGAAGCGTTAATTCCCGGAGCGGGAGCTTTTGGGGTTCGTACCATCCAGGAAATAGATATAAATAGCATAAGGGCTAACCCTCTCCAGCCTCGCACCCAAATGGATGAGGAAGGTCTGGAAGAGCTGGCTAACTCTATTCGAGTGCACGGAGTTCTCCAGCCCCTGCTGGTAAGAAAAGCAGAAGATGGGTTTGAGTTGATAGCGGGAGAAAGAAGATGGAGAGCTGCCCAGCGGGCAGGCTTATCTACTGTCCCGGTGCTGGTAGAGGAGGCAGAAGGAGAAAAAAAGCTAGAAATGGCTTTGGTGGAGAATCTCCAACGGGAAGACCTGTCTCCTTTGGATTTGGCTCGGGGGATTAAAAAGTTAATGGAAGACTTTCATCTCACGCAGGAGGAAGTGGCAGAGAGAGTGGGGAAAAAGCGCTCTACCATTGCCAATCTGCTTCGCATTTTTGATTTGCCACCTTCAATTCAGGGCCTTTTACAGGAGGGCAAAATAACCTTGGGTCATGCCAAGGCTCTCTTGAGCATAGAGTCACAGGAGGAGCAAAACAAGTTGGCAGAGGAAATTATCACTAATTCTCTTTCTGTCCGGGAAACGGAAAGAAGGGTAAAAAAGACCACTTCCCGGGAGGAGCCTTCTTCGGCACCATCGAGAGAAGAGAAAAACTTTCAGGAACTTCTGGCTCGCTATCTTTCTGCTCGAGTTAGAGTTAGCAAGGGGAAAATTACCATCGAATATTATGGTCAGGAGGATTTGGAGCGCCTTTACTCTTTGATTGTGGGCAAAGAAGAAACTTTTTAGGAATAATCTTGAATATTTTTTTTATTTTGTGGTAATATTCGGATTAATCTTGAACAGTGAAAGCACCAATTATTAGTTGATAAAATAAATCTCTTGGGGGGATCGTAAATGCTGGAAAAAAAAGAAGACAGGCAGTTTACGATTTTCTGGATTCACCCCACTAAGGGGCAACTTAAAAGATTTCATCTCTCTTGGTCAGCGCTCCTTTTGGGGGCTCTGGTTTTGGTGGTAGGTGTTGGCTTGGGTGTTGGCGGAGTATTATGGTATCAATCGAGGATTAAAAAAGAGCTTTGCCTCACCATGGAAAAAATGGAAGAAGCTCAGAGAAACGCCGCTGTTTTGGAAGCCCAGAAGAAAGAGCAAGAAGAAAAGCTGCAACAGCTAGCTCAAGAGACCGAGGCGGTGATAAAGGAGCTGGAAACCCTACGAGAATTAGACGAAAAAGTACGAGGTGTCTTAGAAAAAGACCTGCAATCCCGGTTCCAGAAATTGGGAATTGACCTATCTCTTTCTTCGGTTTCGGTTCCCTCCTATATTCCTTTAGATAGATTTTTGGGAGAACCATATGTTCCCTTAGGCATGGGAGGCCCAGAGAGGCTTTCTTCTTTCTCTCTTGTCCGTGACTCTCCTCCTCCTGCTTCTTCTGATCAAGACCTGGGCTTTGGACGTCAGGCTAAGGCTCTGGAGGACAACCTTTCCTGGATGCGAGCAGAAACCCTGGCTCGCAAGAAATCTCTGGAAGAAGTAGTAGAAGTAGCACAGCAGAGAGATAGGCTGTTGTACGTGGTGCCTATGCGCTGGCCTACCTGGGGCAGAGTTTCTTCTAATTATGGATGGCGTAATGACCCCTTTACGGGAAGAAGGGCCTGGCACACAGGAGTGGATATTGCTGCTCCCACGGGCAGAAATGTAGTGGCTACCGCAGAGGGGAAAGTGGTTTTCACTGGCTGGAATGGTAATTATGGGAGATGTGTGATTGTTCGTCATCAGTTTGGCTATGAAACAGTATATGGTCATCTTTCTAAAATTTTAGTAAACACCGGTGAGGTGGTTAAAAAAGAGCAAATCATTGGACAGGTAGGAAGCACGGGAAGAAGCACTGGTCCTCACCTTCACTATGAAGTTAGAAGGTATGGTAGCGTAATTAATCCCTGGCCTCATCTTCCCTGAGGAAGGAGGAAATAGATGAAGCGGAGTGTCCTGATAGGGATAGTGGTTGCTTTGCTGTGGTGTTTTTCTTTGCCTGCCTGGGCCAAGGTAGAAAAAGTAGTGATAACCGAAGTTAATGTTCAAGAGTTAGCAGGGGATGTTTTCATCTCTATTCGAGGAGAAATCCAGGCCGAAGGCGAAGGAATCGTATTTCTACAGGCTTCTACCACTTACGAGGATAAGGAATATTGTACTGCTCCCCGGGAAATAAAATACGCTTTGTCTCGAGAAACCTTTTCTCTTTCTTTTTCTCCAGAAGATTTTCAGCTGATAAGCTTGAAAGAAAATAAGGCGGAAAAGCTTCCCCAGCTGGTCAAAGGAGGGAAGGTAGTAATTTATGTTTATGAAAAGAAGATTACTTCTCCAGAAGGACAAACTGAAGAAGTAAAACAAGACATCGAAAGAACCGGCTATGCTCTACGAGGGATACTGGCTAAAGCCACCAAGGCTTTAGAGTTTTGATTTGCTCTTAGCTTCTTCTAAACAAACGAGAGAAGCCTTAGCTTTCAGAAGGATTGCCTTTGGCGGACCTTTTCGTACTAAAGTGATAGCGACTTGAGAAAACAAGAGGAGATAAGTTATGGGAGGATTTTGTGATATTGGCATAGTGGGTTTGGCAGTAATGGGGCAAAATTTAGCTTTAAATATGGCTCGCCAGGGGTTTAAGGTGGCGGTGTTTAACCGCACCGCAAGCAGAACCCAGGATTTTGTGAAAGAAAGAGTAAAAGGTGAGCCTATATTTCCTGCTTATGAGGTGGAAGAGTTTCTTTCTCTTCTTGTCTGCCCCCGCCGGGTGATGCTCATGGTAAAAGCTGGGCAACCAGTAGATGACTTCATTCAACTATTTGCTCCTCATCTTGCCCCAGGAGACCTTATAATGGATGGAGGAAATTCTTACTATCGGGATACTGACCGCCGAATAAGGGGGGCTGAGAGCAAAGGGCTTCTCTATCTGGGAGTGGGAATAAGTGGCGGAGAATATGGAGCCCTTCACGGACCATCTATTATGCCCGGAGGACACCGGGAAGGATATCTTCTGGTTAAAGATATCCTGGAAAAGGCGGCAGCTCAGGTGGAAGATGGTCCTTGCTGCACTTATCTGGGCCCGGGCTCGGCAGGACACTTTGTAAAAATGGTACACAACGGCATTGAGTATGCTTTTATGCAAAGCATTGCCGAATGCTACCATCTTTTGCGAGAAGTAGGGGGACTTTCTGCTCCTTCTATCGGTCAGGTTTTTGAGGAGTGGAATAAAAGTGAAGATCTGAATTCATATCTCGTAGAGATTACGGCCCAGATATTACAATACCTGGATCCCGAGACAGGTAGGCCTCTTGTAGATTTGATTTTAGACCAGGCAGAACAAAAGGGAACGGGGAAATGGGCTTCTCAAGTGGCTCTGGACTTAGGAATACCCACACCGGTTATTAACCAATCGGTAATCGCTCGAAATTTATCTTCTTTCAAAGAGGAAAGAAAAAGGATAAGCGCTCTTTTTCCCAAAGAAGAAGTAGAAAAAAGCGATGCTCTTTCTCCGCACCTGGAAAAAGCCCTTTTTCTCTCGGAGCTCGCTGCCTTTTGCGAGGGTTTTCATATGTTGCAAGAGGCCAGCCGGGAGTTTTCTTATAATCTTAATTTATCGGAAATTGCTCGTATCTGGAAAGGGGGGTGCATCCTTCGAGCTCGTATTCTGAGCCGAATTCAAGAGGCGCTTAAAAAAGAGCCGGGATTGTGTTTTGTCTCTCCTCTATTTTTGGAGAAGGTTAAAGAATACCTCCCCTCTTTGCGGCAGGCTTGTACTGTGGCTCTCCAGGGTGGGATTCCTGTTCCGGCCCTTTGTGCTTCCCTTTCCTACTTTGATAGCTGGAAAAGAGAGTGGTTACCAGCCAACCTCATTCAAGCCCAGAGAGACTTTTTTGGTGCTCATACTTATCGGCGAATAGACCGAGAAGGAATTTTCCATACCATCTGGCAAAAGGAGGAAAAGCAATGATTTTATTAGAAAAAGGAGGCGCCCATGCTACTTTTTCTCCCCGGGACATAGAGGAGAGCTTGCTTCCTGTTCTCTCTTCTCTGCCTCTGGGGAACAAAAAAGTTTTGGTGATTATCCCTGACTCTACTCGCACCATTCCCATGGAGCTCTTCTTTAATCTTTTACAGAAAGCCCTCTCGGGAAAAGTGAAAAAACTTGATTTTATGATTGCCCTGGGGACTCATCCTCCTATGAGCGAGGAGGAGCTAAAGCGGCACCTGGGAGTTACTTACCGGGAAGCTGAGGAGCGAGGAATACAGGTTTTTAATCATCGCTGGGACAGGAAAGAAGAGCTCCAGGAGGTGGGAGTTCTCTCTCGGGAGGAAATGGAAGAGATTTCTTCTTCTCTCATTCAGGAAGAGGTACCAGTAACAGTTAATAAAAACATCTTTAACTATGATGAGCTGATCATCGTCGGTCCGGTTTTCCCCCATGAAGTGGTAGGGTTTTCTGGAGGATATAAATATCTCTTCCCCGGCATTGCTGGAGAAGAGATAACCCATAAGTTTCACTGGTTTTCTGCCCTTATCACTAATCCTAAAATCATCGGACATAAAGACACTCCGGTGAGGGAAGTTTTGAATCGTGCGGCTCGCTTTATTCCTCTTCCCATTACCTTAATTTCGGTGGTGATGAGGGGAGAAGAAGTTTGTGGATTATTTGTAGGTGACGCACAAGAAGCCTGGTCTCGAGCAGCGGATTTATCTTCCCAGGTGAATGTAGTGTATAAAGACAAGCCCTTTTCTACAGTTATCTCTGTTGCTCCTCCTCTTTACCAGGAATTATGGGTGGGGGGAAAGTGTATGTATAAGCTGGAACCGGTAGTGGCTGATGGGGGGGAACTCATAATATACGCTCCCCAAATTAAGGAGATTTCCGTAACCCATGGGAAATATCTCCGGGAAGTGGGCTATCACACTCGAGATTTCTTTTTAGCGCAGTGGGAAAAATACCGCCACTATCCTGGAGCAGTTTTAGCTCACTCTACTCATGTTAAGGGGATTGGTAAATACATAAATGGCCGGGAGTATCCCCGCATTGAGGTGATACTGGCTACTGGTATCCCCCAGGAGGTGTGTGAGGAGATAAATTTAGGCTACCTGGACTATCATGCTCTCCGTCTAGAAGATTTTGCCGGCCGAGAGGAAGAGGGGATTTTGGTAGTTCCCAGAGCTGGAGAGATGCTCTATAGGCTCTCCGATGGCACCGTTCCTGATATAGATAAATTGTGAGTGGCTTGTTGCCTGCTATCAAGAAAGAGGAGAAAGAGAAGCGCTGTTAGTCTATGGCGGCCTTCTTCCGTTTTCTAGACCGTAATCGGGGTTTTACTATTCCTTTAGTATGGCAATCTCTGGAGGCCGCCGCGACGCTCTCAGAGAGCCGTTACGATGATAAAAAGCGGCAACCTCCCGGGTTGCAGAGAGTTGCACTCCTTATTCATTGTCTGATACCATTTTGAAAACTCTAAAAGTAGAAGGCTCCAGATCTACTTTATATAAATTTTCCTTTTCTGAAGAGAATGCTAGTTTGTATTCAAACCCTTCTTTCATATCGATCAATTTTTTGTCTTTATCTTTGATAAAGATATTTACTGGAGTTCGGTAAGGCAAGAAAGACTCAATGATGAAAGTGTCGTTATCATATGTGAATAGGCCGATTTTCCCTTCACACTCTATATGAAAAGGATTTCCCATCATAAATACTTTTCTAATCTCGGTAAGAACCTCCCGGGGGAGATAATACACATCAGAAAAATTATCAGGTACGGTGAGGGTGAAAACCCCTCCTCTGCCATAGCTATCGTTCATTAAGATAGGAAAGTTATTTTCCCCGTCCATGCCCACTATCTCTGGCCATGTGGCATTGTTTCTATAATCTAATACGGGGAGAACAATCTTTTTTGGGCCATGAACATACCGAGAAAAACCTAAACCTTGAGCTTTTACTCCAAAGAAATTGGAAATTACTTTTTTGTCGGTGACTCTCAAAGAGGTAAAATCTTCCCCTCCCTTTCCCTGCACGGCCTTCAAAAACCCCGAGGTCATGACGATGTTTTTGCCTGTTAATAAATATCTCTTTAACTTATTTAAAATATCTTTATCCATAGCTGAATTAGCTATAATAAATATTAGATTGCTATCTTCGGGAAAATAAGGAGTGGGATACAGAGGAATACCTACCATGCCTAAATAGTCATATAAGTGATCTTCCCCATAAGAGTTAAAAGGATAGTAAACCGGAATCCCCGCAGGGTTTCCCAGCTCTCCCAGTATGGAATCCAGTAAATTTAGCTGATGCCCCAAGGGGGGAATAAATACAGAGTTTCTCAAGGAGCTGAGATCAAAGAGAGTGATTTCTTTAGTTCTGGAAAATAGGGTTAAATATGCCTGTTCCAGATAATAACCTATGTTGTATACACAATCAAAAGAGTCAAACCAACCTCCTAAGTTTTTGCCCGGCTTTACCTCATCGAAAAATCGCATTAGAGAATAGCTTGAATATCTCGGCAAATGCTGGTGAGTGAAAAGAGGATCACGAGTTTCAGTTCCTGTATAAACATAGTCAAAAATCTCTGCCTGGGCTTCGGGATTGTACCCTGTTTCTTGATAAGACTCTATCCAGTTGGGATACTTAATAATCATTTTAACTTCCGGGTTTACCTTTTTTGCCGGCTTAACTACATATTCTTCAGAAACTGAGGCCATTAAGTTAAGCCTGAACTCTTCCCAGCTTAAGTCCCCTTTTTCTTCTAGGCAGGAAGGACAACGACAGGAAGTGAAATAAAAATCATCTAATATAATCTATCAAACATGGAAGCAGTAAATTCTACAATTTCCACTAACTTTTTTAAATGTTCCGGGTTGGTGTAGCAAAAGGTGTTAAAGATTCTTAAATCTCTGAATTCGTCATTTTCTAAGGAAATAGTTGTAGTTATACCTCCCGAAGCTTTAACCCCCTCTTTTTCAAAAAACTCCTTTACTTTAAGAACCTTTTCTTTTTCTACATCAACGCCTCCTCGATGGGTTTCAAGATAGACTTTTGATATTCTCAAATGCTGGTTGAAAAAATTGAGACCTTCTTCTATCTCCTGGAGAGCAACATCCTTTAAAAAAGGTGCCGGACAATATATGGCTACCTGGAAATTTTTGTAACCCTTCATATCTTTTTCCTCTCTTTTTTAGTAGTTTGCTCCCAGAATTTTAGCATAAAGCAGGGACCAGAACGAGCTTTTTGTAATCCCGGATATCGCTGTACTTTCCAGACCGCTGTTGTGAGCTCGTCACATCAAGGGCATGGCAATCTTTGGAAGTTGCCATGACATTCCCAAAGGGCCACTGCGGTGGCAGACGAGAAGGGGGTTCATAGGGGATCAGTTTCCCCTATACTGGTGGAGTGTTTTCCACCAGTGGTCCTTGCTTTTTATGTTTTTTAGGGGGAGGGCCCCTCGTAGCAGGATGTATTTCCTTCCTTTTAGTTGCGATGTTACTGTGTTTGCTACATATTCTAGAATAACTCACCCTATCTTGTGGTGCGAGGAAGGCATGATTCAATATAAAAATTTGACCCATGTTTAACGCCTTCTTTTGAGTTTTGAGGTACAATGAGCAAAAATTGGGAGGGAGGAAGTTATGAAAGAAGAAACTCTTGCCGTAATACTGGAAACCACGCTTGCTGGGAAAATTGCAAGCTGCCGGCTAATCGATCCTCAAACGGTGGTGGTGGCCGAGTGGGTGCGGCTCAAGTGTCAGTTTGGCTGCGACGGATACGCGCAGAGTCTTACCTGCCCGCCGTATTCTCCAGAGCCCTCTCGCACCAAAAGGATGCTCGGAGATTATGAGCGGGCTGCTATTCTCTGGGAACCGGAAGATTGCCAGGCTCTCCGCCAGGTTGCTGCTGATTTGGAAAAGACACTTTTTCTTTCTGGATATTATAAAGCTCTGGCTATCCCCTCGGGACCGTGTGAGCTATGCGATCCATGCCCTTTAGAATACCCTTGTCAGCATCCTGAGTATGCTCGTCCTTCCATGGAGGCCTGTGGAATTGATGTATATGCCACTGTAAGGCAATATGGTTT
>JAKPIQ010000158.1 GCA_029549715.1 Candidatus Atribacteria bacterium | reverse complement strand
TATTTGGAAATTAACTGATATATTATTAGGCGTACTTCCCCCGGACAGCTCTTTTTCACCTCCTTGCTTAATTTAAGATTTTGGGAACCTTACATCCTCTCACGGCTCTGAGTCCCAGGTAATAATTTTTATTCTTGACACCGGCCTGATCCTTCGAGAATCAGGTGACTCTCACCCACTAACCTTCTCTCCGAGCGGTCAGAAGAAGAATCGTGTCCTTCCCCCTCGGCAAGCTCAGGGGTCATATAAGGGAATCTTTTTCTGTCGTTCTGGACCCTGATAAAAGCATTCAGAAGCAGCTAAAAACGGCTTAAAACTTGCCGAGGGTAAGGAAAAAGGAAAGGCCGCTCCGTCGTCGGAATGTTTTCCCAGCAGTATTGGTCTTAGTTTTTCCATCTTTTATGTCTTTATCCCCCACCGTAGGTCGTCCGCTCTTTGCGATACAGGAAAAAATTGATATCTCTCTTTCCTTCCTTCTTCCTCGCTATCTTCTTTCCTCTCCGCCTCTCGCGCTTTTCTCCTGAGCGAATCGACTTGTGAGAAACCCGGCTTTTCTCTCTCCCGGATAAATTGTTCCACGTGGAACAATTTATTTTCCCAGACAAAATTGAGAAAAAATAACATCCAACACTTTTTCGCTCACCCCGGTGCCCAATATCCCCTCCATTTCTCGCAAGGCTTCTTCCAAGCTCAGACCGATAACATCTAAAGATGCACCTTTCTTTAGGCTGTGGTGAGCACAAGTCAGGGAAAGCAAAACTTTTTTCAGCTCTTCCCTTTGCCTGGCGTTTACTAAAATTGTTTGGTCTTCAGGACTCATTTCCGCTCTTATCCTTTTCCCCACTTGCTCCAGCAACTCCTCTATACCTTCTCCTTGCAAGGCCGACACTTCTAAAATCTCCTCCCCAGGATAAAGCTGGAGGATGTCACGTTTCTCCAGACGAGAAGAGAGGTCGCTTTTATTTAGCACCACAAAGTGGGGTTTGTCTTTTACTTTCTCTGCTAACCACTCGTCTTCTTTTTCTAAAGGAATGCTCTGGTCTAAAACTACTATTACCAGATCAGCCTGTTCAAAATACTCCTGAGCTTTCTGTACTCCCATCCACTCTACCGGGTCTCGCCCTTCTCTCATGCCTGCTGTATCTACCAATCGAAGGAGAAGACCGTCTACGAGAATATTTTCTTCTAAAGCATCTCTGGTAGTCCCGGAAAAAGGAGTTACAATAGCCCTCTCCCACCCCACCATGGCATTAAAAAGGCTGGATTTACCCACATTGGGTTTACCCACGATGGCTACCAGCGCTCCTTCTTGAAGGATCCTGTGGCGATCGCCACAAGCTAATTCCCTTTCTATTTCTGCTCTCAAACCGGTAAGCTCTTTATCTATGGCCTCGAGAGGCAGTTCTTCTTCGTTATCGAAATCTAAAAAGTCACAGTGAGCCTGAATGAGAGCCACAATATTTACGAGACGGTCTTGCCAGGAACGGATTTTCCTTCCCCGTTCTCCCTTCAAGCTACGGAGGGCAAGAGAGAGGGCTTTTTCTGAGCGAGCCTGAATTACCTCCGCCACTGCTTCGGCCTGAGAGAGATCTATCCGACCATTCACAAAAGCACGGCGAGTGAATTCCCCGGGTTCAGCCATTCTTGCTCCTTCTTGGAGGACAAGCTGAAGAACCTTTTGAATTACCACCGGACCTCCGTGGAGCTGAAATTCCACCACATCTTCTCGGGTGTAGCTATGAGGAGCCCTCATCACCACAAGGAAAGCCTCATCAACCATTTCCTCAGCTTGAGGATCCCGAATATCACCCAGATATAGGCGATGACTAACAAAATTTTCTACCCCAGATTTAGAGCGAGGAACAAAAAGTCGAGTGGCAATTTCAATTGCTCTCCGGCCGCTCATGCGTACAATACCAATCGCTCCTACTCCCAAAGGAGTAGCCGGAGCCACGATAGTATCATCCATCACCGAGTTTTCTTTTCCCTCCCCTGCGCTTGCTTGCCCTTTTCCTCCTTTTTTAAATCGACTACCACTCTCCTTCCCCGTCCCTCTCCCACACTGTAAGTGGTCACCTGAGGGTGGTCTTTAAGGGAAGTATGAATAATTCTTCGCTCCCGAGCATTCATGGGCTCCAATTTTAGCCTTCTCTTTTCCTTAATAACTTTTCTTGCCGATCTTTCTGCCAGCCCTTTTAAGGCTTCTTCTCGCTTTTCCCGATAACCAGAAACGTCTACCTGCACACCCACGTTAGCGAAGCCCTTTTTAGACATAATTACCCGCAACAGGGTCTCTAAGGCTTCTATGGTCTCTCCTTTTTTGCCGATAAGCACACCGGCATCTTTTCCTTCCACGAGAAGAAAAAGAGACCCGTCTTTATCCCGAATCTGAAAACTTACCTCCACCCCCATTTTATCTATTAGTTGCTGGAAAAATTTCTCCAGCTCCTCCCGGGCCTGGAGAGGAGAAACCGAGGCCGGAGCTGGAGTGGGAGCCGGAACAGTTTCCTCAGAAACCTCTCCTATCCATACCCGAACCTTAACTACCCGGGGAGTAAAAATACTCAAAAAACCATGACCTTCTGACACAACCTCATAATTTAAACTTTCTAGCGGCACATCAAAGTACCGAGCCGCCCGCTCCAGTGCTTCTTCTAAATTTTTTCCTGAAACCTCAACGCTTCTTAGCACTCTTTTTTCCCCCTTTTTTAGCCATAGACACTGTTGAAGAGGAGTTCCTCAGGGGATCAGCAGGTTCAGCTTTCACAATAATTTCTGGTTTAGAAGAGAGAGCCTTAGACTCCCGAATCTGCTTATTCAGTATATACTGTTGCATAATGTAGAAAAGGTTAGACACGAACCAGTACAACAAGACCCCCGAGGGAAGATTCCAGCTGATAAGAACCAAAAATATGGGCATAACCGCCATCATAACCTCGCTTTGTTGTTGTTGTGCCCCCTCGGTAGCAGGAGGCATGGATATCTTTTGTTGCCAAAAAGTGGTCACTCCCATTAAAAGAGGAAGGATAAAATAAGGGTCTTTTTGAGAGAGGCTGGGGAGCCAGAGAAATCCGGCCTGTCCATAATCATAAGTCATTACAACCCGATAGAGTACCATCAATATGGGTAACTGGATCAAAAGAGGAAGGCATCCCGGTAAACACCCCCCTAAAGGGTTTATACCCTTTTCTTTATAAAGCTTCATCATTTCTTCGTTCAGTTTCTGGCTATTGTTACCATATTTCTCCTGTAATTTTTTGATTTCCGGCTGCAACTCCTGTATGTCTTCTTGCATCTTGCGGGTGGAGAGATTCTGTTTGTGAATCAAAGGAGAGAGAATCAGTCTAATAAGCAAAGTAAGGAGAATTATGGAAATACCATAATTGCCAGTCCAGTTGTAAAAAAAACGGAGTAGGAATTCCATAGCCTGGGCCAGCACATCCAAAAGCTGTGAAAACATTAATTAACCACCTTTTCTTCTTATTTTACCGGGTCGTAGCCACCTGGAGAGTAAGGGTGACAGCGCAAAAGTCTCCGGAGAGCTAAAAGACCACCTTTCCAGAGACCATATTTACGAAGAGCCTGCCGAGCATATTCTGAACAAGAAGGTTCAAAACGACAACAGGGAGGAAAAAGAGGGGAAATATATTTCTGATAGAAAAGCAAGACTTTATCCACACCACTTACTATAAAACTACTTAACTTCACTTTCCGTCCTTACTCCACCGAGCTTCACTTCTTCCAACATCCTTCCCATCACTTCAACCAGGTCTTCAAAGCTCTCCTCCAGCAATTTTTCGTTACTCATAAAGACAAAATCAACCGGCTTATCTTTCCACTGAGAATAGTAATAAATACGAAAGGCTTCTCGCAGACGCCTTCGCACTCGGTTCCTGTCTACCGCCTTTTTCCCTTTTCCCACAAAAGCAACTCGCAAACTCCCCTCTTCTTTTCGCAAGTACCACAGTCTAACATTACCTGCTTTCACTCTTTTTCCCTGAGAGAACAACCGGGAGAAATCTTTCTTGTGACTTAGTTTCTCCATTTATTCAAACTTTACTCAAACAGTAAGGCGCTTACGCCCCTTTCTTCTCCTTCTAGAGAGAACCTTTCTTCCCCCCTTAGTTTTCATCCGAGCCCGAAAGCCATGAGTTCTTTTCATCGGTACTCGATGAGGCTGATAAGTCCTTTTCATCAAAGCTTCTCCCTTCTTCACCACTATAAATGAGTAATCTCGCGAGCATCATTATACTCTCAACCACTCCCCAGGTCAACCGCAGAAATTCCAGCTCCTGTTTTAGTAATTCACCAGAGAAGCTGCCTGCTCTTTCAGTAAATTCTTAGAATTTTTTTCCAAATACTGATCCCCAATTTTCAGAAAAAAGAGTCTCTTTTCCTACAGTTATCCACAAAAGTTGATAACTTGTGGATAACTTGCCAGAAGTTTGCATTTGTGGTTAAATTAAAAAGCGAAAAACGAATTTCCCCTCTTTTCAAAAAAAGAGGAAGATGCTTTTTTTTCTTCTATTTTCGGAGTTGAGATTTTAAAACTGGCTGTGGAAAACCGGGGGGTAAAAAAATAAAAACTGGAGATTAAGCCATGAAAATCTCTTTAGAAGAGTTAGAGGAGCTGTGGATAAAAACTCTATCTCTGTTAGAAAAACAAATTTCTGTGCCGGAATATCGAGCCTGGGTGGAAAACACTCAACCCTTATCCTTGCTTGATCACCGGCTTACTATAGCGGTACCGAGTGAGTTATCTCGGGAAAAAATAGAAAAAAAATATCTGGAAGCCATTCGTTATGCTTTTCAAAAAGTAGTAGGAGTGGACTTTCCTAGCCTGGAAATTGGATTAGTGGTAAAACCTTCTCTTCTGCGGGGGGAAGAGGAGATAAAAGACCCCTTTTTCCTCGGAGAAGAAGGAAAACTCAGTCTTAACCCTCGCTACACCTTTTCCACTTTTGTAGTAGGAAATAGCAACAAATTTGCTCATGCCGCGGCAGTGGCTGTAGCAGAAAATCCTGCTCACTCCTATAATCCCCTCTTTATCTATGGTGGAGTGGGCTTGGGTAAAACTCATCTCATGCATGCCATCGCCCACCATGTTATAAGTCAAAACCCGGGTACCAGGATAGTTTATGCCTCTTCAGAGAAATTTACTAATGAGCTGATTAATTCCATCCGGGATGACCAGACCGAAGCTTTTCGTCAGAAATACCGCCATGTCGATATTCTCCTCATCGACGATATTCAATTTCTGGCTGGAAAAGAGAGAACCCAGGAAGAGTTCTTCCATACTTTTAACACTCTTCATGAGGCATTCAAGCAAATAGTTCTCACCAGTGACCGACCACCCAAGGAGATTCCCACTCTAGAAGATCGTCTTCGCTCTCGCTTTGAGTGGGGACTAATAGCTGACATTCAACCACCTGATTTAGAAACCCGAATTGCTATTTTAAGTAAGAAGGCAGAGACGGAAGGGTTGGAACTCCCTCCTGATATCATCTATTTTATAGCCAATAACATTCCTTCAAACATCAGAGAACTGGAAGGAGCTTTAATAAGAATTAAAGCTTTCTGTAGCCTGAACAAGATAACTCCTACCTTAGATATTGCTCAGGAAGTACTGAAAGACCTTTTGCCTAAACCAGAAATTTCTCAGATACCTATATCTTCCATCCAGAAAGTAGTAGCAGAGCATTTTAATATCAAACCTGCTCTTATGAAAGCAAAGAAAAGAACCAAAGAAGTAGCCTACCCTCGGCAAATTGCTATGTATTTGGCACGAGAGTTAACTAACTATTCTCTTCCCTCTATTGGTGAGGAATTTGGAGGAAGAGATCACACCACTGTGTTATATGCTTATGAAAAGGTTAAGAAGGATATGGAAAATAACCCACAGTTTTTCCAAGAAA
>JAKPIQ010000017.1 GCA_029549715.1 Candidatus Atribacteria bacterium | reverse complement strand
AAACATTCAGGAATGACGGACAAGGGGTCATTGCGATGACGGAAGAGGGAGTCGAGGGAGAGAAAAAGAGGCGAGGGAGAAGAGATCGATGGGGGAATAATCACTTATCCAACCGCGCTATAATGATAACAAGTTGTTAAGTTAAAGTCTGAAAATAAGGGTAGAATATATATTGAGGTGACTGTAGATGGCTTATTTAGACAGAATATCTGTAGACCCTAATGTTTGTCATGGTATGCCATGCATAGCGGGCACCAGAATTCCTGTCTCAGTAATACTGGATAACCTATCTGAAGGAGTTAGCCGAGAAGAGATTTTGAAAAGTTATCCTTCCCTTCATCCCGAAGATATTAATGCTGCACTGGCTTATGCTGCACTTTTAGCCAAAGAGTGCCATATTGTTATTGAATCGGGTAGCTGAGTGAAATTCAAAGTTGACGAGAATCTTCCCATAGAAGTTGCTCAACTATTTAAGGATGCGGGATTTGAAGCTGATACTGTTTACGATGAAGGGAGAAGGGGAGATTCCGACGCATCAATTTTCAATATCTGTAAACAAGAGGGGATGATACTTGTAACCTTAGACCTGGGTTTTTCTAACATTCGTAGTTATCCGCTTCATACTCACCCCGGGATTATGGTTCTCAAGTTAAAGAGTCAGAGTAAGACTAAGATAATTCAAAATGTTAAGAAAATCATTCCTGTTATTAGTAGGGAACAAATCCGGGGATGTCTTTGGATAGTAGAAGAGAAAAGAATTAAAATCAGAGGTATAACGGAATGCAGCGAAAAAGAGTGATGGGGCTGTTTCCCAGAAAGACCTCTACCCTCAAAATTGCATTTGAAAGCGCGGTTCTATAAACTTTGCAGGAGTTGCCAGGCTTTTTATCTCACGTTATAGAGTGCTATGTGGTAATTCCGTCTCCCCTTTCCATCGTTCCTGTAATGTAGTTGCGAATCCACTGGTGGACGTTTTCCCCACCAGTAGTCTTTTGCCTTAGGTAATGTGGATTCCTGATAAATACATTCAGGAATGACAGTAGAGGGTGGTCATCGCAGAGACAGTAAAAGGGTAACCTCCAAGAGTCACTATTCCTCCCCATGTGCGCCCCCAAGCGGTCATTGCGAGGGTCGTTTTATCGCCTCCCGTGGCAATCTCGTTTTTATTCTCTGGATAAATTCCCTTTTCCCGTCATTCCCGAAATCTTTTGTTGGGAATCTAAGGGTTTTTTAAATACTGTGGACCCCTGATAAATGCATTCAGGAGTGGCAATAGAGAAAGAAAGAGATCGCCACGCATGGCAAAATACGCCATGCTCGCGATGACAAGAAAGGGAGTCTTGCGGGAGGGAGTGCCCGGGTTCCCTGCCAAATCAACGATTTGGCAGGGTGGGTAAGGGAGGGGGATTTTTGAGGGAAAGTATTTTTTAAGGAAAAGACACCCTCACCCTAACCCTCTCCCGTCGAGGGAGAGGGAAAGAAAAAAGAGTCGAGGGTGAGGGAAAGAATATGTAGGGCTCTCCCGAGGAGGGAGAGGGAAGTCCTCGGAATAACAGAAAGGGGATTGATAAGGGGGCAACGCCCCCCTATAGCCTAGTCATTATAATGGATTTTGTGGGATACTATAACACATTTTATGGGATACTATAAAAGCTAACCTCATTCACCCTGATCTTCCTGAGAAGGAGCTATGGGCAAGGTAAAGATAAAGGTAGTCCCCTGGTGGAGCTGGCTTTCTACTTTTATTGTGCCACCATGGTTTTCTATGATTTGTTTAGCAATGGCTAACCCCAGACCTGTTCCTCCTTTTTCTCGAGAGCGAGATTTCTCTACCCGGTAAAATCGCTCAAAAAGATGAGGAATATCTTTTTCCGGTATTCCCTCCCCTTGATCTTTTATAGAAACAGCTACTTCCTTTCCTTCTTGCCAGACTTTTATTTCTATGGTGCTCTCAGGAGGAGAGAAAATTAAAGCATTACTTAATAAATTTATCAACACCTGTTCAATTCTATCCATATTTCCCCACACCAAGGGGAGCGGGGAAGAAAAGTCTTTTTTTATCTGGATTTTTTTATCCTCTATTTGAGGCATCAGTTTAAGTAACACTTGATCTATAAGGGGAAAAAGAGACAGGGGGCTCATTTCCCATTCTACTTTCTTCGATTCCATAAGAGAGAGGTCTAAAAGGTCATGGATAAGTCGAGAAAGACGCAAGGTTTCTCTATGAATAACTTCTAAATATTTCTTTCTCAGCTCTTCATCGCTAATTACCCCATCCACCATAGCTTCTACAAATCCCTGAATAGAAGTGAGAGGAGTGCGCAGCTCATGAGAAACGTTAGCCAAAAAATCACGGCGCAGTTCTTCCAATTGACGAAGTTCAGTAATATCTTGAAAAACTCCCACTGCTCCATATACTTTCTCTCCCTCTTTTAGAGGAGTTAGATGAAGAATGAGATGGTCTCCATTTTCTATTTGGAATTCTTGGGCCTCTTCTTTTCCCTCTTTTAGCGCTCGAGAGAAAAATTCCTGTATCTGAGGTTGGGGAAATAACTGAGAAATATGAAGACCTGAGGGAGCTTCTCCTTTCCACTGCAGTTTTTTAAGCAAAGCTGGATTAATGGAGGTGACTTTCCCTTCTTCATCTGTGGCTACTACACCTTCTGCCATATGAAGGAGTATGTTTTCAGTTTCTCTTTTTTCCTGATGAAGGTGATTAATAGTTTTTTCTAAAGTAGAAGAAAGGTAGTTAAAATCTTGAGCTAATTGACCTAATTCGTCTTCAGTAGACACTTCTATTCTTCTTTGCAGGTTACCGGAGGCCAAATCTCGAGCTGCCTCGCTTATCTTTCGAATAGGACGAGTGAGAGAACGAGAGAAAAAGTAAGAAAGAAGGAGAGAAAAAACCAAAGAAATAGTGCTGGCAGTGAGAATAATTCTCCTTGCCGCAGAGAGAGTAGCCTCAATGTTAACCATGGGAGACAAAAGCAGAAGAATAGAAGATACTTCTCCATTTCGCAAGACCGGTGATGCGGCTATCAGCATTGTCTGGCCAAAACGAGGGCTAAACCCTCTAAAAACTACTGTTCCTCCTTGCAGAACTTTTTCTAACATTTCTTGGGGGAGAGGTTCTCTACCCATTCTACCCCAGCGAGGACGAGGGGGCTCGGATATAGGAAAATTAGGAGAGGATAGCTCTTGCCGATTGAGGAGCAAAACTTGAGTTCCTCTTCGCAGAGAAGGTAAAATCTCTGGTATTTCTTCTTGGGGAGATTGGGAAATAAACTCACTAATAGTTTTAGCCTGCTCCATTATTTCTTTTTCTTGAGAAGCAAGATAGTGACGAGAGAAAAATTGGGAACTTAGAATTCCCGAAACTAAAAAAGAAAAAGCGACTACTGCTAAGTAAGAAAGAAAAAGCTTAGAAAATAGATTTTTTCTCATCATTCGGGCTCAAATTTATAACCGTATCCCCACACCGTTTTTATCGAGGAAGCAATTCCTCCTTCGGTTAACTTTTCCCGAAGACGCTTTATATGGGTGTCCACAGTTCGCGTATCTCCGGCAAAGTCATATCCCCACACATGCTCTAAAAGTTGTTCCCGGGTGTAAACTCTTCGAGGATGGTTAACCAAAAACCACAGTAGTTCAAATTCTTTGGGAGTGAGATTAATTTCTCTTCCCTTTGCTTCCACCTTCTTGGCTTCATAATCAATTTTAAGACCCAGGGTCTCCCAGATTCTCCCTCTGCTTAAAGAGGTGGAGTTAGCACGGCGAAGGACTGCCTTAATTCTGGCTACCACTTCCCGGGGGCTGAAAGGTTTGGCTATATAATCATCAGCTCCTAACTCCAGCCCCAGCACTTTATCGAATTCTTCCCCCCGGGCAGTGAGCATAATTATAGGGACATAAGAAGTCTTTCTTATTTCCCGGCATACTTCCCATCCGTCTTTTTTGGGAAGCATAAGGTCAAGGAGAACTAAGTCAGGAGAGGTTCTAGACATCTTATCCAGAGCCTCCTCCCCATCAGAAGCTAATTCTACTTTAAATCCTTCTTTTTCAAGATATAAGCGGAGGAGTTCTCGGACGCTTTCTTCATCCTCCACTACCAGGATATTAGCCATTTTATCCCCCTTTAAAATTAGGTTATGAGATATAGTAGTCCTGGAGCGGCTCCAGGACTACTATAGTTACTTCATCTCACATTGGCAGGGGATCTCATACCTTCTCTGAAGGCAAAGCCCTGTCCTCCTCTTGGATACCCTTTGGCTAACTGGGAAATTTGCTCCGGAGATAGTATAGAGAGCATCTCTTGAAACATAGCATTTCTGGTCTCCTGTATCTTTTGCCGTAAGGAGTTAATCTCTTCTATCTTAGCCCGTATCTCATCAGCTATTTCATTAGAAGGGTCTTCCAAGCTCAATTTCCAAAGAGCAATACGCGCATCTTCTATCTGACCTTGTAAATCCCGGATGTCAGAGCGATATTTAGTCCAGATATCCAGCGCCTGAGTTTTCTGTTCTTCGGTTAAACTAAGAGAGTCGCTAACGCTCTGACACGATCTGTATTGCTTCATCACTCTGTCTCTTTCACCAAAGTCTCCCGGCCTCATCCCCTGCCCTCTTTCCTGAGCAAAAAGGGGCAAAGCCATACTTAAAACCAGTACACTTACTAAACTTACAAGTAACCAGGTTTTTTTCATGTTCTCAAACCTCCTTTTTAGGTTGTGAGAACATTGTAGAAGGTTTTTTTGGCTTTTCAGTGAGCGATTTGTTACTAATTTATGAAAGTTTGTAATTTTTTCTCCTTTTCTCTTCTGGCTAAGGATAGCTGAATCAGCTCGTCTATAAGCTGAGGGTAGGGGAGGCCACTTGCTTCCCAGAGTTTGGGATACATACTGATAGAGGTAAAGCCAGGGATAGTGTTGAGCTCATTTATCAGAATTTCTTCTCCCCGGAGGAAAAAGTCCACTCGCGCCATCCCCTCACAATAAAGAGTCCGAAAAGCCTGAATGGCCAGGTATTGTATTTTCTCGACTGTATCCTGGGGAAGAGAAGCGGGAATCTCCAAAATGGCCCCCTGGGGGTCAACGTACTTTGCCTCGTAGGAGTAAAATTCATGGCGGGGGATGACCTCTCCCGGGCAGGAAGCGCGGGGCTGTTCATTTCCTAAAACGGCACATTCAATTTCTCGCCCCTCAATATATTCTTCAATTAAAATTTTATTATCGTAGCGAAAAGCCTTTTCTAAGGCGGGAGCAAAATCTTCTTCTTTTTTAACTTTGCTCATTCCCACGGATGAGCCGAGGTTAGCCGGTTTTACAAAGAGAGGTAATCCCAGATGGTTCGCTACAGTGGAGAATTTTATGTTCTCTTTTTCTTCGGTGGTAAAAGATAGAAACCTGGAAGTGGGAATCCCCGTTTCTTTTAGTAACCTTTTACTTACCTCTTTATCCATAACTAGGGCCGAAGATAGCACTCCTGCTCCTACAAAAGGGACTTCCGCTATCTTTAGCAATCCCTGGATAGTGCCATCTTCACCGAATGGCCCGTGGAGAATGGGGAATACCACATCTACCGGTTGCAGGAGCTCGCCGGTGGTGATGTTGAGCAGACGTCCTCTCCCGGCGGGTATGAAAACCACCTCATCTCCCCCGGGGCTGAGGTAGGGTAGGGGCGCGCTTTTCATTTCTTTTTCAAACTCCGCTACATCTTTAAGATGCCAGCGACCTTCCCGGTCCAGACCGATTAAGAGGATTTCGTACCTATCTTTATCCATAGCTTCTATGACATTTTTTGCTGACTGGAGAGAAATCTCATGTTCTACTGATTTCCCACCACAGATAATAGCCACCTTCATTTTTCTTTTCATAGTAAGCTCCTGGTAATTTATTTATGAAAAGAATTTAGCACAAAATCCCTTTTTCCACAAGAGAGATGACTATCTCCGGTTTGCTTGATTTTTAAGAAAACACAGGGTATAATGACCCCGCATGAGGAAGCTATTATCGTATTTGAAGCCCTACTGGAAATTAGCGTTATTAGCGCCCATTTTGATGTTTATAGAAGTGGTGTGTGACCTTTATCAGCCCACTCTACTGGCCAGCATAGTAGATAATGGGGTAGCTAAAAGTGATTTACCTTATATATTGAGAACGGGTCTTTTGATGTTGGGTATAGCAGTGGTGGGAATGGTGGGTGGTGTGGGGTGTTCGGTTGCTTCCAGTATGGCCAGCCAGAATTTTGGAGCCCATCTACGTTCGGCTGTGTTTCAGAAAGTTCAGTCTTTTTCCTCCTCCAATGTAGATAAGTTCAGTACCTCGTCGCTAGTAACCCGCCTCACCAATGACATAACTCAGCTTCAAACTCTGGTCTTGATGTCCTTGAGGATTATGGTGCGTGCCCCTTTGCTCTTCATAGGGGGAATAATTATGGCTGTATCAATAAATGCCAGATTAACTCTTATACTGGTGGTATCCATTCCCTTATTAATACTGGTTCTTCGCTATACGATAGGAAAAGCCATGGGTTTCTTTTCCATAATGCAGCAAAAACTGGATAGAGTTAACGCTGTCATCAGGGAAAACCTCGCCGGCGTTCGTCTGATTAAAGCTTTTGTAAGAGCTGACTATGAAAAAGAGAGGTTTGCCACGGCCAACGATGACTTGATGTACATCTCTCTGCAAGCTCTTAACCTCATTATAACCATGATGCCTATAGTTATGCTTATAATGAATTTTAGCATTGTGGCGGTGCTGTGGTTTGGAGGAGGGCAGGTAAACCGGGGCACTATGGAAGTGGGCCAGGTAATAGCCTTTGTAAATTACATGACTCGAATACTGTTCTCGCTTATAACGATTAGCAATATTCTACTTTTTGTCTCCCGGGCATCTGCTTCGGCTGAGAGGGTTGGTGAGGTGTTAGATACCGATATCGATATAAAAAGTGCTCCCGATGCTGATTACACTCCTCTTGCCTCAGGAGAGGTAGAGTTTGAAGATGTATGGTTTGGATATGGAGGGGGCAAAAAACAAATGGTGCTCAAAGGAATAAGTTTCCATGCCCCATCAGGTAAGACTATTGCCATCCTCGGTGCTACAGGGTCGGGCAAATCTACCCTGGTTAACCTGATACCCCGTTTTTATGATGTAGTTGATGGACGAGTGATGGTAGATAAAAGAGACGTGCGCTCCATAGATTTAGCTACCTTGAGGTCCGGTATAGCTATAGTGCCTCAGGATACGATATTATTTTCCGGAACTATAAAGGATAATATTCGCTGGGGCAGGAAGGATGCCACCGATGAGGAGATAATAGAAGCAGCTAAAATAGCCCAGGCTCATGAATTCATAATGAGCTTCCCCGATGGTTATGATACTCAGTTAGGTCAGCGGGGGGTCAACCTATCCGGGGGACAGAAGCAAAGAATAGCCATAGCTCGAGCAATAATTAAAAAAGCACCCATCCTTATACTGGATGATAGCACCAGCGCTGTGGATGTGGTTACCGAACAGCGGATACAAAAAGGGCTGAAAGAATTCATGAGCGGTTCTACTATCTTTATAGTAGCTCAGCGTATAAGCTCGGTGATGGACGCCGATAAAATACTGATATTGAGTGAGGGACGCATAGAGGGAGAAGGCACTCATGAGGAGCTACTAAAAAGCAACCCCCTGTACCAGGATATATATAACTCACAATTAGGAGAAGGAGTTATTATAGATGTCTGAGCCAGAAGAAAGACATAACGGGCCAGAAGAGGTCCCAAAACCCAAAAACGCGAGAGACACCCTAAGGCGTCTGTGGAGATATCTGTGGGAGTACAAACTGGGAATTTGCCTGGTACTTTTGCTGGTGGCTATAACGGCGGTGTTCCATCTGCTGGGACCTTATCTCATGGGGAAAGCCATAGATGATTATATAATCCCCCGTGATTTAGGGGGGCTACTTCGTATTATATTAGTTATGGCGCTCATATACATTCTGACCTCCCTGTTCACCTGGTTGCAGAGCCGCACCATGATTAATGTATCGCAGACTGTGGTTCGTAATATGAGAAAAGATGCCTTCGACAAACTGCAGGAGCTGCCTGTAAGTTTTTTTGACACCCGCTCCCGGGGAGATATCATGAGCAGGCTTACAAACGATATAGACCTCATAAACAATGCCCTGAGTTCCAGTGTGACGCAGATATTTTCCAGTGTTATTACCCTGGTAGGGGCCTTAACGTTGATGTTGCGGTTAAGCCCTCTTCTCACCGGGATCAGTATGATAACGGTGCCGGTGATGTTTATTACTACTAACATAGTGACTCGTCGTACCCGGCGATATTTTGAAGAGCAGCAAAAAGTTTTAGGGGCTCTGAATGGCTTTGTGGAAGAAAGCATATCGGGGCAGAAGGTAGTTAAGGCCTTTGTGCGGGAGGCTGAAGAAATAGAGCGTTTTGAAGCCACCAACGTAGTATTGAGGGATGTAGGTACCAAAGCTCAAATATATTCAGGCATAATGGGCCCTTTGATGAACATGTTGAATAATGCAGGGCTTGCTATTGTGGCAGGAGCAGGAGGATGGCTGGCCGCCCAACACATAATAACGGTAGGCACCATAGTTGTCTTTATCAACTATACCAGACAATTTACCCGTCCTCTGAATGAATTAGCCAACCAGTTCAACACCATTCAATCGGCCATAGCCAGCGCTGAAAGACTATTTGAGGTGATGGATGAGGGGCCTGAACCTTCAGATCCCCCCGATGCCGTAGAGCTTAAAGACCCGAGGGGTGAGGTAGAATTTCAAAATGTATCGTTCTCCTATAATTCAGATGAGCCAGTACTTAAAGAGGTAAGTTTCCATGCTCACCCGGGACAGACCATGGCTCTGGTGGGCCCCACCGGGGCGGGGAAGACCAGTATAGTAAATCTCCTTACCCGGTTCTATGAGCCAGATGAGGGGGACATATTTATAGATGGATACAACATCCGGAGAGTTACAAGGAGAAGCCTGCGCTCATGCCTGGGAGTAGTGCTACAGGATACCTATCTTTTTTCTGAATCGGTAAAAGATAATATTCGCTACGGCCGGTTGGACGCCACCGATGAAGAAGTGAAGATGGCTGCCCGCCTGGCTAATGCTGAACAGTTTATATTGAGTTTACCCGATGGGTACGACACTATTCTCTCTGAAGATGGTGGAGACCTGAGTCAAGGTCAGCGCCAGCTACTGGCCATTGCCCGGGCTATATTAGCAGATCCGGCCATACTGATACTGGATGAAGCCACAAGTAGTGTGGACACTCGTACTGAGCGGCAGGTTCAGGAGGCCATGCTTAAGTTGATGGAAGGTCGTACCAGTTTTGTGATAGCTCATCGGCTCAGCACTATCCGTCAAGCTGATATGATACTGGTAATAGACGATGGACAGATAATCGAGCGGGGTAACCACATGCAGCTATTAGAGCAGAGAGGTTTTTACTACAACCTGTATATGAGTCAGTTTGCTTCTATACTCAATAAGATGGAAATATGCAAATCCTGACCCGCCGGGCGGGTCAGCAGGTCCAGACTATCTGGTAGTTTACTCCTTTTATAGTATCCCCCCAACCTGCTATAGTGGCTCAAAACTTGAAAGATAGTTACATTGGGCCAAAAACTGGAATTACCACGCACTGAGGGAGGCTTTTTCTTCCTCAGTTAGCTTTTCTCCTTTAAGTTTTAGTCTTTTTGGGGGTCATAGGGGGGTCTTTTCCCCCTATAGTACTGTCATTCCCGAAATCTTTTGTCGGGAATCCACTGGTGGATGATTTCCCCACCAGTAGTCTTTTGTATTTTATTTATGTTTTTATATTTTCTATTTTTGCTTTCCAGGGGGTTATAGGGGGATTATTTTCCCCCTATGGTCTGGATTCCTGATAGAAACATTCAGGAATGGCGGATACGGGGGTCTTTTCCTCCGTGTTGTTTTTGCCCTCTTTCTTTTACTTTTTCTTTTTCTTTTGTC
>JAKPIQ010000157.1 GCA_029549715.1 Candidatus Atribacteria bacterium | reverse complement strand
ACGCCCTGGCAGATAAAATTCCTTCTCTCATTGGTGGTTCAGCAGACTTAGACCCTTCTACTAACACGGTTTTAAAGGGGAAAGGAAGCTTTCAGGCACCCGGCGTATGTCCTGCCGAAGCTCAGGGTTTAGTGGAAGGCCCCTTAGGGTATGAGGGAAGAAATATTGCCTTTGGGGTGCGAGAGCATGCTATGGGAACCATACTAAATGGCATTGCCATTCATGGGGGGCTCATCCCTTTCGGGGCAACGTTTTTTGTGTTTTCCGATTACATGAGGCCGGCTGTTCGAGTGGCAGCTCTCTCCGGTTGTAAAGTCATTTATGTGTGGACTCACGATTCGGTAGCTTTAGGAGAAGATGGGCCAACTCATCAACCAGTAGAGCATCTTATGAGTTTTCGAGCAATGCCTAACCTGGTCTCCATTCGACCAGCTGATGCTAACGAAACCCGTGAAGCATGGAAAATAGCCCTAGAAAGGAAGGAAGGACCAGTAGCACTTATTTTAACCCGCCAGAATGTACCCATAATCGACCGAGGTAAATATGGAAAAGCAGAGGGCTTGAGAAAAGGAGCTTACGTCATTGCCGATTGTGCACCACACTTACCTCAGCTCATTATCATTGCTACAGGTTCAGAGGTGAGTCTGGCATTAGAGGCTTATGAGAAACTCACCTCTGAGGGAGTTCAGGTGCGAGTAGTAAGCATGCCTTCTTTTGAGTTGTTCGAAGAGCAACCTGAGGTGTATCGCCGGGAAGTTCTTCCTCCAGAAGTGAAAAAGCGGATAGCTATTGAAGCTGGAGCAACACTGGGGTGGTATAAATATGTAGGAGAAGAAGGTAAGGTTATCGGCATTGATCGCTTTGGTGCCTCTGCCCCGGGTAAAGTGGTGCTGGAAAAATTAGGTATCAGTCTGGAAAATCTTTTAGCTCAAGCGCGATCCCTTCTTAAAGCATAAAAACACCGCTTTGATGGGGTATTTTTATGCTTGGGGAAAAACGAGTGTGAGCTTTCTATTACCAAAGTCAGGGAGGTGTTTCCATGAGTAAAAAGGTAATTTTAGTAATGGTCGTTCTTTGCTCTCTTTTTCTGGGAGGAGTAGCGTTTTCCCAGGAAGCTGAATTAAAAGCCGGGTTTATCTATGTGGGGCCAATCGGAGATCTGGGCTGGAGCCACGCTCATGAACAAGCCCGCCAGGTATTAGAAGAAGTCTATCCCTGGTTGGATACCATATATGTGGAAGCAGTTCCAGAAGGAGAAGTAGAAGGAATCATTGACCGGTTAATAAATCAAGAGAAGGTGGACGTAGTAGTGACCACAAGTTTTGGTTTTATGGATGGGACTTTGAATGCAGCCAAAAGATACCCGGATAAAATTTTCTTTCACTGTTCGGGGTTTAAACGAGCTCCCAATTTAGCCACTTACATGGCCGATTTCCACCAGGTTTATTACTTGAATGGAATTATGGCTGGAGCTCTGACTAAATCGGGAAAGATTGGTTACGTGGGAACTTTCCCTACTCCAGAATTGAAAAGGCATATTAATGCTTTCACTCTGGGAGTGCGCCGGGCAAATCCCCAAGCAGAGGTCAATGTGCGATGGTTACAAAGCGCCTGGTATGACCCTCAAGGAGCGAAAGAAGCGGCCGAGGCCCTTATTGCCGAAGGGGTAGATGTTCTGGCCTTCACCGAAGATTCAGCAAGTGTAGCTCAGGTAGCGGAAGAGAAGGGACTCCCCAGCTTTGGCCATTACTCTCCCATGCTATCTTATGCACCAAATAATCTGGTTTCCGGGCAATTAGTACATTGGGAGGCAATTTATCTCGACTTTTTTGCCAAGGTATATGCGGGACTTTACACCAATGAGAACTTAGAAAACGTTGATTACTGGTGGCTTCTAAGTGACGGAGCAGTAGAGCTGGGAGCTGACTTTGGTGTGCCTGTTAATCCTGCATTTGAAGAAGCTTTGAAGAGCTATATGGTAACTGACCCGGTATACGGAGATGTAAGTGCCTATGATTTAGTTTTTAAGTTAGACAAAGCTATGGCCGACCCTGAATACGCTTTTAGTCCTTTTACCGGGCCCATAAAAGACCGCCAGGGGAATCTACGGGTTCCCTCTTTGGTTCGTCTTGCTCTTGAAGATTTGATTACTATGGAGTGGGCAGCAGAAGGAGTAGCTGGCCCCTGGCCAGGAGAACCAGAGTAGAGGAGGCCGGGGGAGGAAGCTCCCCCGGCAAATACTCGATCCAGCATTGCTACTCAGTTTTTAATCTTCTTTGCTTCTTTCTCACTCCTTAGACTCCAGGCGAGAATATGATGGTGCCTTAAGGATGCCATCATAAAGAATAGCCACTCTGGGAACTTACCACATAAGGCACAAAACAGAATAGAGGAGCAAAAATCACCGTGATTTTTAAAGTTCATGACCCTCGAGCAATTGCCATAAGATTTGCCAATCTGGTCCGGACACTCTCCCCCCTCCCCGTAGACACACACATACTAAGGATTCAGAACGAATTGTTGTTAAAGGTATAGGATTTATAGAAAATCTTGTTCATTTCTTTAATAGCTCCTATGTCACCGGTGAGTTTGTTATGTGATAGTGCTTCCTCTGGAGTTACATACCCGGTAAACACCTGACTGAAAGTTTGTATACTACAGAATATTTCTGCAGTATCGCATTCCTTTATATCTATCTCTCCTCCTCTTAC
>JAKPIQ010000146.1 GCA_029549715.1 Candidatus Atribacteria bacterium | reverse complement strand
AAAAATTATTTTTCTTTCAGTTTTTTGCGTAAGTAAGAAGGTAAAACACCCATTTCTTCCCGGTAAAGAGCACAAGTCCGGCGGGCTATATGAAAACCTTTTTTTTCTAATTCTTTCACTATTTCTCGGTCAGAAAGAGGACGATGAGGCGCTTCTTGAGCTAATATAAGTTTCATCATTTCCTTAACCGGGTAAGAACTGTCAAAGAAAAATTTGACACTCCTTACCACTCCATCTGGAAAACAGATTGATTTTTCTTTCAATACCTGGCAAACTGCACTCACGCTTACTCCTACTCCTTCGGCCACCTCCTTTTGAGTAAGAGGAACAAAGTGACGAAACCCGCGAAGCAAAAAATCTTTTTCTCTTTCCACTATATAGTCTAAGACCCGCAATAACAGTTGATTTCGATAATTGAGACAAGATACCACCTCTCGTGCTTCCTCCAGCTTTTCTTGCCAGAAAATTTTCTCTCGCTCCGGAGTACTTTTTCTTCGTTTCCGGTAAAAAGAGAGCACTTCTTCATTTATTGTCAGTTGAAAATAAAGAGAAGGAGTGAGAAGCACTTCAAAACTATTTCTTCCTACATCCAGAATTTCTGCATCGGGAACGAGAAAAGGTAGAGGAGATTCTAATTCTTCTGCCTCTCGACCCAGAGAAGCTTCAAAAAATTGCGCCGGAGAAAAAAAGAGATTTTCCTGATAGGGTTCCAGAAGTTCTTGAAACTTATGGGGATGGGAAAGAAACTCTCGACGTACTGTTTCTTTTTCCTCCTTTTTTATCACTTCCAGCTCTATCATCTGTAAAATCAAAAAATCTATGGCATCTTGAGCAGCAAAACCCAAAAAACCCTCTTTCCTTACTTTTTCAATTATCTTTTCTAAATTGTCTTCTTTTTCCTCCAGCAAAAAAGACAATTTTTCCAGGTCTTCTCGCAAAAATCCTTCTTCATCTAACTGAGCAATTAAAAAGTGGAGAATCCTTCTCTCTTCGGAACCCAGTTCTATGAAAGAAAAAATTTCTTTTTTCATAATTTCCTTCCAATCTTTTTTTTCTCTCCACTGAAGAAACTCTTCTCCTGAGAATTCCTTTTTCTCTCTCCTTCTTAAGTACCTCCCACAATGAGAACACCGCTCAGGATAGCCACTAAAACTTCTTCCACAGTTATAACAAAAACTTCCCTCTCTTGCCTCCAGGAGGGGGTTTTCTTCTATCAATTTTTGCAATTTTTGCTCCAGCTGAGGAAGAGGTAGAGCCATCATTTCCACTGCTTGAACCATCTTGGGAATAAGTTGAGGACGTTGCAAAAGGCGAAGATCCGCTCTGAGCTCCATATATTATTCTTCTCCTCCTTGAGGAAGAAATATTTTTATTCTTGTTCCTTCTCCTTCCCGAGAGGTTACCTCCATCCACCCTTTATGAGCACGCACAATACTATAAGAGATGGAGAGACCCAACCCTGTCCCCTTCTCCTTAGTAGTGAAAAAAGGTTCAAATATGCGAGGTAGTATTTTTTCTGGTATGCCTTTCCCTTCATCAATAAATTCCACTTCTACAAATTTACCATTTTTCGTTCCATTTTCAGGAATAGAAAAATGTTCCAGGGGAGCAACACAAGTGTGAATTCGCAATTTTCCTCCTTTTTCCTTCATAGCCTCCAGTGCATTCTTAGCCAGGTTCATGAAAACCTGTCTCATCCGGTTTTTATCTACTCTCACGAGGGGAATATCACTACTCAAGTTTAACTCCAGCTTTACTTTGTCATCCATCAAGGCATCCAGTACTGAGAGGCTATCTTGCACCAGGAAGTTAAGGTCCATATCTTCTTTGTTAAGAATTATGGGCTTAGAAAAATCTACAAGTTCCTGAATTAATCTTCCACAGTATTCAGCTTCTCTCTCAATTTTTTCCAACGCTCGCTGATTGAATCGACAAATTTCGCATTGTTCGCTATCTTTCACTTTTTGCAATAATATCTGGGTATAACCGGAAATGACTGTCAGAGGATTATTGATTTCATGAGCTACACTGGCAATAAACCTGCTAATACTGGATAATTTTTCCATCTGACGGATATTTTCGCCCCATCGGGCTTTCTGGGTCACATCATCTACCAGACACGTTACATTTGCTTTCCCACCTTCCCTCTTCCACAAAAAAAACTGAAGATTTAATAAACGCTCTTCTCCAAAACGATCTTTTATCGAC
>JAKPIQ010000007.1 GCA_029549715.1 Candidatus Atribacteria bacterium | reverse complement strand
TTTTCAGGGGGTCAGAAGATAAGCTATGTGGGAGTTAGTAAAAGAGGTAGACCCGGAGATTTATTACTGGATAATGAAAGAGTTAGAGCGAGAGAGAAATACGTTAGAATTAATTGCTTCGGAAAATTTTACCGGTTTAGCAGTAATGCAGACTCAGAGCTCTCTTTTAACCAATAAATATGCTGAAGGATATCCCCACCGGCGCTACTATGGGGGTTGTGAGTTTGTAGACGAGGTGGAAAATATCGCCATAGAGAGAGCTAAGGCTCTTTTTGGGGCAGAGCATGCCAATGTTCAGCCTCATTCTGGCTCTCAAGCCAATATGGCAGTCTATTTCGCCATTCTTAAACCTCATGACACAGTGATGGGGATGGATTTATCTCACGGAGGACATCTCACCCACGGAAGCCGGGTCAATTTTTCAGGAATGTTATACAATTTTGTGCCCTATGGAGTAGACTCTTTCACGGAAACCATAGATTATGTGGCCCTGGAGAAAAAAGCAAAAGAGGTTAAGCCTCGCTTAATAGTGGGAGGAGCCAGTGCTTACCCTCGCTTCATCGATTTTGAAAGGATGCGCCATATTTGTGATGAGGTAGGCGCTTATTTTATGGTGGATATGGCCCACATTGCCGGATTAGTGGCGGCAGGAGTGCATCCCAGTCCTATCCCTTACGCTCATTTTGTTACCACCACCACTCATAAGACCCTCCGGGGTCCTCGGGGGGGGATGATTTTTTGCCAGAAAGAATTTGCCTCGGCCATTGACCGGGCCATATTTCCCGGAACTCAAGGTGGCCCTCTTCTCCACGTCATTGCCGCCAAAGCAGTAGCGCTTCGGGAGGCAATGACTCCCGAGTTTGTGGATTATCAAAAACAGGTGGTTAAAAATGCTAAAGTTTTAGGAGAGAGCCTCAGCGCGCGGGGGTATCGTCTGGTATCGGGAGGGACTGATAACCACTTACTGTTAGTGGATTTGCGGGGGACAGGAATAACGGGAAAAGAAGCGGAAAAAAATCTGGATGAAGTGGGGATAACAGTTAATAAAAATACTATTCCTTTTGATGAGGAAAAACCTGCGGTAACCAGTGGCATTAGAATTGGCACTCCTGCTTGTACTACTCGAGGCATGAAGGAGAGGGAGATGGAAATCATTGCTGAGTGTCTGGATAAGACCCTGCGAGGAAGAAGCGACCCCCGGATTCTCAACCAGGTCAGGAGTCGGGTGAGGGAGCTGTGCCAGAAATTTCCTCTGTATCCCGAAATAGCCAACGGGGAATAAAATATAAACAGGCGGTTTACTTATGGAGAAACTATACTACGGAGGTAGGAAATAATGAGAGAAAAAGTTGAAAAAGCACTGGATCGGATAAGAGGCTACCTTCAGTTTGAAGGCGGAGATGTGGAACTGGTGGATATAGAAGATGGAGTGGTAAAAGTCAGGCTAAAAGGGGCCTGTAGTGCTTGTCCTCTGGCTATGTTTACCATTAAAGATGGCATTGAGCAGGTGATAAAAGAAGAAGTGCCGGAGGTAAAGTCAGTAGAGCAAGTATTTTAAGGGATAGTTTGATAGGGGGAGAGCTACCGGCTTCTCGGTGGGTTATTGGCTCACCAGGGGCTTTTTATGGGGATTAAAATATGCTCTGGTTTTCTCGGTTTTTTTATTTTTTCCCTTTTCGGAGAAGAGCTCTCTCTTTCTCCGGAGCGTTTTTAATCCGACGTTGCGAGGTCTTCTGGGGGGGGTGCTCGTGGGGAGAAAAAGATTACCTCGGCTTTCCGGGAAAGGCTAATAGACCAAATTATCCAGGAGCTATAATCTGGATATAAAGGAGCAAAGCTATGCGCTTTTGGGAAATAGATTTCCTCCGCGGTTGTGCTGTCATCACCATGGTTATATATCACCTTCTTTATAATCTTTATGCTTTTGGGTCTTTGAACATTAACCTCTACCAGGGGTTCTGGCATTACTTTCAAGTTGCTACTGCCAGCACTTTTCTTGCCCTTGCCGGGGTTTCCCTCACTTTGAGTTATAACCGCACCCTCCAACAGGGGAGCCAGCCTCGCTTTACTAAATATTTAAAAAGAGGTCTTCGCATTCTGGGGTGGGGAATGGTAATCACTGTTTTTACCTACCTCACCCTGGGTGATTGGTACGTTCGCTTTGGAGTGCTCCACTGCATTGGAGTATCTACCATCCTGGGATATTTCTTCCTTGCTCTCCCCAACGATGTTTTCACCCTGGTAGTAAGCCTGTTATGCTTGGTGCTGGGCCACATTCTTTCTTACCACACCTTTCCTTTCTCTTTTCTCCTTTTTCTTGGTTTTATGCCTCATCACTTCCATACTATAGATTACTTTCCTCTTTTTCCCTGGTGGGGAGTAGTGCTTTTGGGAATTTTTCTGGGGAAACAACTTTACCCTGGCTACCAGAGAGCTTTTTCTCTTCCCGACTGGTCGCAGGTGCTTCCGGTTCAGGTGGTCTCTTTTTTAGGGAGACACTCCCTAACTATTTATCTTCTCCACCAACCAATCATTATTGTTGTTCTCTATTTGTTAGGTATAATTAGTTTTCCGGTATAAAGGATATGTGTGCCTTTCCTCCCTTCCCCGGTCAGCCGATTCCTGGAGTTTGTCTTGTACTATGGTCGTCCATCCAATAAGAGAGATAGGCGGAGAAGGAGTGAAGTTTTGAAAGACCGAGCCCTTTCGGGCCCTCGGGCTTTGCCTCTTACCACTGTGAGAGTGGAAATATGACCGGAGAAAGTACCGGTGGAAAAATGTTTTGAGAGTTACTGCCAGAGGCCATCGCGGGGCAACTTCTCTTTTCAGTGGGAATCAACAAAGGTGACTCTACCCCCGGCGTAACCGGAAACAACTGCAGTACAGATGAAAAACAGAGAAAGGCCGCTACCCCTTTTTCCTGTGGCTGAGATACCCTAAATTATCCTTTGCACGTAGCTCTCTAAGGTGCTTTGATTTATTAGCCCGGCGTCGGGGTCGACTTCAATATATCCTTCCCGGTTAATAAAGAAAAGGTGAGGAACGAAGCGAACTCCATAGAGGTCAGCTACTTTTCCTTGAGAATCGAGAAGGACAGGGTATTCCACGCCATAGGTATCTATGAAATTTTCCACCTCCGCTTGAGATTCGCCTACTGCAACTCCTACCACTAAAAGTCCATGACTATCTTTGTATTCTTGATAAATAGCGTTGAGATGGGGCACTTCGTTGATACAATGGGGGCATTGTACCGTGAAAAAGCAAAGCACTAGGGGTTGCCCTTCTTTTGCTCTCAAAGTAAACAGGTTTCCTTCTACATCGGGGAGAGTAAAATCTGGTGCTTTATTGGGAGCTGGTGTTGGTACACAGCCATAAAACAAGAAAGC
>JAKPIQ010000107.1 GCA_029549715.1 Candidatus Atribacteria bacterium | reverse complement strand
TTTAGTAAATCCTAAAAGATGAATCACCACAGGCTTTGCAGTTAACTATAATGTTAAAACAAGACGTTAACGAAGATAGCATAATTGTAGAAAAAAATAATAGACGGGGATAAAATCAGATCCAGACTGAGTGAATACCTGTAAAGCGAGAAAGACCGGACTTACCAAAGTAGATGTCGAAAAAGAAATTGAAAAAGCCAGAAATGCGTATGCAGACGGTAATCGATACAAACGTTTTAATCTCCGTCTTTGTCAGCAGAAAAGCTATTCCCACTACATCAACCGATGTCTGGGTTGGAAAACTGTGAAAGTTATTCACAAAGAATATCTCCAGACCGGGTTTTTGAAAAGCTGGATAGAAATCCCCATATTCTAACAGGGGATGCTCTTTGGGAGTAACTAAACTAGAAAGACCTGAACAATAAAAAAATCCTGTTTGAGGAATAAAGATTACCGATAAAGCTTATAGTATAGTAGCAAGCGGAGCGGATGCATTACTTTAGTCCTCGAAAAAGGAGAGGACTTTCATAGATTTGTGAGGAGGAGGCAGGGGATGGAGTAAAAGCCGACCTTAACCTATTCGTTATAGAGGAGGCTTACTGCCATTTTGTTCGATGTTATATTTAAAAATGTTGTGCTTCAGATTTCTGATTATAGTTTTACTATCTTTGCTCTAGCAGTTCTCCTCACGAGTTTAGTAATTCTCTCGATTGGGATAATGGTCTTATTTCGAGAGAAAGCTTCTCGAGAGAGTGTGCTCTTCTTTTTAATTATTTTGGCAGTTTTCTTTTGGTTGTTTCCCAGTTCTTTTATGTATGTCTCTCCCAATGAGGAAAGGGCACTCTGGTGGTACAGGTTTGCTTATTTAGCAGGAGTACCCTATATTGCTACTGCTATTTTCCAATTTACCATTTTTGTTCTGCGAACTTATCCTTCTCAGCAGCGAAAAGCCTGGGTGAGCTGGATTCTCTCTTGTTTTTTCGCTATATGGGCTTTGGTTAGTGATAGTATTATTTCCGGAGTAAAATTACATCCCTGGGGATATTTTCCCTGTTATGGCTGGGCGAGTATCCCCTTTTTAGCTTTTTTCATTTATATAATGTTTTCCAGTCTTTTACAATATTATCAAAAAAGTCGGGAAGAAATCTCTCCCATAGCTAAGCTTCGAACCCGGCTTTTCTTTCGAGCTTTCTTGGTAGCCAGCTTAGGAGCAATCGATTTTTTACCCACTTTAGGAGTTCCTATCCTCCCTCTGGGTTTTATTCCGGTTCTTTCTTTCGTCTTTTTAGGTGCACCAGTTATCTGGCGCTATCATTTAGTAGATATTACTCCTGCCTTTGCTGCTCAGGAAGTCATCAATAATATGAGTGATGCTCTTTTAGTATTTGACAGGGAGGGAATAGTTCAACTGGTTAACCCTACTTTTTGCCAACTAATAGAGAAAAAAGAGAGGGAGATAAAAGGATTACCGGTTAAAACTCTCCTACCCGATCTTTTTCCTCCCGAGGAAGAAAA
>JAKPIQ010000048.1 GCA_029549715.1 Candidatus Atribacteria bacterium | reverse complement strand
CCCTCGGGATAGACTTTTTTTACCTCTTCGTGTATCTTCTCGTGACGAAACTCATTCCAAACGGTTACTTTTGTAGTTCCCACTTTATCTACCTTCCTCCCTGACAAGTTTTATGTAGATTATACTATCAATTCCTATTTCGAACAATTAACCCCCAGCAGTCCCGCTTACCATTGTAAGGAGCGGTTGAAAAGCAATCTCGCTTTTTCCTGTGGAGGATTGGAAAAGGAACCTGCTGCGCAGTTTCCCACTCTCCGACTACAAAATGGGAAAAGAGTAATCCTCCAGATGGTGTGAGAACTATATGTCCGAAGATAACCGGAATAACTTCCGGGCCCAGAGGGGAGCTTTCCTTTCTGGGGCTCAATTTCCGGGAGCCTTCCTTCTCCAAAGGGGAAAATTGCTGGGAAGCTCTTCTACCTCGACAAAAATTGAATAATAAGTTAGGCTATATGTGGTTGTATTTTTGATACAATACTTGCTCGGGAAAATAAGCAGCGTTTATCTTCGTTTGTATTTTCTACTGAGGAGGAAAAGAGTTAAAATATTGGTCGAGAAGAGGAGGAAGTGGAAAGGTTAGTATTTAGTAAAGGGAAAATGCCTCCGGCCCTCTTTTCCCGTAAACATTTTTTCTCTCTTATCAGGATAGGATATGGAAAAGGAAAACTCTTTAGCCAAAAATACCTTAATAGTAGGAGCTGGTACTCTTCTGTCCCGGATCTCGGGTTTTTTGAGGGAAATTTTAGTTTCTTTTTCCTTCGGAGCCACCTGGATTACCGATGCTTTTTTGATTGCCTATACTATTCCCAACCTCTTACGCCGGCTTTTTGCCGAAGGAGCGCTGAGCACCTCAGTAGTCCCGGTTTTTTCTCGCTATGGGGAGGAGAGGAAATCTTCTCAAGAGTTTATTTCCGCTTCCTTTACCGGTTTTACCTTGATTGTCTCTCTGGTTTGTATTCTGGGAATGGTTTTTTCCCCGCTGCTCGTGAATCTCATAGCGGTGGGCTTCCGGGGTGAGGTAGAAAAGTTATCTTTGACCACCAATTTTACCATTATTATGTTTCCTTTTCTGCTTTTGATTTCCTGGTCTGCTTTGCTCATGGGTTTTCTCAATACTTTTCATATCTTCAGCTGGTCGGCAGTGGCCCCGATTTTCTTTAATCTGGGAACTATTCTCTCTCTTTACTTCTTTAAGCCCTTTTTAGGTCCTTATGCTTTAGCCTGGGGGGTAATTTTGGGAGGGATTGGTCAATTTCTATTCCAGATTCCCCCTCTTTATCGAGCGGGTTTCCGTCTCCAGTGGGACTGGAAGTTCTGGGAAAATAAAGGATTCCGACAAGTTATTGGCCTCATGATTCCGGTTAGTTTTTCTCTGGCGGTATCCCAGATCAATACCATCGTGGACAGAATTATTGCCTCCACCTGTCGGGAAGGAGCGGTATCGGCTCTCTATTTTGCTGATAGGTTGATGGAGTTACCTCTGGGAGTCTTTGGGGTGGCACTTTCCATTGCCATTTTACCATCTCTTTCTCAAAAGTTTGCTGGAGGAGAGGAAGAAGAATGGAAAAACACTTTAGCTCAGGGTATGCGGTGGATTATATTTTTGATGTTGCCTGTAGCTGCTTTTCTGGTAATTTTTTCTGCCCCTCTTGTGAAATTGGTTTATGAAAGAGGGGCATTTGATTTTATAGCCTCCTCTATGACTGCTCAGGCCTTAATTTTTTATTCTCTGGGGTTGCCTTTTTTTTCTTTAAATCTTCTCCTCACCCGGGCTTTTTATTCTCGAGGAGATACCGTAACCCCGGTTAAAGTTAGTTTGATTGCCGTATTTTCTAACGTAGCCTTAGACCTTCTCCTGGTTCGATGGATGGATTTCAGTGGCCTGGCTTTAGCCAGTTCTTTAGCTGCCTTTTTGAATTCCTTTTTACTTATTTTATGTCTGAGCCGGGTGTCTGGGTCGCTGAAAATTAAAGCGCTTCTACCTGGAAAATGGGTGGGGAAAATTTTAGCTCAGACCACAGCTTTTATTTTTTTCTGTCACTTTCTTCAGGGGAGGTTTTATTCTGGAGGAGAAGGAAGAGGCTTACTTTTCTTTATTGGTATAATAGTTTTAGTTAGTGGGTTTTATTTTTTGCTTACTATTCTTTTCCAACTGGAGGAGGGGCAAACTATTGTTTATCTATTTCGCAACTGGAGGAATAATACAGGCTAATGGATAGAAGTAAGATTAGAAACTTTGGTATCATTGCTCACATTGACCATGGCAAATCAACTCTGGCTGATAGGATTCTGGAAATCTGCGGGGTTGTGCCCAAGGAAAAAATGAAAGAGCAATTTCTGGACCATATGGATTTAGAGAGAGAAAGAGGTATCACCATCAAGGCCAAAGCAGTGAGGATGGAATATTTTTCTCCCTCTACCGGAGAGAAATACATTTTGAATTTAATCGATACCCCCGGGCATGCTGATTTTAGCTATGAAGTTTCACGGAGTTTGGCAGCTTGTGAGGGAGTTTTATTGGTGGTAGACGCCTCTCAGGGAGTAGAAGCTCAGACTTTAGCTCATGCTCGTCTGGCTATTTCTCAGGGTCTTGTTATTCTCCCGGTAATCAATAAAATCGATCTTCCTGCTGCTGATCCGGAAAGAGCGATGAGGGAAGTGGAAGCTATTTTGGGAGAAGACCATCTTCCCTTTACTATGGTGAGCGCCAAATTGGGAACTGGAGTGGAAGAATTGATAGAAAAGATCGTTCGGTTCATCCCCCCTCCCCCGGTAGAAGATTCTCCTTTTCTCCGGGCATTAATTTTTGATTCGGTTTATGATTCTTACCGGGGAGTGATTCCTTTCATTCGGGTAAAAGAGGGGGAGATTAAAAAAGGAATGGAAATCATGATGTTTTCTACCCGCAAAAGCTTTTCTGTTTCGGAGGTGGGAGTTTTCACTCCCCAAAGAACAGAAGTAGATAGCCTGGGCCCCGGAGAAGTGGGTTATGTGGTAGCTAACATTCGTCAGTTAGAGGATAGTCGAGTGGGAGACACTATCACCTCTGCTTCGCACCCCTCACCCTCTCCTATCCCGGGATATAAAAAAGTAAAGCCTCTGGTTTTTTGCAGTTTTTATCCTGTAGATTATGAGGACTATTCCAGGCTAAAGGAATCTTTAGAGCGACTGCAACTTAATGATGCTTCCCTGAGTTTTGAGGCCGATTTCTCAGAAGCTCTGGGCTTTGGCTTCCGGTGTGGTTTTTTAGGCCTTCTCCACATGGAGATAACTCAGGAAAGGATGGAGCGAGAATTTGGGGTGGAAGTAGTGGCTACTGCTCCTCATGTGGTCTATCATGTTCTCTCTAAGAGTGGAGAGATACTGGAAGTGAGGTCCCCTCGGGATTTTCCTCCCCCCTCGGAGATAGAAGAGACGGAAGAGCCTTATGTAGAGATGAGCATAACCGTTCCGGCGGAATACTTAGGAGGGGTGATGGATCTCTGTCAGTCCCGGCGAGGGATTTTTAAAGACATGGTTTACTTAAGCGAGAAGCTGGTTCTTTTGAAATATGATTTGCCTCTGGCGGAAATTTTACTCGATTTTTACGATTGTTTAAAAGCGGTGAGCAGAGGTTATGCCAGTTTAGACTATGAATTTATAGGGTATCGTCCGGCAAAATTGGTAAGAGTGGATATCCTGGTTAATCGAGAGAAAGTGGACGGTCTTTCTTTTATTTCTCCCGAAGAAAGCGCTTATTATCGGGGCAGAGCTCTGGTTTCCCGGCTTAAAGAACTCATTCCCCGGCAGCTTTTCCCCATTTCTTTACAAGCAGCTATAGGGGGGAAAATAATTGCTCGGGAAGATATACCAGCTTTGCGCAAAGATGTGTTGCAGAAGTGCTATGGCGGAGATATAACCAGGAAAAGAAAGCTTCTGGAAAAGCAGAAAGAGGGTAAAAAGAGGATGAAAGCGGTGGGCAAAGTTAGAATTCCTCAGGAAGCTTTTCTGGCAGTGATGAAAAGCGAAAAATGAAGGAATTATCTCTTTATTTTCATTTTCCTTTTTGCCTTAAAAGATGTCGTTATTGTGACTTTGTTTCCTATCCCCGCCGGGACCGGTCTTTCCATCTTGAGTATGAAAAGGCGGTTTTTCAGGAAATAGCTTGGAAGGTAGAAGAGGAAAGTCTCCGGGGACGCGAGCTATCCACTGTTTATCTGGGAGGGGGGACTCCCTCTTTGTTGTTTCCCGAGGATGTAGAAAGAATGCTGAACTATCTGCAGGGTTTTTTTACCTTCTCGCCCTCGGTAGAGATAACTATGGAAGTAAATCCGGAGACGGTAAATGGAGACAAAATAAAGGCTTTCCAGGAAGCTGGAGTTAACCGATTCAGTGTGGGAGTGCAATCCTTTAACCCTCGTTTTCTGTACTTTTTAGGTCGCTCTTCCTCCCTGGGGCAAATTGAGAATGTTTTATCCTCCATGGAGAAAATTCACTGCTCTTCCTGGAGCTTAGACCTTCTATATAGTTTACCTTTCCAGAGCCTCCCGGAGTGGCAACAGGATATAGAACATGCCCTTATTTATCATCCTCCCCATCTTTCTATCTACAATCTCACTCTTTCTCCTGTGGTTCCTCTTTATTCATTTGCCAGGCGTCACTCTCGAGTGTTCCCTTCTCCTGATGAAGAGGCTCTCTATTTCGAATGGACCATGGAGAAATTGGAGCAGGAAGGGTATATACATTATGAGATTTCTAACTTTGCTCAACCGGGAGCAGAGTGCAGTCATAACCTCACTTATTGGAGAGGGGGAGAGTACTTGGGGGTGGGGGTTTCGGCCTGGTCTTATCTGGGAGGGAGAAGACAAAAAAATACCAGTAGCTTGAAAAACTACCTGAGGCGTCTGGAAGAAGGAAAAAGTCCTCTCACTTTTCAGGAAGAGCTTGAAGCCCACCAGAAATTAGCCGAAGATATCATGCTTCGCTTAAGGACCAAAGAGGGAGTACAATCTTCCTACCTTCTGACCCGATACCGAAGGGGGGAAGTAGAAACTAAATTAAAGTGTCTGGAATATTTATCTCAAGAGGGTTTTATAATTAAAGAAGGAGAAAGGTTTGCCCTTTCTAAAAAGGGAATATTAGTAGCTAATCAAATATTTCAAGAAATTCTTGATTAAGGAGGGTAGTTGTGTTACTGTGAGCCATGATACCCATTAGAGATGAGTTACCAACTCGTAGGTTTCCCATAATTACCGTATCTCTCGTTGTGGCTAATGTAGTGTTTTTTATTTACGAGCTACTTTTAGGTCCTCAACTGGAAGCTTTCCTGTTTCAAGCGGGATTAGTTCCGGCAGTTTTATGGGGGAAAGCCCGCCTTCTCACTCCTTCCATTCCTCCTTTTCTCACTATTTTTACTTCCATGTTTCTTCATGGCAATCTTTTCCACCTTCTCTCTAACATGCTTTATCTCTGGATTTTTGGCAATAACGTGGAAGATTTTTTAGGACCTTTTCATTATTTACTTTTCTATCTGGGCTGTGGTCTGGTGGCCGGCCTTTCTCATGCCCTGATTTACCCCTCTTCTACCATTCCTACCATAGGAGCAAGTGGCGCTATAAGTGGAGTGATGGGTGGATATTTAATACTTTTCCCCTTTGCTCGGGTGCTGGTTTTAGTGATATGGGGGTTTTTCTTGAGGGTAGTGGAAGTTCCAGCGGCTCTGCTTCTCGGGCTATGGGTGTTTCTACAATTAATTTATAGCTTGACTTCTCTTATTTCTCCTACCTTGGGAGGAACAGCATGGTTTGCTCATCTGGGGGGTTTTATTATGGGTTGTTTATGGTGTAAAATGGTTTCCAATCGTGATGACTACCAAGTTTACTGGTAAATACAGGAGGGTTAAATAAACTTAGTGGGGAGGAAAGTTAAGTGCTGGTAGAAGAAATCATGTTACCTGAGGTTGTTGCGGTAAGTGAATTTGACCTGGTTGCCGATGTGGTGGGCTTTTTATCTCGCAGGAAGATTGCTGAGGTGCTGGTGGTAGATTTAGAGCAAAGGCCCGTGGGATATTTTTCTGCTTCCCTTTTCTTTCGGCAACTCATAGAATCAGCTCAAAAAGAAATAGCTATTGCTGGCAATTTCATGACCGCCATCCGGGAAAAGATTAAAGAATTTTCTTCTCAGGAAATTTCTGAATTTATGAACACCGATTTTGATTATTTAGAGGCAGATGAGGATTTAGAAGAGGCTCTAGATTTGCTACTTAATACCAGTTTAGAACTTATACCCGTGGTTCGAGGGGGAAAAGTAGTGGGGATGATAAGCCATACCAGGTTCTTACAATATTTTATAGAAAAAATGAGGGAGGTGCGGAAAAATGAATAAAAAAACTATTCGGGATATTCCAGAACCAGAACTTAAAGGAAAAAGGGTGCTGGTGAGAGTGGATTTTAACGTCCCTGTGGATGAAAACCGGCACATTACTGATGATACGAGAATCGTAGAAAGTTTGCCCACTATAAAATATCTCAAAGAGAGAGGAGCTAAAGTTATTTTAGTTTCTCACCTTGGTCGTCCTGAAGGAAAGTTTGTGGAAGAGCTCAAAATGGATCCTGTGGCTCGGAGGCTGGAAGAGCTTCTGGGAGAGAAAGTTTATAAGGTAGATGATTGTATAGGAGAAGAAGTGGAAAAAGCAATTTCCCAGCTCCAAGAAGGAGAAGTGTTACTTCTCGAAAATATCCGCTTCTATCCCCAGGAAGAAGCCAATGATGAGGAGTTTGCCCGGGCTCTGGCGCGTTTGGCTGATATTTACGTGAACGACGCTTTTGGAACTGCTCACCGGGCTCATGCTTCTACTGCTGGAGTGGCTAAGTTTCTGCCTGCCTATGCCGGGTTCTTGATGGAGAAAGAGCTGGAAGCTCTGGGAGAGAAACTCAATAATCCAGTGCGACCATTTCTGGCTATCTTGGGAGGAGCTAAAGTATCAACTAAAATTGGAGTGATCAGAAAACTCCTGGAAAAGGTAGACGCTCTTCTTCTGGGAGGAGGAATGACTTATACTTTTGTGAAAGCCCTGGGCTACGAAGTGGGTAACTCTATTGTAGAGGATTCCATGATAGAAGAAGCTTCTGATATTTTGCGGATAGCGCGAGAAAGAGGAGTGCGTCTGGAGCTTCCCGAGGATTTTGTAGTGGCTCGGGAGGCCAAAGAAGGAGTAGAAACTAAAATAGTAAAGTGGAATCAAATTCCCCCGGATATGGCCGGATTTGATATCGGGCCTGAAACAATAGAGAAATTCGGCCGCTACATTCAAGAAGCCCGCACCATCTTCTGGAATGGACCGGTGGGAGTCTTTGAGGTGGAACCTTTCTCTCCGGGGACAATGGCTATAGCTCGAAAAATTGCTGAAAGTGGTGCTATAAGTGTAGTAGGTGGTGGAGACACTATAGCTGCCATTAAAAAAGCAGGAGTAGAGGATAAGATTACCCATATTTCTACCGGTGGTGGTGCTTCTTTAGAGTTTCTGGAAGGACGGGCTTTACCGGGAGTAGAAGCCTTACAAGATAAGTAATCGGGGAAGGTTAGGAACCAGAAAGAGTCTGCATAATTCTCTGCCAATGAGTTCCTGGCCAGTATATTCGATGGCATCGAGGGCATTTTTTGAATTGAGAAAAGGTCAGAGAAACAAAAAGAGGGATTTCCTTTTTGGCTTCTTCTGGGGGGAGGTCAAAAAGTAGTTCATTACAGTGAGGACACCGAGAAAAAGGAGTGGGATAGGGCAGCTGGAAGGCTTTGATAATTTCTTGCACCTGTTCTTCTACTCGGGAAGAAGAAACAAAGTAGGCCACATCGGGAGCACGTTTTGTGAGATGGGTGTCTTTGGTGAGAAGGATTCGGTGCTCAAAACGAGCCAGAGCTATTATTTTAGGGTCATCTAAATACCGAGCATACTTAGTATCGTATCCTAAAATTCTCAGCCACCGAGCTAATTTGCCTAACATGCAATCGGCTAAAAATTTGGGTAAGGTCATGTTTCCATTTTAACATGATTACCAAAAAAAGATAATTTGTTTGGTGTGGAGGTCTTAGTTATGGCAGATGTTAAGCCACCTTATTTTTTAGGTATTGATGTGGGAACGCAAGGATTGCGGAGCGGCATCTTTGATGCCCGGGGTAATGTGGTAGCTCTCTCTTCTTATTCTTATCCTGAGTATCACCCCCGTCCGGGGTGGGCAGAGCAAGATCCTGCTGACTGGTGGAGAGCAGCTCAAGACACGGTTCGCCGTTGTGTGATACAGGGAGAGATAAATCCAGAAGAAATTGCTGCCCTTAGTGTCAGTGCCAGTTCCTGTACTGTGCTCCCTGTGGATCGGTTTGGCAATCCTAAATATCGGGCCATTATGTGGATGGATGTCCGGGCTTTTGAGCAAGCGGAAAGAATTAACGCTACTCACAACCCCGTTCTTCACTATGCGGGGGGAAGTGAATCACCGGAGTGGATGATACCCAAGGCTTTATGGCTCAAGGAAAACTTACCCGATGTTTTTGCTAACTCTGACTACTTAGTAGAATGCCAGAATTGGGTGATGTTTAAGCTTACCGATCGGTGGGTTACTTCTCTTAATAACGCTATTTGTAAGTGGAACTATTGTCCGCCAGAGGGAGGATGGCCAATTTCTCTTCTGCGAGAACTTAATTTTGAAGAAGTACTGGACAAGTGGCCCCGGGATTTAATTCCGGTAGGAGGAAAAGTGGGAGAGCTGACTAAAAGAGCGGCTTCCGATTTGGGTCTCACTCCTGGTATCCCGGTTATTCAAGGGGGGATAGATGCCTATGCTGCTATGGTGGGGTTGGATGTGGTTCAGCCTCACCGGTTAGCCATGGTGATTGGTTCTTCTACCTGTCATCTGGCTCTGTCTGACAGTCCTATTTTCAGTCCTGGTATCTGGGGGCCTTATCAGGGGGTAGTGCTTCCTGATATGTGGATTTTAGAAGGAGGGCAGAGTTCCACGGGTTCTATTGTTAAGTGGTTTGCCGATAATTTCATGCCAGAGGAGCTGGGAAAGGGGGAAGAGTTAGAAAATATTTTTGATGCTATGGATAAAATAGCAGCTCAAATCCCTCCTGGTTCCGATGGACTCTTAGTGCTGGATAATTTCCAGGGCAACCGCAGCCCCTACCAGGATCCTCTGGCCCGGGGTGCCATCTGGGGGCTCTCCCTGAGCCATACTCGAGCTCATATTTTGCGGGCCATATACGAAGGCACAGCTTACGGAACCTTTCATATTCTGGAAACTTTGGCCCGGGATGGTTTTCAGGTGGAGGAAATATATGCCAGTGGAGGAGGGGCACGGAGCAAATTATGGCTGCAGATTTACGCTGATGTAGCTGACATTCCCATTTATCTTACTACTGTAGAGGAGGCCAGCACTCTGGGGACGGCAATTTATGCTGCGGTGGGGGTGGGGTTTTATGAAACTATTCCGGAAGCCAGTCTCAAAATGGTGCAGATATCCGGGCAGGTATACCCCCAACAAGGGAATAGAGATATTTACCGCTTTTACTATGAACAATATGTTAAGAGTTACTGGCAACTCCGAGATCTCATGCATCGGGTTTCTTCCAGATTAGGAACTACTCCACCAGGAGTTTAACTCACCCAGAGGTCAGCACTCTTTCTTATTCTTTATCAGCCTTTGTGTGGATGATTATAATTTTAATCTGTTCTATAATTAATAGAAACCGGGAGCTTGGAGAATCATTTTCTTATAGGAGGTGCAGAGGAGATAGTATTCGGTCTTCAAAACCACCCCCCTGTGGAAACTAAAAAGGAAGAGGAAGGAAATGCTGGGAAATAAAAGTATAAACGAAAATAACCATTTAGAAATTGCCGGATGCGATGTAGTAGAGCTGGCCCAAACCATGGGGACTCCTCTTTATGTCTACGATGAGGAGCTACTCCGCTTTAATATGCAGGAATATGAGGAAGCTTTCCGGGAGAACTATCCCCACTTTTCTCTGGCTTATGCGGGGAAGGCTTTTTTGTGTTCGGCTTTATGCTCCATAATAGAAGAGAAAAATTGGTGGTTGGATGTGGTATCAGGAGGAGAGTATTATCTGGCCTCCAGTGCTGATTTTCCGGTGGAGAAAATTATCTTTCACGGTAATAATAAAACTCAAGAGGAGCGACACCTGGTCCTCCGGGGAGGAGTAGGGCGATGGGTGGTAGATAATGAAGTAGAGCTAAATTTCCTTCTGGAGGAAGCCTCATCATACGCTTCTTATAAAATTCCTCTTTTTTTCCGTCTCACCCCCGGGGTTGACCCTCACACTCACCAATATATCACCACCGGTAAAATCGATAGTAAGTTTGGTTTTCCTCTGGGAGAAGCAGAAAAGGCTATATTAAAGGCAATCCAATCGGAGGATTTAGAAGTATGGGGCTTGCACTGCCACATTGGTTCACAAATCGACCATATAGAGCCCTTTTTAAAAGCGGCAGAAGTCATGCTTCAATTTATGGCTGATTTTAGAAAAAAGCATGGTTTTGTGTTTCGAGAATTAGACCTGGGAGGGGGATTAGGAGTTCCCTATACCGATGAAGAGCGAGATCGTTTCCCTCCTTCTCGCCTTTATGTACAGGCAATCAGTGAAAAAGTAAAGGAGATGTGCGGGGAGCTTTCTTACCCTTTACCTCGTCTTTACCTGGAGCCGGGTCGCTCGGTGGTTAATACTGCCGGTAGCACTATTTACCAGGTGGGAAGTGTGAAAGAGATTCCAGGAGTGAAAAAATATGTAGCTGTAGATGGAGGGATGACTGATAACCCCCGTCCTATTTTATATGGTGCTAAATATCAGGCCCACGTTGGTAATCGAGTGGTAGGGGAACAAGAAAAAGTATCGGTAGTGGGCAAATGTTGTGAATCGGGAGATGTTTTAATAGAAGAGATGGAGCTTTCTTCTCCTCGCCCTGGTGATATTTTAGTGGTAGAAGCCACCGGAGCTTATAATTATTCTATGGCTTCTAATTATAATCTTATTCCTCGCCCGGGAGTAGTTTTTCTCCGAGAGAGGAAACCAGAATTAGTAGTGCGGCCAGAAAGCTGGTCTGATTTGGTAAGAAGAGATATTGTTCCTGTGGATTAATAAAGAAGGTGGGAGATAATGAAAGAAATTGGGGTGTTTTTAGTAGGAGCAGCGGGTAAAATGGGAAGGGAAATAGTACGAGCTATCCAAAAAGAAGAAAGTATAGTTCTGCGAGGGGCAGCTGACAGGCAAGAAGTGGGCAAAGATGCCGGTGAGATATCGGGAGTGGGCCCCTTAAGAGTTATAATAGAGGAAAATTTAGCTGAGGCCATAAATAGAGTAAAGCCCGATGTTATCTGTGATTTTACTCAAGCCTCAGCCCTGCGGGAAAATCTTCCTGTTTTTCTGGATAGTAAAATTCCTCTGGTGATTGGAACGACCGGTTTGAGTAGTGAAGAAATAGAACAACTACGCCGGAGTTGTGAGAGAGAAGGGATAGGTTGTGTCATTGCTCCCAATTTTGCGCTGGGGGCGGTGTTGATGATGCATTTTTCTCGCATTGCCGCCCGGTATTTAGAGCGAGCAGAAATCATTGAATATCATCACCCTCAGAAAAAAGATGCTCCTTCAGGAACGGCAATAAAGACCGCTCAAGGGATAGAGGAGGTTAAAAGTATTTCTTTTTCTGATAAGAGTGAAGAGATATTATCTGGAGCGCGGGGGGCGCTCCTGGGCTCTGTGAACATCCACAGTGTGAGGTTACCGGGGCTTGTGGCCCATCAGGAAGTTATCTGGGGAGGAGAAGGAGAAATTCTCACTATAAGGCATGATTCTCTCAGCCGGTCCTCGTTTATGCCGGGAGTGATGATGTCCATTAAAAAAGTTCACGAGGAGCCCCGATTTTATTACGGATTGGAAGAAGTTATAGGTCTTACCTCTTGATAGATGTGATAAAATTTACTGCAAGTTGAGGAGAGGAAAATGCAGTTTGTAAAAATGCACGGATTAGGTAATGATTTTATTATTTTCCCCGAAGAGGAGACCGGGGGAGTCTCTTCCTGGTCTTCTTTTGCTCTACAGGTTTGTGATCGTCATCGGGGAGTGGGAGGAGACGGAGTAATTTTAGTTTTATCCTCTTCGGTGGCTGATCTTGGGATGCGGATTTTTAACTCCGATGGTAGTGAAGCAGAGATGTGCGGTAATGGAATCCGCTGTCTGGCTAAATTTGCCTTTGAGCGGGGAATAGTGAATAAAAAAGAGTTCACAGTGGAAACTAAGGCGGGCATTATCATTCCCCAGATTACAGAAGAAGAAAAAGGAAAAGTAAAAAGAGTAAGAGTGAATCTGGGAAAACCCCGCTTCCGACCGGAAGAAATCCCGGTGGCGGTAGAAGGGGAGGAGGTAAGGAATTACCCTTTAGAGGGGGGAGGAAAAACTTTCCTTTTCTCTGCTCTTTCTTTGGGCAACCCTCATGTGGTGATTTTTGAAATTCCTCCGCAGTGGGAAGAGTACGGGAGAGAAATAGAAAACCACCCTATTTTTCCTAACAAGACCAATGTAGAGTTTGTAGAGGTTAAAAATAGGAAAGAGGCAGTGGTTAAAGTCTGGGAAAGGGGAGCGGGAGCTACTCTGGCTTGTGGAACTGGAGCAGCGGCAACTTTAATAGCCGGAGTAAGAGAGGGGAAGTTAGATAGAGAAGCTACTATTCATTTACCTGGTGGGCCACTAAAAGTAGAGTGGCAGGAGGAAGTCTATATTGAAGGCCCGGCAGAAGAAGTGTTCCGAGGAGAAATTAATGAGGAGGTAGAGAAAAAATGGAAGTTGCTCAGCGGATAAAAAATCTCCCTCCCTACCTTTTTGCTGAAATTGAGGAGAAAGTAAATCGAGCTCGAGCGGAAGGTAAAGAGATAATTGATTTGGGGATTGGAGATCCCGATCTTCCCACTCCTTCTTTTATTGTAGAGCGGCTATGTGAGGAGGCTCGACGTCCTGAAAATCATCGTTATCCTTCTTATCGGGGCCTAACTGCTTTTCGAGAAGCGGTGGCTTCGTGGTATAGAAAAAGATTTGGAGTTAATCTGGATCCCGAGCGAGAAGTGGTTTCTCTCATCGGTTCCAAAGAGGGGATTGCTCATCTTCCCTGGTGTCTGGTGAATCCTGGAGACCTGGTTTTGGCCAGCGACCCGGGCTATCCGGTGTATAAAATTGGCACAATGTTAGCCGGAGGGATACCTCTTGAGCTTCCTCTTTTAGCGGAAAATGATTTTCTTCCCGATTTACATAGTTTTCCCGATAGTGTATGGGAAAAAGTGAAAGTAGTTTTTTTGAACTATCCTAATAACCCTACGGCAAGTGTGGCTCCTGTTTCTTTTTTCCAGGAAATAGTGGAGTTAGCTCGACGTTTTGACTTTGTAATAGCTCATGATTTAGCTTATTCGGAGATAAGCTATGATGGCTATCGAGCTCCTTCTATTCTGGAAGTAGAGGGAGCTCGGGAAGTGGCGGTGGAGTTTCATTCTCTTTCCAAGACCTTTAATATGACGGGGTGGAGAATAGGGTTTGCAGTAGGCAATGAAAAAGTAATAGAAGCTCTGGGGAGAGTGAAAACTAATATCGATTCGGGGATTTTCAATGCCATTCAGTGGGCAGGAGTGGAAGCTCTAAATAGGGTGGACGAGGTGTTAACACATATTATCTCCGTCTACACCGAACGGCGTAACCTGGTGGTGGAAACTTTTTCTTCGTTGGGTTTTGATATTACTCCCCCCCAGGCTACTTTTTATTTGTGGATTCCAGTTCCTTCCCGGTTTACCTCTCTGGAATTTACCAACTATCTTCTGGATAAATCTCAGGTAGTGGTTACTCCCGGGACTGGTTTTGGTAAATATGGAGAAGGATTTATCAGGATTTCTCTTACTACTCCTTCTTCTGTTTTAGAGAAAGCTATGATGAGGATAAAAAAATCCGGGATAGGTGAACAACGGTGAAAATAGTGGTACAGAAATTCGGGGGAACTTCAGTTAATACCCGAGAACTTAGAGAAAAAGCAGCCCTGAAAGTGAAAGAAGCGCGAGGGAAAGGTTTTTCTCCTGTAGTAGTGGTGTCGGCCATGGGAAGGGGGGGAGCACCTTATGCTACCGACACTTTGCTTTCTCTGGCTCGAGAAGAATTCTCTAATCTCGACCCCCGGGATTTAGACCTTCTTCTATCCTGTGGAGAAATCATCTCTGCAGTGGTGATGTCTCAAACTTTACGCCGGGTGGGGATGAAGAGCGTAGCCTTATCCGGAGCTCAAGCGGGCATCATTACCGATGATCATTTTGGCGATGCTTCTATACTGAGGGTAGAGCCAGAGAGGATTAAAAAATATCTGGATGAAGGGTATGTAGTAGTGGTAGCTGGTTTCCAGGGGGTAACCGAGGAAGGAGCAGTTACCACTTTAGGAAGAGGGGGGAGTGATACTACAGCAGTGGTTTTAGGAATTTACCTATCGGCTGATCATGTAGATATCTTTACCGATGTGAACGGAGTTTTCACTGCCGATCCTCATATTGTTCCTGAAGCTCGAATTCTTCAAGGGCTTACCTACACTGAAGCTGCAGAAATAATTCAACAGGGAGCCAAAGTTATTCATCACAAAGCTATGAATTTAGCTCAGGAGTATCGGGTCCCTATCCGGGTGCGGAGTCTGAGTGACGAAGACGAGGGAACTTTGATCTGTGATATTGCGACCCTTACCAAGGGGGGTTTGAGAATTCTCTCCCAGAAAAGGCCAGTGTATAGCATTGCTCATCGCCGGGGTCTGGCTCAAGTACGAGTGAAATTAGCAAATACGGGAAATGGAGAGCTGAAAGTTTTTCAATCTTTAGCTCAAGAGGGTATCAGCATCGACCTGGTGAGCCTGTTCCCCGAAGGTACGGCGTTTGTAGTGGATGAAAAAGAAGGAAGTAAAGTGGAGGAAATTTTGCGTCGGGAAGGGTTTGAGGTAAGCCTGACTCTTCCCTGTGCTAAGGTTTCTCTGGTGGGTTCTGATATGGCCGACCGCCCGGGAGTGGTAGCTCAATTGGTGGAAGCCCTTAGAGAGGCCAATATAGAAATTCTCCAGACTGGAGATTCTCATATTACCATTTCTTGTTTGGTTAAAGCCCAGGATATGGAGAGGGCTATTCGAGTTTTGCATCACAAATTTCAATTGGAAAAAGTAGGTTAGGAGGGTAGCAGATGAGGGGAGATTGGGGTAGCCTTTTAACTGCGGTGGTCACTCCCTTTGACCAGGATTTAACGGTAAATCATTTTGAATTTCGGAAATTATTACGGGCCTTGGTGGAAAATGGTTCAGACGGGGTGGTGGTTTCCGGGACCACCGGGGAATCTCCTACTTTATCCCGGGAAGAGAAGCTCCAGCTTTTTGAAGTGGCTCTGGAGGAAGTAGGAGACCAGGCAAAAGTTATAGCGGGAACGTGCAATTATAATACTAAAGAATCTATAATTCTTTCTAAAGAAGCGGAAAGTCTGGGAGTACATGGTATTTTAGCTGTAGCTCCTTATTACAATAAACCTCCCCAGGAGGGGCTTTACCGGCACTTTCGGGCTATTGCTGAGGCGGTAAATGTTCCGGTTATGATTTATAATATTCCTTCTCGCACTGGGGTAAATATCGAGCCAGAAACCATAGCTCGCCTGGCAGAAATCCCGAACATTGTGGCTCTCAAGGAAGCAGGGGGAAGTACCGACCAGATTTCCCGGATTAAAGCTCTGGTTTCTCCCGATTTCTACCTCTACAGCGGAGATGATATCATGACTCTTCCTCTTTTAGCTTTAGGGGGAGTGGGAGTGGTAAGCGTAGCTTCGCATTTAGTGGGTAAAGAGATAAAAGAGATGATTCAACTATTTAAGGGGGGAAAAGCGGAAGAAGCCTTGAAAATTCATTTAGAACTTTATCCTCTTTTTAAAGCACTTTTTATCTCCACCAATCCCATTCCGGTAAAAGCTGCTCTAAACCTGGCCGGATGGAGAGTAGGAGAAGTTCGCCCTCCTTTGTGTTCTTTAGAGAAAGAAAAAGAAGAAAAATTGAAATCGGTTCTGAAAAAATTCCACTTGATTTAATTGCCAGAAAATGTTTAAATATCTATCAAAGTGATGATGGGGAAGTGTTTAGGGTTATGGTTCAGCGAGGAAGGAGAGGTGTGAGCTTCCACCATAGCGCTAAAAGAGTTAGAGCCCCGGAACTGACTCCGAAGAAAAGAGTTTTTCTCTAAGTAGGAGCTCCGGCTGAGCCGTTAAAGCAAAGAGTATAGCAGGGTGGCACCGTGCACCGAGTGTTGCACCCCTGTTCGTCTTTGAAAACCTCGTCTCAAGACGAGGTTTTTTTATTGGTAAGAAGGAGGAATAATGATGGTACGTGTAGGAATAATGGGAGCTACTGGATACACCGGCCTTGAGCTTTTGCGTATTTTAGCTCGCCACCCGGGGGTAGAAGTTTGCTGGGTGGGGAGTGAAAGTTTCCCGGGCGTAGACTTAGAAGATTATTGTCTGGCCTGGCAGGGAAGAAGCAGTTTAACTTTACAAAAGCAGGAAGTGGATAGCTTAGGGGGAATAGAAGCTGTTTTCCTGGCTCTTCCCTCAGGGGTGGCCATGGATTATGTTCCTACTCTTCTGCAAAAAGGAGTGCGAGTTATTGATTTAGGAGCTGATTTTCGCTTTAAGAATGTAGAGGTGTTTCAAAAGTATTATCGTTTAGAACACCGTGTTCCTCATCTTTTGCAAGAAGCGGTATATGGTATTCCGGAAATTTATAGAGAGGGCTTAAAAGAAGCACGACTGGTAGCCAACCCTGGTTGTTATCCCACTTCGGTGATTATTCCTCTGTACCCCTTTTTGAAAGAGGGAGTAATTTCACCTTCCATCATAGTAGATAGTAAATCAGGAGTAACCGGAGCAGGTAGAAAGCCTACTGAGGATAACCAGTTTTGTGAGGTGGATGAGAATTTCAAGGCTTATAAAGTGGGAGAACACCGTCACCAGCCGGAGATGAAAGAGCAGCTGGAGTTAGCTACCGGAGAGGAAGTTAACCTCATTTTCACTCCTCATCTTTTACCTCTAAAGAGAGGAATTTTGACTACTATTTATCTTACTCTGAAAAAAGACCTGGAAGAGGAGGAGCTTTTATCTATATGGAAGGATTATTGGGGGGGAAAACCGTGGGTGCGGATTTTCCCTCTCCATCGTTTTCCTGAACTACGCTGGGTAGTGGGTTCTAACTTTATCGATCTGGGACTCAAAAAGGTGGGGGAGAATCAGCTGATAGTAATTTCTGCTCTGGATAACCTGGTTAAAGGAGCAGCTGGACAGGCAGTACAGAATTTGAACTTGATGTTTGGAAAAGAAGAAAAGGAAGGTTTACCGGAGGATGTATTATATCCCTGAGGAGGTAGAGATGGAGAGCTGGAAAGTTTTGGAAGGTGGGCTGGACAATGTTTCAGGGTTTTCTTCCTACGGGATACACTGCGGAATAAAGGAAGGAAAAAATGACCTGGCAGCTATTCTCTGTGATATGCCGGCAGTAGCGGCGGGAGTTTTTACTCAAAATCGGGTTTCGGCAGCGCCAGTTGTGGTTACCCGGGAGCATTTATTGAAAGAGAGAAAGTTGCAGCTGGTGGTAGCAAACAGCGGAGTGGCCAATGCTTGCACGGGAGAGCGAGGGATAGAAGATGCCAGAGTAATGGCTGACCTTGCTGCTCGTTATTTTAAGGTGGATCATCGGCTCGTAGCGGTAGCTTCTACGGGGGTGATTGGGGAGTTTTTGCCTCTCCCCAAAATAGAAAAAGGGATAGAGGAATTGTCCCGACTGTTGCCAGCCCAGAAATCGAGCCGGGAAGCAACCAAAGCCATAATGACTACCGATACTTTTCCCAAAGAGCGAGCTCTCTCTTTTTCCTGGGAAGGTAAAACTGTGCACTTGGGAGGAATAGCTAAAGGCTCAGGAATGATTAGACCAAATTTAGCTACTATGCTGTCTTTTATAGTTACCGATTTAGGTATAGATGCTCTGGCTTTAGATGGAGTTTTAAAAGAAGCGGTAAATCAGAGCTTTAATCGGGTAACGGTAGATGGGGATACCAGCACTAACGACATGGTGTTGATTTTAGCTAATGGTAAAAGTGGAGTGGAAGCCCGGGAAAAAGATCCGGTTTTTTCCCTTTTTCGAGAGGCTCTTTTTTGGTTGACTCAAGAGTTAGCCCGGGATTTAGCCCGAGATGGAGAGGGAGCTACCAAGTTTGTAGAGGTAATAGTGCGGGGAGCGAGAACGGAAGAGGAGGCCCGCAGGGGCGCTTTTACCGTGGCTGAATCTCCTCTGGTTAAAACTGCCCTTTTTGGAGAGGACCCCAACTGGGGAAGGATCATGGCTGCTCTGGGGCGGAGCGGAATAGAGATAACTCCCCCTAAGGTTTCTTTACAGATTAATGGAGTTACTTTAGTGGAAGGAGGAATGAAGGCTAAGGGAGTGGGAAGGGAAGAAGCTCGGGAGGCAATGCGGAAAAAGGAGCTAAAAATTATTGTAGACCTGGGGATAGGAAAGGGTGAGTTTGCAGTGTGGACTTGTGATTTATCTCTGGACTATGTAAGAATAAATAGCCATTATAGCTAGCAGCAGCCCTACGGCAG
>JAKPIQ010000039.1 GCA_029549715.1 Candidatus Atribacteria bacterium | reverse complement strand
CAGTTCATTACCTACCGTAAGTTTTACATCTGCCATCCAGTCATCTAAAATGGAGTCAATGGAATCTGGATACTCAACCGTAGCCAATATCACACTACCAGCTACTGTAACATCCAGAGATATTTTATCTTTGAGCCCTTTTATAGCCAATTCTTCTGGGTCAATGCTTAAATTTGCTCTATCTTGAGCGATTGCCACTTCATGGACAAAGTCATCTTTGGATATCACAGATTCAACTGTTACAAGAGTATCAATTACAGCTCCGGGATGCATAGTTACTTCCCATACATCCGCTTCACCCTCATAAGCAGTAATTGATGAGCGTTTACCTTTTGGTAGCAGTTCACTCAAATATATCTGCGTTCCACTTACTTTTACTTTCGAAGCCATAGATTTACCATTATACTTTACATCTATTGTTGTCCCTTCTGGCAGTTCATTACCTACCGTAAGTTTTACATCTGCCATCCAGTCATCTAAAATGGAGTCAATGGAATCTGGATACTCAACCGTAGCCAATATCACACTACCAGCTACTGTAACATCCAGAGCTACTCTGCTTTTAAGCTCCTCAATGGCTATTTCTTCCGGGTCGGGAATATCTTCATAAATCACTGCCACCGTTGTATCAGTAGTAATAGTAAAGGTATATTTATTTTCTACCAATTTATCTGTCCTATCCTCACCGTTTACTATAAAGGAGACCAATTGTTTACCCTCTGGAGGAGTTACGGTTACAGTTACCGGGGTATTCGCAACAATTTCTTTAGCTTCAGGGGTTGAGCTCAGGCCTTCACCGTTTAAAGTTAAGGTATAAGCAACCGGTGGAGGTGCGGGTAATTCTGTTGGCACAGGAGTCGGAAATTCGACAGCAGGAGAGGGAACTTCAACTATTTCCAATTCACGACCTTCACCCTCCTCTATCTGAGGTGGAGTTTCAAAAACTTCCAGACCACCTTCTACCGTTTCAATGAGATGAGGAGTGATGAAAATTATGAGCTCTGTCTCCTCGTGAGTTTTGTTACGCAAAACAAATAACTCCCCGATGAGAGGAATTTCACCCAGGATGGGAATACGGGTAATATTTTCGATATCCTCACTCCTTATCAATCCTCCAATTACCAGGGTTTCTCCGCTTTTCAAGCGAGCAGTGGTTTCTGCCGAGCGAGTTTTGACCTGAGGGTCAGTATAAAGTTGTCCGGCAAGGTAATATTCTCTTTCAGAGGAGGAACTCACCTCCGGTTTAACCTCAACTAATATCATCTGGTCTTCAGTTAAAAGCGGAGTAACCTCCAGCTTCACTCCCACCTCCAGAAACTCCACTCCTCCCGGGATTATATTCCCTGCTTCATCTACACCCTGGATGTTGCGATAAGGAACCCGGTCACCCACGGTGATAGTAGCTTTTTCTCCGCTGAGGGTTAAAATTCGAGGGTTGCCCACCAGATGTGCTTTATTCTCCCGGGCAAGGGCGTTCAGAGTCACCTCTACTAAGTCTTGCCGCTCCATAGTTCCCCCTAAGGATAGTTCTCCAAAGGTAATTGCACCTGTTACTCCCCCCACTTCCCAGGTAAACCCTAAGTCCTTTACTTTTTGCCGGTCAATTTCCACCATCTTCACATCTACCATAATCTGCGGCCGCTTGCGGTCTAAATTCTTAAGAAGTTGTGAGGCAGCCTCTATCTCCTCCGGAGTTCCCTTCACCACTATCGCTTTTTGCCCTGCATCGAAACCCACTCTTTCTTCTTCAGGAATAACAATTTTAAGAAGATTTTTTATTTTCTCCAGGCTTTCTTCTTCCAGATAAAGGTTATTAGAAAGATAAAAAGTCTTAACCTCGAGGGGACGGTCTATCTCTTTCAGCATTTCTTGTACCTGGTTTAGCTCTTCTTGCCTCCCTTTTACTATAATTGCCCGGGAAGATTGATCCGTTATTATCCGACCCTCTCCCTGTACTACCAAACCCAGAGTCTCTTTAGCTTTCTCCGGGTCAATGTATTTGAGCTCAAAGCGACGGGTCTCCAGAAGACTGAAATTTTCCTCTAATAATCTGCGGTCAGCTACCACAATGTTATTACCCAGCTTGACTTGACCCAACCCTTTCATAGTCATAATATAGCCCAGAGCCTGGTCAAAAGTGAGGTTTTCAAAAGAAACACTTATTGTCCCGGTAACTGAGTCATCCACCACTATATTTACCCCTGCTGCTTTAGCCAGGGCGAGAAGGACATCTCTCACTTCAGCATCTCGAAAATCAAAAGAAAAAAGTCTCTCTTCTCCTCTTCCCGGAGGTAAGTGAAAAATCATACTCACCAGACGACCACCAGCTTCATCGTATATTTCATACTCCACTTTTTCCCGGAGCTCCACCCACAGGCGCAGAACACCATCTTTTTCTATAAACATAATATTGCGCAGAGGTCCAATCCCCATAGGCCTTTGGTTATAACCGAGACCATTGGTCGCTCCTTCAATATCTACCACGATGTGGTAGGGGTCAGGAGAAGATTCTACCCAGCTTGCACCTTCACTAAATTTAAAAGTGAGCTTGATAGTCTCTCCGTCTGCCCTCCAGAATAAATCCCGGAGTTCTTGAGCTAAAGCACCCCCCGAGGCAAAAGCCAGAAAAAATAAAACTATAACCCCCATCCGGGCTACTTTTCGAAAGTTAATGTGATTTCCCTCCCCTCATAATTCAATACCACTTCATTACCCTCTACTTTAACCAATTTTATGTCAGATGACAAGTTTTTTTCATTGGTCAAAATCTGAATTTTTCCTCCTACTTCTACTATCACCGCCTGCCGGGAATCAGACACCACTACTCCCTGCAGATGAACGGGTGGAAGAGACTCCTCTTCTACTTCTTCTTGAGGCGGAACAAATTCTTGAGAAGAGATATAAACCACCTCCTCCCCATATTCCTCGGGCAAAACTGCCACTACCTCCTCTATCTCTTCAGCAATTGGAATCACCGGGCGGAATAAATCCCGGAAGTCAGCTAACTTTTCCTCAGGGTAGCTCGCGAGAAAAAGCTCCTCCTCCTTGATTTCTTCTAAATCTGAAGAGGAAGCAACCGGAGAAGAAACAGGAGATAAAGCGAGAAAGCCACTGTCCCCTCCTTGAGAGTTTAACGTCTTCCAGAAACTAAAGCCTAAAAAGGCCAGAAATCCCAGACTCGCTATCAAAACCAGCACCCAGTAAAAATCTCGGCTCCTCATTTCGTCTCCCCTTTAGAAAACACATAAGTAGAAAGTCTCATGGCAACCAATAAATTGCCGTTTTCGTTTTCTTCCAGGTTAAAATTTTTCACCTGAATCAAGCGGGGAGACTGACGAAGATAATTGAGAAAAAGTAAAAATCCGTGATAATCGCTCATAAATCTACTCTCAAAAGGTGCCTCGAGATAATCGGGCTGGGACTCGTTAGAATCTTTTTCTTTTTGGGTCTCGAGAGGCTGAGGTTTCAAAGACTGGACTTCTACCCCGGAGCGCAGAGCAGAATCTTCAATCACTAAAAGGAGGTTGGAAACTTCCTTTTCTTCTGGTAGCCGTTCCCCGAGAAGTGAAGCAGCCGCGCGGAGCTCGGTCAACTTTTCCTCCAGTCTTTCCAAATTTCTCACTTTCCTCTCCAGAGTAATCACCTGAGTTTCCAGGTTTCTTTTCTCCTCTCTTAAGCTTTCCAGCTTCTCCCCCCCGGGAATTAGAACCAGGTAAAAAAAGCCTATTAATACTCCTGCCCAGACCAGAAGGAAAATCGGCCAACTTTTTTCCAGACTCATGGAGTTCTAAACCCTCCCGATAGCTCAAAATGGTAAATTCCCCCTTCCTCGAGAGTCAAAGAGTTGAAATCAATCTGGGGGAAAAGGTCTCTGTGCTGGTCAATAGAGTATATAAACTGGGCCAGGCTAAAGATACTATAAACCTGCCCCTCGCAGTTAAAAGAAGAAGGGTTAAAACTGGCTTTATCCCAGTGGAGGTCTCGAGGCATACATCCCCCCAGGGTGTACATAATTCTCAGCCAATCAGGCTCACTTTGAATTAAATACTTGAGAGTATCCACTCTCTTTTCCACCACGTTTATCTGAGCCTGCACTTCCTCCATCCTTTTTTCTCTCTCCCGGAGGTTGGTTAACTCCAGTTTAAGAGATTCTACATCACTCTCTAAAGATGAAGTTTTAATGTCAAGGTTAATGTAAAAGAAAAAGGTGAGAAAGGAGAAAAAAACAAGAACCACTATGAAGAACAACCGTGCCCAGTTAGGAGTCCTTTTGATTATGTACTGACGGGGTAAAAGGTTAATTTTAACCGGATAAACTGACTTCAACTCCATAGCGATGCTCCCAGAGCACTGAGATAAATTTCCGCCGGAAATTCTTCTTTTTTCACCACGAGAGGAGGAATTTCTCCAATGGCCACCGGAAGACTTTCAATTAAAATTTGTCGGAGAAAAGAAATCCGCGCTCCTCCCCCACTCAAAAAAAGCTTTTGATTGGAATCTGAACCAAACTCGGATTGTAAAAAGGAGAGAGACCTCCTGAGTTCGGTTATCAGCTCTTTACTCGCCTCAGAAAGTGCTTCTTGCATCTGGTAAGGAGCATCTTCCTCTTTGGTACTCCGGTCAAAAAGTTCCATTATTTCTGCCGGCAAAAGTTCAAAATTTTCTCCCAAATAATCCCACACTTTACCCAGACCCCAGTTAAAATATCGGGAAAAAACCAGTTTCCCAGTAGAAAAGTACAAAATACCCCCTTTGGCAAAACCGAGGTCTACTATCGAGAAGGAGGAATCCACTAAATCGGGATAGAGGCTCAAAAAACCCCGTAACAAGCTCAATGTCTGAGGCTCAAACGCTTCTACCTCAAGACGAACCTGGCGAAAAACGTCGAGATATTCTTCCACTATCAAAGAAGGAGAAGCAGCAAAGAGAATTTTTTGTTGCCCCTCTTTTTTTTCCAGAGTTTGCCAGCCAATTTGAAAGCTATCTTCTCCGGTGATTATGGAGCTTGCCTCCCACCGCAGAGCATTTTCTATCTCCTCATCGGGCATTTCAGGAAGAGATATATTCTGCACCACCATCCGGGGGTGATAAAAAGACGCCACCACCTCTCGGGGGAGACGATTCCTCTGCCAGAATCGCCGCAAATTGTCCACCAGAATACTTTTATCTCTGATTTCTCCTTCTGAAAGAGATTGAGGAGCAAAGAGCATCTCTCCCAAAAAGACTGGCTCAAAGTTCTCTCCCTTTTTTCGGGTCAGGCAAAATTTAACGGAATAAGCACCTAAGTCAACACCCAGCATAACAGTCCTCTTAATAAAATATTCAAGCGCTATTTTACCACAAACTACTCCTGACTAAAATACACCAACTTTTTTTAAAACTCGAACTACAAGGGGGAAACCCCTTATAACCCCCGGAAAAGACAAAAAAACGGGCAGCCTGCGCGCTAAAGAAAAAATAAAGAAGAATTAAAAATAAAGAATTAAAAAAACTAAAAACAAAGACTACTGAGGAAGGGAAAGCGTCTTCCTCAGTATAAGGGGGTAAAAACCCTCTCATAACCCCCAAAAAGCAAAGAACCAAAATAAATACAAAGAAAACACACAAAAAGCAAAACCAAAAATCACTGGTGGAAAAAAACAGAACTATAAGGGGATAACGCCCCCCTTATAACCCCCCTTGGAAAAACAAAAAACACAAAGAATAAAGACCACTGAGGAAGGGAAAATATCTTCCTCAGTGGATGCCTGATAAAAGCGCTCAGGCATGACAGGACTATAGGGGGTAAACCCCTATCACCCTCAAAAGACTAAAAAAAATAGAAAACGCAAAAGACTACTGAGGGAGAAAAAACCTCCCTCAGTGGATTCCCGACTAAAGCCCACTTCTTTTTTATCTGTGCGAGTCCTCAAGATAGCAATTTAGCAGGTTTTGCAGGATACCGTAGCTATATCCTGTTTATAAAAACTATCCTGTCTTTTTTTCTTCCAAAACAACCCAACCCTCTTTAATGGCCCTGATAGCCCGGATTAGGTGAAGCTCAAACATCATCTCATCGCCTTCAAATTCCCGCCGGATTTCTTC
>JAKPIQ010000033.1 GCA_029549715.1 Candidatus Atribacteria bacterium | reverse complement strand
GGGAGAGGGTTAGGGTGAGGGTGAATCAACTATAAAGGGGGCGGTGCCCCCCTTATAACCCCCCTGAAAAGACGAAAACATAAAGACAAAAAGAAAAAGAAAAAGATAAAAAATAACCCGGAGGAAAAACCTCCGTGTCGTCACCCCTGAACGCTCTATCATCCCCTTGCCTGTCATTCCTGAGTGTTTCTATCGACTATAGGGGGAAACTAATCCCCCTATGACCCCCTGGAAAAACATAAAGATAAAAGCAAAAAGCGTAAAAGACAAAGAACTAACCGAGGAAGGAAAAGTGTCTTCCTCGGTATAAGGGGGAAAGAATTCCCCCTTATCGACTACTTTCTTTTTCCTCTCCCTTGACGGGAGAGGACTAAGGTGAGGGTGTCTTTTTTCCCGTCATTCCTGAATGTTTCTATCAGGAATCTAAATCAGAGGGGGGACGATTGAGTGTTAAATAGAAAAACGCTATTATGAGTTTTGCAGAATAATATAATCATTTTTCTGGTCTAAAATATTTTTTGCGGAACTGAGGAGAAGGTCTGCTAAAATATATAGTTTAGCATCATCGGGCGTCTGGGCTGGTCCTTGCTAATTTGTTTTAGTTCGGATACATTATTAGGGGTAAATATTTACTACGGTTGGGAGGATTTATTGATGATGGAACTGGATGTGAATAAAATTCAAGAAATACTGCCTCACCGCTTTCCTTTTCTCCTGGTGGACAAAATAATATCTATGGAGAACGATAAAGTGGTAGGAATAAAGAATGTAACCATAAACGAGTGGTTTTTCCAGGGGCATTTTCCGGGAAAACCGGTCATGCCAGGAGTTTTAATTGTGGAGAGCATGGCTCAAGTAGGCGCTACCATGATGATGAATATGGAAGAATTCCGGGGATGTATCCCTTATTTTACCTCTTTAGATGGAGTTAGATTTCGCCGTCCGGTTGAACCCGGGGACCAGTTAGTAATGGAGATAACTCTCTTGAAGGTGAGAAGAGGAATTGGTAAGTTAAAAGGAGTGGCGCGAGTCAACGAAACAATAGTAGCTGAAGGAGAGATAGGTTTTTCTCTGGTGAAAGAGGAGGAGGAAAGTTGAACACAAAAGTAAAAATACTGGGGACAGGCTCCAGTGCGCCGGATCAGGTGATTACCAATTTTGACCTGGAAAAAATGGTGGACACTACTGATGAGTGGATCACCACTCGCACCGGTATTAAAGAAAGAAGGATAGCAAAGGAAGGGGAGAGCACTTCTACCTTTGCTTTGCTTGCTGCTCAAAGAGCTCTTCGCGTTGCTCGGGTTTCCCCAGAAGAGTTAGACCTTATAATAGTGGCTACCGTCACTCCTGACATGCTTTTTCCTGCTACTGCCTGCCTGCTGCAGAGAGAGTTAAAGGCTTCTCAGGCAGCCAGTTTTGATTTAGAAGCTGGTTGCACGGGGTTTGTTTATGGTTTATCTCTGGCTGAGAAATATCTGCGGGGGGGAGGAGGAGAGAGGGCTTTAGTGGTGGGGGCAGAGACTCTTTCCAAGATAGTAGACTGGCAGGATCGCTCTACCTGTGTATTATTTGGAGATGGGGCAGGAGCGGCAGTATTGGGATTAAGTGAAGAAGAGGGGATAATAGCTACATACCTGGGTTCTGACGGGGGAGGAGCTCATCTTCTGGAGCTTCCTGCTGGTTGTTCCCGGATGCCTGCTTCTCCGGACACCATTAATGGCCGGCTACACTACATAAAGATGAACGGGAATGAGGTATTTAAGTTTGCAGTGAAGATTATGGAGGAAGCTTCTCGAGAGGTGATAAAAAAAAGCGGAATAGCGATGGATGAAATAGACCTTTTCATACCTCATCAAGCTAATATTCGAATTATTAATTCAGCAGCTAAGAGGCTGGGTATTCCTGAGGAACGGGTTTTTGTGAATGTCCATAAATACGGCAATACCTCCTCGGCTTCTGTTCCTCTGGCTCTGGATGAAGCATACCAGGATGGTAGAATAAAAAGTGGTGATTTGATACTTCTGGTTGGTTTTGGTGCGGGCTTGACCTGGGGCTCGGCCCTTATCCGATGGTAGAGGGAGGTTTTCGAAGTGGAAAGAAAAGTGGTGGTTACAGGAATAGGAGTAATAAGTCCGGTAGGTAGCGGGAAAGACAAGTTCTGGCAATCGCTTATCGGAGGAAAATCGGGAATTGACAGAATCAGCAGCTTCGACCCCAGTGCTTTTGATAGCCAGGTGGCTGGAGAAGTAAAGGATTTTGATCCGGAAGACTTTCTTCCCCGGAGAGAATACCGGAAAATGGACCGTTTTTCCCAGTTTGCAGTTTGCGCCTCTATCATGGCTATGCAGGATGCTGACGTAACTCCAGAGAGTATGGATGAAGAAAGAGCAGGGGTCATTTTGGGTTCAGGCATTGGAGGAATTCAGACCTTTGAAGACCAGCATCAGGTCCTTCTGAATAAAGGTCCGGGGAAAATCAGTGCTTTCTTTATTCCTATGATGATAGTGAACATGGGAGCAGCTAATGTGGCCATACAGTTGAAATTAAAAGGGCCCAGCAGTTGCGTTTCTACTGCCTGTGAAGCCTCCACTCATGCTCTAGGAGAAGCTCTGCGTATTATCCAAAGGAGAGAAGCAGACCTTATGGTGGTAGTGGGAGCAGAAGCTTCCATCACTCCTCTGGCTCTGGCTGGATTTTGTGCTATGAAAGCCCTTTCTACCCACAACGATGAGCCATCCCGGGCTTCTCGTCCTTTTGATCGCACCAGAGATGGTTTTGTAATGGCTGAAGGGGCGGCGGCCTTGATTTTAGAAGAAGAAGAAAGGGCAAAAAAGCGAGGAGCGCGGATTTATGCTGAACTAAAAGGATATGGTTCTACCTGTGATGCTTACCATATCACTGCTCCTGATCCGGAAGGAGAAGGAGCTGCTCGTTCTATGAAAGTGGCCATAGAAGACGCCCGTTTGACGATAGAAGATATCGATTATATCAATGCCCATGGTACCTCCACTCCCTTAAACGATAAAGTGGAAACTATGGCTATTAAAAAAGTGTTTGGAGAAAGGGCTTATCAGATAAAAATCAGTTCTACCAAATCTATGACCGGACATCTTCTGGGAGGAGCAGGAGCGTTAGAGGGAGCGGCTACCGTCCTTTCTATTTACCACGGTATCATTCCCCCTACTATTAACCTTCAGGAAAGAGACCCGGATTGTGACCTGGATTACACTCCCGATGTTGCTTTTCCTCTTAAAATCAGGAATGCTCTTTCTAACTCCTTTGGATTTGGAGGGCATAATGGTACTTTAGTTTTTTCTAGTTATGGAGGGTGATGTTAATGGTTAACTGGTGGGTTCTACCACTCAATTATCTATTGGGTTCTTTGCCCTGTGGAGTGCTGGTGGTCCGGATAACCAAAGGTGTAGATATAAGAGAATACGGGAGTGGCAGTATTGGTGCTACCAATGTTTCTCGGGTAGCGGGCTTTTTACCTGCTCTCATCGCTGGGGTGGGAGATGCCTTAAAAGGATTTTTAGGTGCCTATTTAGCCACTCGTTTTTTATCTGATCCGTATCTATGGTTTTTGGCTCTTTTTTTCCTGATCATTGGCCATGATTGGTCCATCTTCCTTCGATTTAAGGGAGGAAAAGGAGTAGCCACTACCTTAGGGATACTCCTTTTCCTCTCTTGGGAGTCAGCACTTCTCTGCTTTTTAACCTGGGTAATAATGGCATCTATTACCCACTATTCTTCCGTGGGTTCCCTGAGCGGTGCTCTTCTAATGCCTGTTTTCCTTTATCTATGGGGGAATCCTCTTCACTTTGTTCTGTGGGGAATATTCGCCGCAGCACTCGTGTTTTGGAGGCACAAGGAAAACATTAACAGATTAATCCAGGGTAAAGAGCTAAGAATGGGCCAGAAAGGAGCGTAAAAATCATGATAGAATTAAACAAAGACAATTTTAAAGAAGAAGTGCTGGATTCGGAAATTCCGGTTTTGGTTGATTTCTGGGCTACCTGGTGTATGCCTTGCCGGATGATGGCTCCTATTGTGGAAGATATAGCCCGGTCCTGGCAAGGTAAAGTTAAGGTATGTAAACTAAACACTGATGAAGCTCCAGAAATCGCTATTGAATACGGCATTCAGGCTATTCCTACTCTTTTAATTTTTAATGGAGGTAAAGAAGTAGGGAGAATAGTAGGATATGTACCTAAAAAAACAGTGGAGGAAAAGCTGCAGAGTATTGTGAAGTCCTGATGCCTAAATTCAAGTTGCTGCTGTGGTTTTGCTTTTTTACACTTCTAATTTTTTTCTCTGGTAAAGAGGGGATAGGCATAGAAGTAGAAGACGAGGTTTTTGGTTTTAACTCGGTTTATTCTCTGGGGGGTAGTTCCAGAGTGGAGAAGGAGGTAGCTCTGACTTTTGATGATGCTCCCAGTACCTTTACTGGAGAAGTGCTGGAGATTTTAGCCAACTATGAGGTATCGGCTACTTTTTTCTTAGTGGGTTCCCAGGTGGAAAAATATCCCCAGATTGCGCGCCAGATTGTAGCTGCAGGACATGAAATAGGTAACCATTCATTTTCTCACTGCTGGTCTCAAGATGATACAGTGGAGGTTCTGGTAGAGGATATCGAACGAGCGGAAAAAGTTATTTATCAGGTTACCGGTCAAATTCCTCTCTACTTCCGTCCTCCGGGAGGAATGGTTAACGAGGTGGTAAAAGAGGCTTGCGGACGAACTGGTTATAGTATTGTGCTGTGGTGGGTAGATTCTCGAGATTGGCTGCTCACTGAAGAAGAGATTCTGGAAAAGACAAAGAAGGAAGCAAAAGATGGAGCTATAATTCTTTTTCACAATTTGCCGGTGACTGTTAAAGTTTTGCCTCGGGTTATTGAATATCTCAGAGGAGAAGGCTATGAATTGGTCACCGTTTCGCAATTGCTTAAACATTAGAGATGGAAAAAATATTCTGGCCTTTGGAGTGGGACTTTTTGCCTTATACCCTGGATAATTTCCGGGGAATAATTATGGTAGTGGCTCCGGTAGACCGGGGAAAGACTACTTTGGTTCGTTTGCTTTCTTCTTTTTTTGTATCTCGGGGTAGAAAAGTGGGGTGGGTAGATTCAGATCTGGGGCAGTCTAATGTTGGTCCTCCTACCACCGTGGGAATGGTAGCAGGGTTTAGAAAATTTCCTCTTTCTCTTCCCGAGAGGTTATTCACTCCCTGTTTCCGATTCGTAGGGGATGTGACTCCGGAAAAGCGGATAGAGGCTACTGCTTTATACACTGCTGAGCTGGTGAAGGAGGCTTCTGCTAAGTCACAGGTTACTTTGATTGATACCTGTGGCTTGATTTTTTCTTTATCCGGTCTTCGTCTCAAAATGTTGAAAATGAAGCTGATTAAACCGGATTTGGTACTGGGAATTGGAAAAGAAGAAGAATTTGAATTGTTCCAGAAGTTTTATGGAGAACAATTCTGGGTTGTGCCGCCAGCCTCGCAAGTTTCCAAAAAAGACTACAATAAAAGGCGTAGCTACAGAGAACGGCTTTTTTCTTTGTATTTTTCCTCAGCAGAAAGCTGGGAGCTGGGGTGGGAAAATCTCCATTTTTTCTTACCCTATCATCCTTACTTCTTTCTCCAGCGTCACCATCGAGAGGAAGGGACACCTGTTTTTGAATTTTCGGATAGTTTCTCTCTTATCCTTGGTTCTCCAGAAAAGAAGCATGACCGAGAATGTCGGGTGGTTACTCCTTCTTCTTTACTTTCTTCTATTTGTGGTCTGTATACTGAAGAGGGGCAAGAGCTGGGGTTAGGTATCATCGAAAGCTTCGATGAGGAACAAGGAACCATGGTCATTAAGGGGAAAAAAGTAAATTCTGGTAAAGTGGGAGCAGTAGTTCCGGGATTGGCAAAAATTGATAGTAAATCTCTAAGCGTTGAGGATTAGTTTCTTTTCCGTTTTCTGCTTCTTTGTTATCAGTTAGTTTTATAATTATTGTGGCAAGCTTTTTAAAGGTTTTTCTTGTCCTTTGTTTATAAGACGAAACGAGTAGCTCCTCCGTCAACCTGAATAGCTACACCAGTTAAGTAACTGGCCTGGTTAGAGCATAAAAATGTGACCAGGGAAGCCACCTCTTCGGGGGTGCCATATCTTTTCATGGGAATTGCCTTTTCAGCTTCTTGCCTCAAGATTTTCAGAGGCTGGCCACTGCGGGCAGATTTTTCTTCTAATAGCTCTATGGCTCTGTGAGTGGCAATAGACCCGGGGCACACTACGTTAAAGAGAATGTTGTGATGAGCATAGTCTCGGGAGAGGCTTTTGGAGAGAGCATTAACTCCACTTCTTAAGACGTTAGAAAGCAAGAGGTTTTCTATCGGCTCTTTAATAGAGGTAGAAGTAAGATACACTACTCTTCCCCAATTTTTGGCTTCCATGTGAGGGAGAAAAGCCTTAGTTAGCCGAATAGCGCTCATGAGCAGTAGCTCAAAAGCTTTATACCAGTCTTCCTCGGTAACAGAGAAGATATTGCCTGGAGGTGGCCCTCCACTATTAACTACTAAAATGTCCACTCCTTGTACCTCTCTCCTTATATAATTTATCAGATTTTCTATATC
>JAKPIQ010000009.1 GCA_029549715.1 Candidatus Atribacteria bacterium | reverse complement strand
TCATACTCATTTCAAAGGAGAGGTCTATGTGCTCACCAAAGAAGAAGGAGGAAGACATACTCCATTCTTCAATGGCTACCGTCCTCAGTTCTATTTCCGGACTACTGATGTTACCGGAGAGATTAAACTTCCTGAGGGAGTAGAGATGGTTATGCCTGGAGATAATGCCACTCTGGAAGTAAAGCTAATCTATCCTATTGCTATGGAGAGAGGATTGCGCTTTGCTATCCGGGAGGGAGGAAGAACAGTAGGAGCAGGAGTAGTTGCTGATATTATTGAGTAGGGAGAGGGAGGAGTAAGAAGTGGCTCAAAAAATAAGAATAAAGTTAAAGGCTTACGATCATAAAATCCTGGATCAGTCAGCGTTAAGGATAGTACAAGCAGTGGAGAGAACAGGGGTGGAGGTTTCAGGGCCGGTGCCCTTGCCCACTGAGGTGGTTAAGTATACTGTTCTGCGCTCTCCTCACGTGGATAAAAAATCTCGAGAGCAATTTGAGATACGGACCCACAAGAGGCTGATTGATATACTGGACCCTAACCCCAAGACGGTTGATGCTCTCATGCATCTTGACTTACCGGCGGGGGTAGATATAGAGATTAAGCTCTGATAAACAGATAGAGAAGGAGATAGAGATGAAAGTAGTGGATTATGGAATGATAGGAGAAAAAGTAGGGATGACCAGGATTTTCACCCCGGCGGGAGTATCGGTTCCGGTGACGGTGATTAAATGCGGGCCTTGCTATGTGGTAGATAAAAAGACTGAAGAACGCGATGGGTACCAATCTTGGCAGATAGGATATGGAGAGGTTAAAGAAAAAAAACTTAACCAACCTCGCCTGGGACACCTGAAAAAGAGCGGAGTGCCCCCTCTTAGGTCTTTAAAAGAGTTTTCTTTTAAAGATGCCCAGTATCAGCCTGGTGAGGTGTTAAAAGTAGATGGCTTTAAGATAGGAGACCGGGTGGATGTGACTGGTAAATCTAAGGGGAAAGGCTTTGCGGGAGTAGTGAAAAGATTTGGCTACCAGGGAGGAAGGTCTTCTCATGGTTCTATGTTCCATAGGGCACCTGGTTCTATAGGTGGCACAGGTGCGGGAAGAGTGCTTAAAGGAAAAGGACTCCCTGGTAGGATGGGAGGAGAAAAAGTGACGGTTCGTAACTTAGAAGTGGTAGGAGTAAATGTAGAAAGAGACCTTCTCCTTTTAAAGGGAGCGGTGCCTGGACCAGCGGGAAGTCAGGTAGTAATAGTTCGTAGAGCGACCAGATAGGGGGATAGGAGATGGAACTAAAAGTGTGGGATAAAGAGGGAAAGGTGGTAGACACTATTACCTTGGAAGATAGGGCTCTATCCGATGAAGATTATCACCTTCTTTACCTTTCGGTCAAGGCTTTTTTAGATAATCAGAGATTGGGAACAGCTAAAACTAAAAGCCGAGGGGAAGTAAGAGGAGGGGGAAGAAAGCCCTGGAGGCAAAAAGGTACCGGTCGAGCGCGGCACGGGAGCATCCGTTCTCCTATATGGAGGGGGGGAGGAGTGGTGTTTGGCCCTGCTCCTCGTTCTTACTACCATAGTCTTTCTAAAAAAGAAAGAAAAAAAGCTTTAATTCTGGCTTTACAGGAGAAAATAAATCAAGGATTGGTGCGTTTGGTAGAGGAAATCGATTTCGAAAGTCCCCGAACTAAAAAAGCCAGGGAATTCCTTGCTCTTCTGTCTGGGGATGAGGCAAGAAAAATATTGGTGGTGACTGAGGATAGTAGAGAAAATGTGAGAAGAGCTTTTTCCAATCTCCCCGACGTTAGAGTGAAGCCGGTTGGTGAGTTAACTACTTATTTTATAGTGGACTCCGACTTGGTGGTGATGGAGAGAGGAGCCTTCTCCTTACTGTGGAGGCAGGAAGATGAGCGATCAACGACAAATATTGATTAGTCCTATTATTACTGAGAAAACGGTCAACCTCCAGAGAGAGGGTAAATATGTTTTTAAGGTGGATTCTCGGGCTACCAAAGTAGAGATTAAAAAGGCAGTAGAAGAAGCATTTTCAGTAACAGTAACTCGAGTGAATACGGTGAAAATTAAGGGAAAAACAAAAAGGCTGGGGCGCTTTGAAGGCCAAACTAGCTCCAGCAAGAAAGCAATAGTTTTCTTAAAGCCCGGGGAAAGAATAAAAGCTTTTGATATCACTTAAAAAGGAGAGAACCATATGGCTAATTTAAAAGAATATAAACCGGTTACAGCAGGCCGAAGACAGATGACCGGTCATACCTTTGAAGAAATTACTCCTGGTGGACCAGAGAAATCTCTTTTAAAACCACTGAAAAATAAAGCAGGAAGAGATAATCAAGGGAGAATTTCGGTGAGGCATAAAGGAGGGGGCCACAAGAAAAAATACCGGTGTATTGATTTCAAAAGAGATAAGTTTGACATTCCTGCCCGGGTAGAGAGAATTGAGTACGATCCTAATCGCTCTGCTCGTATTGCTCTTTTACAATATGCTGATGGAGAAAAGCGCTATATTATTGCTCCGTTGGGGGTTACGGTGGGAGACATTTTGATGAGCGGTGAAAAAGCTGACCTGCGTCCTGGTAATGCTTTGCCTCTTCGCAATATACCGGTGGGTACTTTTATTCACAATATAGAGCTCAAGAAAGGTAAAGGTGGGCAGTTAGCAAGAGCAGCAGGCACTTATGCTCAGTTGATGGCCAAAGAAGGAGACTATGCTCAAGTGCGGCTGGCCTCGGGAGAAGTGCGCCTGGTCCACGTGGATTGCCTGGCCACTGTAGGTCAGGTGGGCAATATAGAACACGGGAACATAACCTTTGGTAAAGCAGGAAGGAAGAGATGGTTGGGAGTGAGACCTACAGTGCGAGGGGTGGCTATGAACCCCATTGACCATCCTCATGGCGGAGGAGAGGGGAAATCCCACGGAGGAAGACATCCAGTGAGTCCCTGGGGAGTGCCTACCAAAGGTTTTAAAACCAGAAAAAATAAAAAGACGGATAAATTGATTGTTAAGAGGAGGAAGTAGAATGGGTAGGTCTACAAAAAAAGGCCCTTATGTAGATTCGCGCTTACGAGAAAGAATTGAAGAGCTCAACCGAAAAGGAGAAAAGAGGGTAATTAAAACCTGGTGTCGGGCTTGCGTGATAATTCCTGAAATGGTAGGACACACCATTGCCGTCCATAATGGCAGAAGGCATATTCCTGTTTACATTACCGAACAAATGGTAGGACACAAACTAGGAGAGTTTGCTCTTACTCGAACCTTTAAGGGGCATGGCAGTCCTACGGGGCGCTCTACAGCTCTCAAGTGAGGAGGATGAGGCATGGAAGTGAAAGCTACGGCAAAGTACTTACGTATTTCTCCTCGCAAGGCGAGGCAGGTAGTGGATTTAATTCGAGGAAAGCCGGCACAGGAGGCTTTGGCCATTTTACAGTTTACTCCTAAAAAATCAGCTAAAATGGTGCATAAAGTTTTACAATCAGCTATTGCTAATGCAGAGAATAATTATAATCTGGATGTAGATCGGTTAGTAGTATCTCGGGCTTTCGTAGATCAAGGTCCTACCCTAAAGCGGGTACGCCCTCGGGCTATGGGAAGAGCCAATTTGATCCGGAAGAGGACTTCTCATATTACAGTGGCGGTTTCAGAAAAGGAGGAAGAGTAATATTGGGTCAAAAAGTAAATCCAATTGGACTACGTTTGGGAATTACTAAAGATTGGCGATCTCGCTGGTATGCAGAAGATAAATTTAAAGATTATCTGATAGAAGACTTAAAAATCCGCCAGGAGATCAAAAGCAGATTTTATCGGGCTGGCATTTCTCGAGTAGAAGTGGAGCGGTTAGCTAATCAGATAAAAATAATTATTAAGACTTCTCGTCCGGGGATTGTCATCGGTAGAAAAGGTAGTGAGGTGGAAGAACTACGGCGGGATATTCAACAACTAACCGGTAATCAGAATATCCAGATTTCGGTAGAAGAGGTGTCTATTCCCGAAATTGACGCTCAGCTGGTGGCTGAGAATGTGGCGTCTCAAATAGAAAGAAGGGTTTCTTACCGTCGGGCTATGAAGCAGGCTATCAATAGAGCTTTGAGGATGGGGGCTCAAGGAATAAAGATATCTTGTTCTGGCCGTCTGGGGGGAGCAGAAATTGCTCGGGAAGAGTGGTATCGAGAGGGTTGTCTTCCCCTTCACACTTTGCGGGCAGATATAGATTATGGCTTTGCCGAGGCTCTCACCACTTATGGGAAAATCGGAGTAAAAGTCTGGATATTTAAAGGGGAGATGATTTCCCCCGGCGAGCTGTTAGAGGGAGAAAGGGCTGCCCCCGGAGTAAAGCAAGAAGAGCAGGAAGAAAGTTACGAGGAGGCCAGAGAAGATGTTG
>JAKPIQ010000008.1 GCA_029549715.1 Candidatus Atribacteria bacterium | reverse complement strand
CGCTTCGATCAGGCCTTCTTTTAGAGAAGATAACTCCTCTTTTTCGGGTGCTGATGAACTCTTCTCCCACAAGGAATTGTCAGGGCTCACCAGGAGAAAAGGATACAATAGTCGCACCTCCCCGAATCTCTAAGCTGAATTTCAATATAGGGATAAACTAAGAAGGTGGGTTTCTTACTCCTTTTCCCTCCAGATCTTAATACTTTCGTTGTTTACCTCATAGTTTAGTTTTTTCTCCATACTTCCATCCTGCTTTTTCCATCTCTTGAATGTATTTTACTACGTAATCTACCAGAGCCTTAAACATCTTTTCTCCTTTTTCGGGTGTTCCTTTAGTAGGGTCTCCAGTAGCTCCACAGGAAGTAATTTCGCTGAATTTCCACTTAATATCCAGGCCTTCCGGAAGATTGGGAATTAATCCTCGAGCATTCTCCATCCGGGTAAGCTGGGGGTAGAGATGTAAAATAATGGAGGTTTCTCCTTCCCCTGCGTGTCCCAATCCTTCTTCTACCTCGAAAGTGCCAGGAGGAAGCAGCTCGCTGGCCTTTACCCACCAGGCGTCTAAGGAAGCGATGAAAGACTCAGGATATTTTACCTTAACAGAGCGAGCCGCTATTTCGATAGGGGCAATGTTACCATCGTGTCCATTGATGATAATAATATGATTGATTCCCTGCCTTATGGAAGAGCTTAAGACATCTTTCAGGACTTCCACCATAATCTCCGGTCGCAGGGTCAAAGTAAAAGGAAAATCATCATAGTAGAAGCTCACTCCATAGTTACAGGGGGCAAAACTAGAAGTCCTTCTACTTCTTTAGCTACCTCTTCAGCGATAGCTAAAGAAACTAAAGTATCAGTGCCGAAAGGCAAATGAAAACCATGGTTTTCTGCTGACCCTACTGCTAAAATAGCCTTATCAAAATTTCCTTCCTTAAAATCGGTGTAGCTGAGATGAGGATGAAAGTATTTTTCTCCCATTTTTTATTCCTCCTTTCAAAAATTTCTCGTTCTGGAGAGGTTTTTTCGTTAATGTTTCTGGCCTGCCAATTTGTAAGTTTATAACCATTATATTATCGATTTATCAAGTATTTGATAACCTCCTCTGGGAAAGAGACCTCTAAAGTAACCGGAATATCCCCGGAGAGTTGCCAAATACAGTTCTATGGGTTTTTCTTAAACTGCTGAACCAGGAGGTTAGAGTTTTTCTCCATTGCTTCCCGAAAGGTACAATCACAGCTGGTAATTTCTTCACCGTCCCTCTAGATATGTTTGCACTTTTACATTTTCCTATCAGTCTACCAGCGTAAAAAGGGGCTTCTCCATTCCCTTTTTCCAATAAGCCAATGGTAACATCCCTCCGTTGGCACCCCATCCTATCTCTCCCCGTTTACTGATGGCGATAACTCCGCAAAGTATCTTTTTCTCTAAAGCTATCTCCATACCTCTATTTACTGCTTCTTGAGCACTTACTTCCTCCATCCACTCTCCTATCCGTCGAGCCATACCCCACCTCATTATTTCCTCTCCCTCACCAGTCATAGATACCGCTCCCCAGGGACAGGCAAAGGTTCCACAACCCACAATGGGAGAATCTCCT
>JAKPIQ010000180.1 GCA_029549715.1 Candidatus Atribacteria bacterium | reverse complement strand
GGAAATAAAGAAATGGAAATAAGAGATGAATCTGACTCCAGAGATTGAAAACATAGATAAAATCTGGGATAGTTATTCTAAGACTAAAGACCCCGTAGAACGGGAAAAATTAGCAGAACATTATCTCTATCTGGTTAAAATAGCTCTGGGAAGGCTACTTTATATTCTCCCCTCTCATATAGACAGGGAGGATTTAGAAAGTTATGGAGTAATTGGTTTACTACAGGCTTTAGATCGTTATCAACCAGAGAAGGGTTTACGGTTCGAGACTTTTGCTCTTTCTCGAATTAGAGGAGCAGCGTTAGATTATTTGCGAAGCTTAGACCCCTTGACTCGTCGGGAGCGCCGGGGCTGGAAAGAGGTTATGGCTGCTTACCAGAAGTTGGAAGGAGAAAAAGGGCGAGAACCGACATTATCAGAAATAGCAGAAGAGCTAGAAGCTTCTGTAGAAGAGGTAACCTGGATAATAGAGCGAGGTAAATCCGCCTTTTTCTTTTCCTTAGATGAAGAAAAGGAAGAGGGAGAAAAACTTATTGACGGAGTGAAAGAAAAACGCTTAATGTTTAATCCTGAAGCTCTTCTGGAAAAAGAAGAGCTGTTAGATTATTTGGGAAAAGCTAGTGAAGAGTTACCAGAGAGAGAAAGGTTGAGCATTGCTCTTTATTATTTTGAAGGCTTAACTCTCAAAGAAATTGGTGCTATTTTGGAGGTGAAAGAGTCACGAGTTTCTCAAATCATTTCTCGTGCTCTCTTAAAATTAAAAGCAAAACTTTCCGATTGGAAGTAAAAGGAGGTACGATTGCTCAAGTCTCTTAAACTATTAGAAGAGGATAATCGGATTCAGCTTTTTATTTCTGGTGATGGCTTACGGGCAGAATTAGTGGTTAAGAAACCCCTTACCGAAGAGGAACTTTCCTCTTATGAGGAGTTAAAAGACTTTTTGGCTAGCAGGGGAATAGTCGCAGGAATAAAAGAGGAAGTACTGGAAGAGGGGAAAAAGCTTCTCCAGGAAGAAGGTCGTTACCTTATTGCTGAAGGGAAAAGACCACAGAGGGGAAAGGATGGGGAAGTAAAAGTTTTGTTTACCCAGGAACTGGAAAAGAGGTGGGAAGAAGATGAGAGTGGAAGAGTAGATTTATTTGATTTCGTGAAAATACCAGAGGTGAAAGAAGGAGACTTATTGGCGGAGCTTATCCCTCCGAGAGAAGGCATACCGGGTCAGGATGTTTTTGGAAAAGAAATTCCTGCTTTGCCGGGTAGACCGGCTAAAATAAGAGCGGGAAAGAATGTGGAGTTAATAGAAGAAGGCACTAAAGCCATTGCTAAAGTGGCGGGAAGACCGGTGTTGGTGGGTAAAACCATATCGGTTTTGCCTCTTTTTGAAGTAGATGGAGATGTGGATGTCTCGATAGGTAATATTTCTTTTGTTGGTTCTATAATAGTTCGAGGAACAATACGTAGTGGCTTTAAAGTAGAGGCAGAAGGAGATATAGAAGTCTGGGGTAACGTGGAAGCGGCTACTGTGCAGTCACAGGGAAACGTCATAATAAGGGGGGGAATATTTGGGCGAGAAAAAGGGTTGGTGAGAGCAAGAGGAGATGTAAAAGCTAAAGTAATAGAGAATGCTATAGTAGAAGCAGGTCAAGATGTTATAGTAGGAGAAGCAGTGTTTCACAGCCAGGTTTCTGCCGGGAGAAAAGTGATAGTAAATGGTCGGAAGGGTCTCGCGGTGGGAGGAAGGATAAAAGCGGGAAATTTAGTGTGGGTAAAAACTTTGGGGTCACCTATGGGTACCAATACAGAGGTAATGGTAGGCATAGACCCTGCTCTCCGGGATGAGTATAATTATCTCTTAGAAGAGTTAGAAAAGGCAAAAAAACAACTTGCAGAAGGGGAAAAAGCTTTCCAGGCTATTGAGGAGCAGCGAAATGCAGGGAAGAATCTTGATCGTCGGATGGTTGAAATTTTAGAGAGACTCAAGAAAACCTGCCGGTTGGCTGAAGAAAAAAAGAAGTTCTGTGAAGAACGGTTAGAAGAATTGGAAGAAATAATTTCTGGAGGAGAAGGGAAGGTCTTGATAGAGGAAAAAGTCTATCCTCAGGTAAGAATCACGGTGGGCAATCTTGCGTATCTTGTGAGAGATGAAATTCCTTATGCCTCCTTTTACAAAAAAGATCAGGAGGTGGTAATGGGAAGCTTCGAGAGACCTCGAAGCTAAGAGGGTGATTTTATGGTAGATCCGGTAAGTATGCAAAATGTAGTAATTCGTTCTCCTGAGGTAGCACGTATTCAGAAAGTGGAAAATGACGCCTCCACTTTATCATCTTACGCTTTAGCTCAAGAAATACAGGGTCAAGCTCAAAAAGTAGAGAGGGAAGTAATTCCTTCTCCAGAAACCGACCGTTATACAAGGGAAGAGGAAGGGAAAAAGAGAAAAGAAGGAGACGTAGTAGATACAGCAGATGCTGAGAAAAAGAAAAAACAGGAAAAACAGCTAGATGTAAAAGAGGAAAAAGGAAACATAATTGATATTAGAGTATAAAAATAGCTAATTATTCCTTTTCCCTTGAAACCCCTCAATTTATTCCAGTGCTGGATGCCGCCGGTTGGGTTGCAGTAGAAAGCAGTGAAGCATTTTTCATCTCGCTTTTCAAGAAGAATTACAGAAGGATGCTCCTTATACCGAGAAAATGTTTTTTCTCCCCCAGTGGTTTTCATCTTTTACGTTTTTAATCTTTTTCTTTTTTTTGAGTGCTCTTTCTCCAGTGTGGTTTTAAATTCTTTTTTTGCTTGTATTTTTATTTTTAAATATTTTACATCGTAGATTTTCTGCTTTCTCCCTCAACGTTGGAGTGTTTTTCCTCCA
>JAKPIQ010000177.1 GCA_029549715.1 Candidatus Atribacteria bacterium | reverse complement strand
ATTTTCTTCATTATAACGCAAAACCTAACTTCAGGGAAGAGATAGAAAAGGATGAGCTAATTTTCTTTAAGAAATCACCCTCACCCCGGGAGAGTGAGGAATGAGAGAGGTCGCTACAGAGCAATAAAAGGGGGTACCCCTTTAACTACCCGCAAGAGGTTCTGGCCTTTTCAACTTCTTCTTCAACATCTGCCTCAGTAATCCCGGCTTTTGCAGCTTTTTCCCTGAACTCGCTTAGCATCTGAGAAGCTTCTAACTGCTTAGCTTTCTCGACCAAATCCTTCAGTTCCTCATATTTAGAGTAACTTAGCAGGACCCCTTTTGGTTTTGACCGGGAAGAGATAAGTTCCCCCCTATTGTCTCCTTATTACCATTGCTACTTTTCAAAAAAATATTTTCACTTATAATATAAGAAGAGAAATTTCAAACAAAAGTAGAATATAAAAAGGGGAAATAAAGAAATAGGAGGTGCTCAGTGGCCACACAATATGTCTTAAGTGAGTATATAGAACAAGCAATGGCGCAAGCTATCTACGATAAACTTGAAGATGGTACTTTTGTCGGTCGAATTCCCTCTTGTAAGGGAGTTGTGGCATTTGGGGCCACCCTGCGAGAATGTGAAGAATCTTTGCGTTCTACACTTGAAGATTGGATTCTGGTAGGATTGAAATTAAAGCACCCTTTGCCAGTAATTGGAGATATCGATTTAAACCAGGAGCCAGTTTGTGAGCCGATGGACCCCCTGTAAAAGGAGCGATTTTATCCGGCGGTTGCGCCAGCTGGGTTTTGAAGGTCCTCTTTCCGGAGCTAAGCATCAATTTATGCTCTATGAAAAACATCGTCTAGCAATTCCCTCCTACTTTGAATATTCTGTACCTCAACTTCGAATAATGATTAAGGAAGTAGAGAAAATCATAGGTCGAGAAATTACCGCTGATGAATGGAACCAGCTATAATGACAGTAAAAGAGGTTCTGGTAATAAAAAGGGGACTATTTGCTTTTTCCTGGGAGCTCATCCGAGGCTTTCTAATGTTTTTATGACTTTTCGCTTAGGGGCATCTTTGGGGAACTTCATCACACGGCCACTTCTGCAACAAAGGTTTCTATAATCTCCTCGGTTTCAAAAATCTCCATCCCCAAAGTTTCCATGTGAAATTTGATAGCTGATTTTACATCCGCAAGCGCCTCCTCGTAAGTATCGCCTTCGCCAACCACTATACCCTTTAGCCCCAGAGGGTATGCTACATACCCCTCAGGATGCTTTCCCCTCAGTGGGTCTTGTCTTTTTATTTTCTGTTTTTAGGGAGTTATAGGGGGTTCCCCCCTATAGTTTCGTCATTCCCGAAATCTTTTATCGGGAATCCACTGGTGGATGCTTTTCCCACCAGTAGTCTTTTGTGTTTTATTTATGTTTTTATCCTACGCCGTAGGCTGTCTGTCTTTTGTCTTCATGTTTCATTTTTTCCAGGGGGTAATAGGGGGTCTTTTTCCCCTATAGTCGTAGGCTGTCTAACTTCTCTTTACGTCGTCTCAAACTGGAGGCTCTTCAGGGTTTCTGGCGGGGCTATTTTACTAACGCCCAGAATCTCAATCCCTACCACATTCCCACTGGCATCATAATCAATAATCAAACCTGGCTGTATTTCCTCAGAATCAACAATAGCTGACTCGCTGAGCCGAAAATACAAAGCATCATTTTTATGGTCTACCTTCAGTCTCATGGTAACCTCCCCTTTAATCTGCGGTCAAAGAAGAGGGCCACTATTCTCCAGGGAACAGTATCCTGATTCACCACCACCCTCAAATACTTCCCTCCCCACTCCTCAATTGGCCGAATATAATGAACCGGACCATCATCCTTTTGTTCCGTCTTCACAGGATCTTCCAGAGTTAATTCAACTCATGAAGGGAGAATGTCCCTTTCTCTTCGCATATTCTCTGCATGTTCAGAAAACTCAAAATCAATCATAGAATCACTACTCTCGCCTCAATTTACTGTATTGTTTCTCCTGAAGTTATTATACCCCACCAGCATCCTTTTATCTTTGTTGTTTTTTGCGGGTTTATAAGGAGGCCTTTCCCCCTATACTGGTGGAGATTTTTCCCACCAATAGTCTTTATTCTTTTGTCTTTCCTGCTTTTAGGGAGTTCATAAGGGGGTATTTTCTCCCCCCTTATTGCTCTGTGGCAATCTCTCTCCCCCCTGTCATGCCCAAAATTTAGCGAGGCATCCACATCATCTGTCATTCCCGAAATCTTTAATCGGGAATCCACATTTTTGCTTTTTCTTTGGTTTTTAAATACTATGGACCCCTGATAGAGACATTCAGGGGTGACGGACTCAAGATTCACCCTCACCTTAGTCCTCTCCCGTCAAGGGAGAGGGGAAAGAATTGAGTCTCCCTTCTTTTTTTTCTCCCTCCCCTTGCGGGAGGAAGTGCCCGGCTTCCCTGCCAAATCATTGATTTGGCAGGGTGGGTAAGGGAGGGGGTTTTTCAGCAAAGAGATTTTTTGAGGGGTCATAAGGGGGTTTACCCCCCTATAGTCTGTTTTATAGTCTCTACTACTTCCTGATTGCAGAATTCTAAATAATCTCCTCCTAAGGAGATTGCTAAGATACCCATCTCCGAAGCTTTCTCAATGATAGAGGGGTCTAATCTAAAAGAGACAATACAACCTATAATCTTGCATCCTCCAAGCTCAGGGAGAAGCTCAGCTGCTTTGGGTAAAACTAATTGAGTAAAATGGTCTAAATATTCTACTCGATTATAATCACTTTTTACATCTACAATAAAAGCTATATTTCC
>JAKPIQ010000169.1 GCA_029549715.1 Candidatus Atribacteria bacterium | reverse complement strand
ACTGCTGAGGAGGTAATTGATTTAGTAGAAGAAAAAGGGGTAAAACAAGTTGCTCAAGAGGTAGATGTGGTAACCACTGGCACTTTTGGAGTGATGTGCTCTTCAGGAGCTTTTTTTAATATCGGGCATACCAAGCCCCGCATGAAAGTCAGCGAAGCCTACCTCAACGGAGTAATGGCCTACTGTGGTTTAGCTGCTGTGGATTTCTACATCGGAGCAGCGCAGGTGGCTCAGGATGACCCGCTCAACAAAATTCACCCCGGAGAATTTAAATATGGGGGAGGGCATGTAATTCAAGATTTAGTGGCAGGGAAGGATGTGCTTCTCGAGGCCTATGGTTATGGAACAGATTGTTATCCCCGCCGAAAGTTAGTAACCTGGATCAATTTAGCGGACTTAAACGAAGCCTACCTTTTTAACCCTCGTAATGCTTACCAGAACTATAATGTGGCGGTGAACCTCTCTTCTAAAACCCTGTACACCTATATGGGAGTTTTGCTCCCCAAATTAGGTAATGCCAATTATTCTTCCGCCGGGCAACTCTCTCCTCTCCTTAATGACCCTTTTTATCGAGTAATCGGGGTGGGAACGCGAATTTTTCTGGGAGGAGGAGTGGGATATGTGGCCTGGCAGGGGACGCAACATAATCCTGGAGTAGAAAGAAATGAGCGAGGTATCCCCAAAGACGGAGCAGGAACTCTGGCGGTCATGGGAGACTTAAAAGGAATGGACGCTAACTGGTTGTGGGGAGTAAGCCTGAGAGGGTATGGTTGCTCTATGGCCGTGGGTTTGGGAGTGCCTATCCCTATTCTGGACGAAGAAACTCTTTATTATTGCGCAGTAAAGGATGAAGATATACTGGCTCCCGTTATAGATTACAGCGACGCTTATCCCAACGGGACAGGAGAGATATTGGGTTATGCGAGCTATGCCCAGTTGCGCCAGGGAAAGATAAACATAGAAGGGAAAGAAGTTCCTACTGCTTCCCTATCCAGTTATTATCGAGCCCGGGAAATAGCCTTGACTCTAAAAGATTGGATTCAAAAAGGAGACTTCACTTTAACTCAACCAGTTCTACCTCTTCCGGGAAAAGAGGAAGGTAGTCGTTTTCACAACCTTCCCGAACGACCGGTAAACAATATAAGAGTGGGGAGGTGAGAATATGAACTCTTCCCAGAAAGTAGTTTTGCGGTTTCCTCCTGAGCTGGTAGAGCGACCTCTGGTGTGTGAGCTGGCTCTCCAGTTTGGGCTGCATTTTAACATTATGCGTGCTTCCATTTCCCCCCATCGAGAGGGGCTTATGGTGATAGAAATAATTGGAGAAAAGAAAAAACAAGAGGAAGGACTGCACTTTTTGAAGGAAAACGGTTTAGAAGTTGAATCTCTGAGCCAGGATATAAAGATGATAGAGGAGCACTGTATCCACTGCGGCTCCTGTGTAGGAGTTTGCCCCACTGAGGCCCTGTATGTAGAAAAACCTTCTTATTTAGTAAAATATGATGAAACTCAATGTATTGCTTGTGAAATGTGTGTTTTGGCCTGTCCCACCCATGCCATGGAGGCTCTCCTGTGAGGGAATACGTAGAGCGGTGGTATCGTAACTATACAAGGGCACCGGATTTAGTGCCCTTTTCTGTGCAGATAAAAGAAAGCGACCTTTTAATTTGGGCAGAGAAAAACCTGCAAGATCTGGCTTATAAAAGGTTAGAAAAAGAGAGAAACAACTTAGAAGCCTATCTGCGCTATGACCCCCATTTCGGGCATTCTTTAGTTCCGATTACTCCTGCTTCTTTTGCTCCTCCCCTGTGCCAGATGATGGCAGAAGCAGGAAGAAAAGCAGGAGTAGGTCCTATGGCTTCTGTTGCCGGGGCGATAAATGAAATGGTGGGAGAAGAGCTCCGGCAAGAAAGCGAGGAGGTAATAATTGAAAATGGAGGAGATTTACTGGTCCTTTCTCGGGAGGCTCGAGTAGTGGCAGTGTATGCCGGGGAAGATTCTCCTTTCAGCTTCCGGATAGGCATTAAATTGCCTCCAGGCAAAAAATGGGGGGTGGCTACTTCTTCGGGAACAGTTGGCCATTCTTTAAACTTCGGTAAAGCAGATGCCGTGGTTGTGGTAGCAGAATCATCAGCTGTGGCTGATGCCTGGGCTACCAGCTTAGCTAACCGGGTGCAAGAAAAAGAAGATATAAAGAAGGTGTTAAAATTTTCTCAGCGCATTACTGATATTCAAGGGGTCTTAATCATTATGGGAGAATTCTTGGGAGTGGAGGGAAATATCCACATAGAAAAGCTGTAAATCTTTCTTTTGTGGTAAAATTTGAGAAGATACTCAGGGGGCGAAAACCAGAAAGTTAAGGAAAAAGCGGGGGGAGGTTGAAACATGCCCGGAGGTAAGCTCGACGTAAAAACACTGGAGAGCTGGCTGTGGGAAGCCGCCTGTAAAATTAGAGGCCCAATTGATGCGCCTAAGTATAAAGACTACATTTTGCCGCTTATATTCTTAAAAAGGCTCTCCGATGTGTTTGATGATGAGATGAATGAGCTGGTGCGAGAATATGGGTCACGAGAGATTGTTGAGCTGTTGGTAGCCGAGGACCACAACCTGGTTCGTTTTTATCTCCCCGAAGAGGCGAGATGGGAAGAGATTGCCAAACAAACCACCAATGTCGGGGAGTATTTAACCAACGCCGTTCGCACCATCGCCAGAGTAAACTCCCAGCTGCAGGGAGTTATCGACACCATAGATTTTAACGCCACTACCGCCGGACAGAGGATTATCGCCGATGATAAACTGAAAGAGCTCATAGATGTTCTGGGTAGATATCGACTTGGATTAGAAGATGTGGAGGCCGATATTTTAGGACGGGCTTACGAATATCTTTTGAGGAAATTCGCCGAAGGTTCTGGACAGAGTGCCGGGGAGTTCTATACCCCCAGCGAGGTTGCCACGCTGATGTCTTACATTTTGGACCCCGAGCCCGGGGATGAAGTCTACGACCCCTGTTGCGGCTCGGGAGGCCTTTTGATTAAATCTTACTTGCGGTTTCAAGGTAAATATGGAGTGGATTCTTCTCTTGAACCTTTGAAATTCTATGGTCAGGAAATACTACCTTCCACATTCGCCATAGCCAAGATGAACACCTTTATTCACGATATGGAAGCAGATATTGCTCTGGGCGACACGATGACGAGACCCGCTTTTACAACGCCGGAGGGGTCACTCAAAAAGTTCGATCTGGTGGCTGCCAATCCCATGTGGAACCAGAATTTTTCCCAGAGTACCTATGAGAACGACCCCTACAATCGGTTCATTTTTGGCTATCCTCCTTCCAGCAGTGCAGACTGGGGATGGATTCAGCATATGTTTGCTTCCCTGAACGAAGAAGGCAAAATGGCTGTGGTAATCGATACCGGTGCAGTTTCCCGAGGTAGCGGGAATATGGGAAGGAATAGAGAGAGGGATATAAGAAAAGAGTTTGTGGAGGGAGACTTTATAGAAGCAGTTTTATTGCTGCCCGAAAACCTTTTCTATAATACTACCGCACCGGGAGTTATCATAGTAATCAATAAATCCAAACGAGA
>JAKPIQ010000217.1 GCA_029549715.1 Candidatus Atribacteria bacterium | reverse complement strand
CAGCACCAGATGACAATGAAAACAGGGAGGTCTTTTCCCTCCGTAGGTTTTTCTCCTCTGATTTGGATTCCTGATAGAGACATTCAGGAATGACGGAAAAGAAATCCACCCTCACCCTGACCCTCTCCCGTCAAGGGAGAGGGAAAGAAAAAAAGAATTGAGGGTGAGGGGAAAAGAGTTCAGGGAGAGGGGAAAAGCGAGATCACCACCTCAATCGCTCCTCGCGGTGACAAATGAGAAAGAGGTTCACAAGGGGGAATTCTTTCCCCCTTGTACTGTTTATACCGAGGGACGTTTTCTCCCTCGGTGTTTTTTCTTTGTACTCTGTCTTTTGTTTTTCTTCTTTTGTCTTTTATTTTCAGTTTACGCCGTAGGCTGTTTGCTTTTCCCCTCAGTAGTTTTTGCCTTTTTTTATCTTTAATTTTTGTCTTTTCGGGGGTTGATAAGGGGGTTTACCCTCTTATTGCCATTGTCGTTTACAGAATAGATATTTCTTTGCCCCCAGAAGGGTAGGTGGTTTTATATCCCCTGGCAAAGCCTTTATAGCTCAATTTCTCCTTTTTCTATTAGCTCAATGAGCTTTTTAGCTAACTCGGGATCTAATTGAGTTCCCATGTTTCGCTTTATTTCTTCTATAGCTTCTTCTTTAGTTAGAGCTCTTCTGTAGGGGTGGTTGGAGCGCATGGCACAATAAGCATCAGCAGAGGCCAGGATTCTGGCCAAGAGGGGAATATTTTCCCTCTGAACCCCTTCTGGATATCCCTTACCATCACATCTTTCGTGGTGATACAATATGGTTTGAAAAACAACCTCTAACTGGGAGAGATGTTGCATAATTAGACGCCCTAAGGTAGGATGTTCCTTTATTATTTCCCATTCCTCGGGAGTGAGGGGCCCTGGTTTTTTGAGAATGCTACTGGAGATCCCTATTTTCCCTATATCGTGAAGCTTTCCTGCTATCTCCAGAGTTTTTATGTCTTCTTCAGGAAGCCCGAGAGCTCTCCCCAAAGTACAGGCCACTCGAGCTACATCGAGAGAGTGCTTAAGGGTATAGTTGTCTTTGCTGTTGATAGCCATTAATAACCCCCCTAATACATCGAAAGGCACCGGAGTTTCCTCTACTTCTTCGGAGATCGGAACCGCTCTACCTCCTCCTGTTAGTTTAGCTCTATACATAGCAGCATCAGCTAAAGATAAGAGTTTTTCTACATCTTCAGCATCCAGAGGATAAGAGGCTATACCAATACTTACACTGAGGGGGATTTTCGCTCCATCGGGGGTGGTTAAAGACTTGTTTTTGATGCTGGAGAGGATTTTTTCTGAAACTTTCACAGCTCCCTTTTGGTCAGTTTCAGGGAGGATAACCACAAACTCATCTCCTCCATATCTCCCCACCATATCTATCCTTCGACAGGAAGACTGAATAGTGCGGGCTACGGTTTTAATAACTTCATCTCCCCATAGGTGTCCATAGGTATCATTTAAAATTTTTAAGTTATCCACGTCTACCATTAAAATAGAAAAAGGATGGTAGAAGCGCTCTGATCGGTCTTTTTCTCTCTGCAGGGCTTCTTCTAAGGACCTTCTGTTCCATACCCCGGTTAGGGGATCTATAGTAGCCAGTTTTTTAGTTGCTTCAAAAAGACGGGCATTTTCGATGGCTATTCCGGCCTGGTTGGCAATAGCTGATAAAAGCTCTATGGTGTGTTCATCATAAGCATCGCTACTTTCATAGTGTTGAACGGCTATAACTCCTATTACTTTTCCTCTGGTCATGATGGGCACTCCAGCAAAAGCTTGTGCTTTTTTATCACTGGGGGTAATTTTTAACTGGTCATAGATCTTCTCTACTTCTCCTCTTATAAGCAGGGGTTTTTTATTCCTGATTATGTATTCGGCCCTTCCCTGAGCAAAAGGACGGGGCTTTTCTCTATCTCTTCTTCGTTTCCCCTTTGATATATCAAAAACTGTTCTTAATTCCTGTTCCCCTTCATTATGAAGGACAATATAGAGACTCTGAAAATCTATCAGGCGGGAAGTCTGCTGATAGATAAGCTCCCATAATTTATCCAGCTCCATTGCTGAATTCACCGCTTGCCCTATCTCATTGAGGAGAGATAATTCTTTTACCTGCTTTTCCAGTTGCTGAAGGGCATCGACATATTTATTAAACAGTATTGCTCCATAAAGGGCACTGCTTATTTGTCCTCTCAGGAGCTCATACATGAACCCATCTTTAGAGTCTAGCTCAAAAACGATGTATCCTAAAACTTTATCTTCGAAACAGAGAGACTGAATCAGGAAATCCCGGCGGTAGGGAGGATGAGCTAAATCTCCGGGTAAGAGTTGGCGGGGAGAAAACCAGGTTCCGATGTCTTTAGCTTCTATGGGGTTTTCACTATAAGCTAAGATTAGCCGAGCCGGGGGAGAGTTCTCATTTTCCTGGTACAGGGCTAGGTAGCAACCCGGAATTTTCAGCTTTTTCAGCTCTTTAGTTAACACTTGAGATAACTTCTCAAAATCAAAAGTAGATATAATTCTTTGAGATATGTTACTAATTTTAACGGTTTCATTTAAGGTTTTTAATCCTTTATATCTCTCTCTTCTTTCCTTGATTTCTGCAATGAGAAGCTGGGCCTGGTGAAAGAGATTTTCAGCAAAAGGTATTTCTCTCTCCTCTATATGAGGAAGAATTTCTTGTCGGAGAGATATAATTATCTTGTGCCACATCTCTGTAGGATAGGTATCTTTCTCTGTGGCGAGCAAATACTGCTCTAAGTTTTCCAGAAATTTATCCGAAGATTCCTCTTTTAAAGAGGCCAGGAAAGAGCTGAGTATGCCATCCAATAAGGGATATAAATCAGGATTTTCTCCCGTACTTTCTGCTATCCGATGAAGGATTTCTGGTGCAGGAAGGACGTTCGGAGATTTCTTGCCCAAGTCAACCTTCTCTCCTGCTTTTAAGACCAGAAAAGATTTGCAACCACAAGACTGCCTTATTATTAGCTCAGTAGGAAGTATAATTTTTTCGGGGACATGCTTTCCCTCTATTGAATCTAATAACATATCCAGGGCTTTTCGGCCAATATTCAAGAGAGGTTGGCGCACAGCGGTAAGAGGGGGCTGCACTAATTTAGTTTCTTCTAAGTCATCAAACCCCACTATGGCCACCTCCTGGGGCACTCTAATTCCTCGCTCTTTTAATTCGTCCAGAGCTCCCAGGGCCATATTACCATCGGCAGCGACGAGGGCATCGAATTTAACTTTTCTCTCATCGAGAAGTACTCCTACAGCTTCTTGCCCGGAAGGTCGCAAAAAATTTCCCGTAACTATGAGCTCTTCTTTTATAGGTATACTGTGTTCCGCTAAAGTCTCGAGATAAGCCTGGTATCTTTCTTCTGCCTCGGGATTGTAGGCCGGTCCTCGAATAAAAGCGATATCTTTATAGCCGTGGTCTTCAATGAGATGGGACAGGGCTTGTTTCATCCCCCCTTTGTTATCTATTAAAACACTGGGTATATTTTCTATTTCCAGCCCCACACTCACCATGGGTAGCGGTAAATATTTTTTGTAAAAATCCCCGGAGGCATAGGAGCCAAGAGTGGCGCTTAACACAATCAGGCCATCTACGCTTTGGGGGTTGGCCAGGTTATAAACATGGTCAGCGTTAATATCAAAAAAGTGGCTGGAGTAAGTTACTCCTCCGGCAAAAGTGAAAAGATTGACATCTTTTTCTTTTGCCCCCCCAACGATACCTTCCCAGACTCTGGCCTGGTATTCATAAATTATGGTGTCTACTATACACCCTATGTTTAGGCGATATTTTTCTCTGTTCATGGTAACATCTATTTATAACCAAAAATAAAGTTACTAAACAAAACGGCAATCAAGCGCTACCGAGGAGAAAAATATTCTCCTCTTTCTGGCACTTTAATTAATCGTCCCGGAGGGATTCTATTTCTTTCCACATCCGATAAGGTTTGGTAATAATACGAAAGGGGATGCTGCTGAAGAATTTAACCAGATCTTCTTTATATTCTTCGGTAACCCGCTGGGGTTTAGTGAGGACTCTTTTTACTAAATCTTCTCCGTAAAGAGCTAAAAGTCTATCTTTATCAAAGCTAATCTCCAGCCCACATTCCTGACATATTATGGACTTTACCATCTCTTCCTGATAAATCAGACGATGTTCAGTTTCCCGCTGGCAACTTAAACAGCGCAAAACTGTGGTAATCTCCTCCTTGTCCAAAAGTTTTTCCTCCTTTCAGTTTCCTGCTTCTACCCGGATGGCATAGGCTCCTTTCACTACTTCCAGTTTTCTAATGTGTTCCAGTGACCTTTGCAGATTTTCTTCTTTTGCCTGGTGGGTAAGAAAATAAATATTGGTAAGCTCCCCCGGGGTGCTAATGGGTTGCTTCACTGCTGAGAGGCTGACTCCTGCTTCTCCAAATTGAGTGGCAATTTTACCCAGCACTCCTGGCACATCTAATGCTAAAATGCGCACACAATATTGAGTAACTAATTCCGTGATGGGCTTTACTTTCATCTCTCGCAGGCAAGTGCAGCCTATTCTACCCCGGCACTGCCACTTCCAATTACGTATAGCTTCTATTATGTCTCCCACAATAGCGCTGCCGGTGGCTTCTCCTCCTGCTCCTGGACCTCGAAAAGTTAGCCGGCGAGTTTTCGATTTAACATAAATGGCATTTTCCACCCCATATACTTGAGATAGGGGATGGTGGAAGGGTAAAAGTACCGGGTGAACCCGCAGTTCCATCTCTCCGTTTAATTGTTTAGCAATGGCCAGAAGCTTCACTGCAAATCCCAGTTCTTTGGCAAACTCGATATCCTCAGGGATTAAAAGAGTGATTCCCTCTCGATAGACTTTTTCCACTTCTATCTTGCTGTGAAAAGCTAAAGAGGCAAGAATAGCTATTTTATAAGCAGCATCAAATCCTTCTACATCCATAACCGGGACCGGTTCTGCATATCCTTTGCTCTGTGCTTCTTTTAACGCCTCAGCATAGGAAGTTTTGTGGAGAGACATCTCGGTGAGAATGAAATTAGTAGTGCCATTTACTATCCCGATAACCTCTTCTATGTCATCCCCTATCAGTTGTCCTTTGAGAGAATGAATGATGGGTATTCCCCCTCCCACTGCTCCCTCAAAGAAAAGCTCACTATTTGAGCTTTCAGCTATTTTTAATAGCTCTCCTCCCTTTTTAGCGATGAGCTCTTTATTGGGAGTAATCACTGTTTTACCTTGCTCAAGGGCGCAAGAAACCAGCTCAAAGGCAGGAGACACTCCCCCTATTGCCTCTACCACTATGTCAATTTCGGGGTCTTTTACTACTTCCCAGGGGTCATAAGTTCTGATTTCTGGAGGCACTGTTACCGGCCTTTCTCTTTCCCAGTCTTTATCGGCAACTTTAGCTATCTGCATAGCAACTTTAAGCTCTTTTTCTATTTCTTCTTTTCTCTCTTCTAATATTTTAACTGTGCCTGCCCCCACTGTTCCCAGACCCATGATGCCAATTTTTACTACTTTTCTATCTTCCATCTTCCCACCTTCAAATATTTTGTTATTTAAAAACTCGGGTGCGAAAACTCTGGAATGGTGAAAATTTCCTTCTACTCTCTTTACCAGAGAGATTTCTTAAGTTCGCTCAACTCATAAGTAGTTATGACATGAGAGTGGCATGCTGTAGTGCAATCTTTTCTCTAAATATCCCATCTGATAAATAACACCAATAACTGAACCTAAGAGATAAATCATAAAAATGGGGATAGGGACATACCTTAATTATCCCCAATCCATCTTTTTTGTAAATGATACAACTCCTTACCCCCGCTGTCAATAAATAGTTGGTCAATGCCCTTTTTAACGAAGAAAAAGATGGGAGGAGAAGATTTTATAAGTTATGGTATAAAAGGTGTATAGCGACTCCGGCTAAACGGGAGGGCCAAAAGGAGAGAGGGTGAATTTTCTGATTTATAATCGGTAGACATTAAAGTGGCTTGTCATATCCGGGAAATTGGGAGAGAATAAAATAAAAAAGGGTGGTGCTGGTGAGTCCTATTCTTTTGGGAACTGTGGCCAGTCTTTTGGCCGGGTTGGCTACCGGTGTGGGGGCAATACCGATTCTTTTTGGGAAAGGTCAAAAAATTTCCCACCGATTTCGAGATGAGCTATTAGGGATGGCAGCAGGAATAATGCTTGCCGCTACTGCTTTCAGTCTTTTGGTTCCGGCGGTGGAGACGGGAGGAGCATGGATAGCTGCCTTGGGGGTGGCTATAGGAGGAGTTCTGCTCGATGTCTTTGATAGAATAATACCTCACGAGCACTTTGAGAGGGGAAGAGAAGGATTGGGGCCAGATCTCCGGCAGATCTGGCTATTTGTCCTGGCTATCACTTTACATAATTTCCCGGAAGGCTTAGCAGTGGGAGTGAGCTTTGGTAGCGGAAACATATCTGATGGTATTACGATAGCTCTGGCCATTGGCCTGCAAAATATCCCCGAAGGCCTGGCAGTAGCTGTCTCTCTTTTAGGAGTGGGGTACGATCATCGTCAGGCTTTTATTTATGCTTTGCTCACCGGGTTGGTGGAGCCTATCGGGGGATTTTTGGGGATTTCCCTGGTTACCATTATGCATTCTTTTCTTCCTCTGGGAATGGCCCTTGCTGCAGGAGCGATGCTTTTTGTGATTAGTGATGAGATAATACCCGAAACTCATCATTCTCCCCATGCTCGCTCCTCCACTTATGCTCTTCTTTTCGGGTTTATAGTGATGATGATTCTGGACACTATCTTAGGATAAATTTTTAACTGAGTGACCAGGTATTATGAAGTTTCTGGTAAACTTGCCCCCTGATGGGGTGAAGGGAGATAATTTTTGTATAAAAAACTCCATTTTATAATTTTATCCGGGGAGCGTGGCGAGCTGGAGAGAGGGGGTAAGTAAGTAAGATACTCTCTTATGAGCCCCCTCCTTTTTCCTGTCACCGCGGGGAGCTTCCCTCATCCGTCATTCCTGAGTATCTCTATCAGGAATCCAGACTATAATGGGGGCTTCGCCCCCCTTATAACCCCCCGAAAAACTAAAAAGACATAGAAGACAAAAACTGACTGAGGGGGAAACTTCCCTCAGTATAAGGGGAAGAAAAA
>JAKPIQ010000141.1 GCA_029549715.1 Candidatus Atribacteria bacterium | reverse complement strand
GCCACCCAGGCCTGGACCACTTCTTCACTCCAGAACAAAGCTTTCACAGAGAAAGCATCTCCCACCTGGGCGAAACGGGTCCACTTTTTAGCTGTATCCCGGTATACTCGGTCATAATCGACTTGCCCTTCTGCTACGCCCACCATCAACACTAAAATAAAAGTTAAAGCTACAATTATTTTATTTTTCATCCTTTGAACCTCCTCTCATTCCCACTCTTCATAAGGCCTTATTTCTACTTCTACCTCGGGTTCCTCCCAAGTTATAGGCTCTTCTTGGGGGAATTCTTCTATTTCTTCTTGAATTTCTTCTTGGGGGATTTCTTCTTCCCAAACCTCTTCATACTCCAGGGTTTCCCTTTCTCTCGGTCTGAATAATACTGCCTCTTCTGTTTCCCCCACCAGAGGTCCGGCAATCTCTTTATCTTCCAGCATTTCCAGGAACAATTCTGCACCTCTTTCTACTTTAGCTGGTTCCCCCTGGATAAAAACTCCCGCTACTGCTCCCAGAGGACCAAGTAAAGCAAGACCAGCAATACTGGTTATCACTGCATAGCCTACTGCTTTATTTTCTTCAATTGATTTCTTCCCCAAACCCAAAGGAATAGGGGTTCCGTCAGTAGCCCTGACAGTTCCAAAATCTATTTCTAAACTTCCCCCTTTACCAAATGCTCCTTTACGTTTAACTTTGGTTAACCTTCCCTCGCCCCTTGTCCCTTCAGTTAATACTAAAACTCCGTCAACATTTACATCCTCTACCACGACAAAAGGAACTGGATCTCCTTCATTGTTTCTTTCTGAGTTGATTTCTCTTTGAATGGAAACCTTAACCAGAGTCCCCTCTGGAACTTGAACAGTAAAAGACTTTACTTTAGAAGTATCTACGCAGGTTTTATACAGTCGGTCTACTCGCACCCCGATGGGGTCGTTACTTACTGCTCCAAAAATCAACTCTTCCAGCTCCTCTAACTCAGCAATAAGAATCCCACTCTCTGCCGGCTCAGAACGAAGAGTTAGACGAATAGCTTTAATCTTAAAATCCAGAGAGGGTTCGGCCTCTGTTCCGGTCAGGATAAAGGTCTTCAGAGTATTAACCCTTTCCATGAGAGTCCCACCGAGGGTGTCACCAATCAGGTCTCTTTCTATTTTTTCTATTCTACTCAGAACGCTACCCGGCTGAGCCGAGCCATAAAGGATTCTCTCCATACTTTCCAAATCTCTCACCAGCGGAGAAGCCACCTCTCCTTGTGCCCCTACCGAAGTTAACAAAATAAAAAGCAAAAAACAAACAGTAAAAGGTAAAGTTAATTTTTTCATTATCCTTCACTCTCCAGTGAAACTTGTTTATCTTGCATCTTTGATTCATTATACTCCAAAAAGGATGTTTTTTCTCCAATTTACTTCCATATTCTTGTATCTATTCTAGCCAAGTTAACTTTTTCTGCTACGACTCTTCTTTCCACACCAGATATTTCTTCCCTGTAACATTGGGCATGATGCGATAGCACGGGTTAATATCAAGAATGAGCTCTTGCAGCACTTGAGGATCATCGGGAAGATGGTAAGTGCAGATCCCCATCCGGGGGGTAAAGAGACGCAGTGTCTTCCTTCCTCCCCGAAGTACTTTACGTTCAAATCCTTCCACATCCATTTTGAGAAAATCGAAATATTCGAGACCAACCTCTTTTGCCCAATTATCAAGTGTGGTACACTCTATATAACCCTGGTTAGTTCTTTTTATCAACATTCCTCTCATAGAAATTGTCGTTTGTGTGTCTCCCAAAGCCTTGGGAACTACATCGACATTGTACAGTCCATTGAGCTCCAAGTTCATCTCCAGCATTTCTCGGAATTGCGGTTGGGGTTCAAAGGCAAATACTCTGCCCTTTTCTCCTACTACTTTTCCGGCAAGGAGAGTAAAAACACCTACATAGGCTCCCACATCAAGCACATAATCTCCCTCCCGGAGATAGTTATATCCATTTTCATAGGGACCTTCACTACCCCAGGAAATCTCTCTTTTAGGATTAAAGTAAAAAGTATGGAAAGGCGAACCTATATCTTCCGGGGTTACCTCCGGATAGAGAAGAGCTTTTCTTTCCTTATCTAGATAAGGAAACCACAGATCGAGAATCTGCTTAAAAATGATTTTTCCAGTGAACTGAGGCAAATACAGAGTAAACCGCTTTCCGTAGTACTCAAGAGGGAGAGAAAAAATCCCATCGTGCAGAAACTGCTCCCTAAAGGTAGAAAGGAGATAAGAAGTTGCCCGGAGGAAGGGTGGGCTTTGGCCGGCTTTCTCCCTGGAGGTAAAAACTATTTTCCAAAAACCGGGATCTTCCAAGACTTGGGGACAGAGGGTGAGCCCTTCCCAGAAGAATTGTCCCCGCCAGCAAAATTTTTCCCTCAAATATTTCACGGATTAAACCCCTCCTTAGAAATAGTAACTGAAGAATTAAAATACCCTAAACATCTTCCTTTATCTATCTGCTCTCTCTAAAAAACCCCCCTATGGCTATTGGGCTCGCTTATTATTTCCCCCGGTCAAATTTTACCACAACTCTATCATTCCCTTGAATGTATTTGAGCTTTGTTTGGCTTAATTTCTCCACAGGTTTTTCTTCTTTATTCTCCCTTTCATATAAAGAGGTTTCTCACAGTCCTTGTGTGGTCATTACGAGAGCAAGCTATACCTTACCGACCCCTAAAGCCCATTGCGAGCCTCGTATCTTTGTATGGCATGGCAATCTCGTTTTTTGCTGGAAATCCAAGAAAGAGAACCGCTCTCTCCTGTGCTCCTCGTAATGAGAGAAGGAGAACGAGTCCAGCAACTATAACGGAGTTTTTCAGAGAGAGAAGCAGGAGAAGGGTGCTTCTGGTGCGAGAGGCGGGAGTTGAACCCGCACGGGGTTTAACCCACTGGATCCTAAATCCAGCGCGTCTTCCATTCCGCCACTCTCGCAACACTTAAATTTTAAGATAATTTGTATTTTCTGGCAATCCCCTGGTA
>JAKPIQ010000133.1 GCA_029549715.1 Candidatus Atribacteria bacterium | reverse complement strand
TCAGAAAACTTCCTCTATTCCTAAAATTACTACTGATGTAGAAGAGTTCTTTCGTGCTCCTCTGGATGCGGTATGTATATCCACCCCCAATATCACTCATTACCCTCTGGCAAAGAGAGCTCTTTTGCAGGGCTGGCATGTTCTGTGTGAAAAGCCTTTTACTATAGAGGCTCGCGAAGCTGAAGAACTTTGGAACCTTTCTGAGCAAAAAAATCTGGTGGGTATGCTGGCTTTTTCCTACCGTTTTGTACCTTCTGTTAAGATGCTCAGCGAAATCATTAACCAGGGTAAAGCTGGAAAGATATATCATGTTCGTTGCTATTATCTCCAGAGCTGGCTATCTTCTCCCTGTGCTCCTTTTAGCTGGAGATTAGATGCCACTCAAGCGGGAACGGGGGTATTAGGTGATCTGGGTGCTCATGTATTTGATGCGGTAAGATTTGTCACTGGTCATGAATTTTTACGAATATGTGCTTTTGCTAAGACTTTTATCCCTCAAAGGAGAGACCCGATCTCTGGTGAGACAAAACAGGTTACTGTAGATGACGCGGTAGCGGTTTGGGGAGAAATAGAGGGAGGAGGCCTATTTACTGCAGAAATGTCTCGCTGTGCAACAGGTCGAGGTAATTTCTTGGCCATGGAAATCAATGGTGAGGGAGGAGGATTCGCTATTGATGTAGAAAGACCAATGGAGATAGGTGCTTGTCCTGACGTGATGACCGAATATACCGATTTTCAAACTAATTTTGCCGTTTTTCCCTGTCCTTCTTCTTTTGGAGAGCAAGACAATTATTATTCCCAAACAGAGACATTTGTTAAAGTCCTTCAAGGAGAGAGGCTCAGTTTTCCCTCTTTTTTTGATGGCTGGCAGTGTCAGAAAATTGTTGATGCCTGCTCTAAGTCAATTCAGGCAGGAGGACGGGTAGAAGTTGAGAAGTCAAAAATAAAATAGTATGGAAGAGGCAAAATTATAGTAATGGTAGGAAGGCAATGTTTACATGGTAAAATGAGGAAAAACGGGGAGGTAGAAAAATGGAGTATATAGAATTATACGGAGCTCGAGTTCCGGTTATCGGTTTGGGAACCTGGGATTTGCGAGGAGAAACTTGCCAGAGAGCAGTGTTGAGTGCCTTAGATCTGGGATATCGCCATATCGATACTGCTCAGTCTTATGCCAATGAAGAAGAAATAGGAAAGGCACTGCAGAATTATTCAGTTCCCCGGGAAGAGATTTTCCTCACCACCAAAGTCTGGTACACTAACTTACATTATTCTGAAGTTATCCAGACTCTGGAAGAAAGCTTACGAAAGTTAAGAACGGATTATGTAGACCTCTATCTTATTCACTGGCCCAGCGAGAGCGTTCCTTTAGAGGAAACCATGAGTGCTATGATTAAGGTAAAGGAGGAAGGAAAAACTAGATACATTGGAGTTAGCAACTTTGATGTTCCTCTGTTAGAAAAGGCCCGGCAGATTTCTCCTTATCCTATTCTCACTGACCAGGTAGAATTTCATCCCTATTATTCTCAAAAAGAACTTCTGAGCTATTGTCAAAAAAATAAAGTTATTCTCACTGCTTATTCTCCCTTAGCGAGAGGAAGGCTTAGTAACGACCTGCTGTTGCAAGAAATGGGCAAGAAATATGGTAAAACAGCTAACCAGATAGCTCTGCGCTGGCTAATTCAACAGGAGATGGTGGTAGCTATCCCTAAAGCTGCCAGCCCTGAGCACCAGAGGGAGAATCTAGATATTTTTGATTTTGAACTCACCCCAGAAGAGATGGAGAAAATTTCCCGTCTGGACCGACGGGAAAAAGTGGCTTCTCGCAATTGAAGGAAGAAATTAGGAGATGGCATCCATTATTCTGGAAAAGACAAAGTAGAGTCGGGGGATAAAGAGCAACGCTGGCAGGTAGAGTCAGCAAAATCGGTTATTCGATAATTAAGCTGGATTTTTTGGTCTTCTTTTTTAAGTATGAAAAGAGAGATAATGATACTGGCAGCTACTCCTAAATAGTGGTATAAAGCCAGAGATGTGAGATAGCTAAGGAAAAGGTAAACAAAAAGAGTGAGCAGGATGGGAAAAATATAAATTAGAAAAGCTATCCCTAAAGCTACATTATCCTTTATTTCCACTAAAACCTTATCTCCTGGCGAGGCACCTAATTCGTTATAAGCTTTGACCACGTAAAACTGGCTTTGAGAATCATCAATGAGGGGAGTGGAGAGGGGACACCTCCCCTCTCCACAGGAAGCTCCCTTTCCCATTTTCACCCAGCTATATTTTCCTTCGCTCTTCAATATTTGCCCAATTTTTTTCATTTTAGTTTTTATTATATGCTGATTAAAATATCTTTTCCTTCCACTTTAACCTCATAAATTGGTAAACCCTCTTTAGCTGGTCCTTTTACTACCTGACCGGTGGTCACGTCAAAGCGGGAGCCATGATAGGGACAGGTAATTATGTTCCCCTCTATTTTCCCCTCAGCTAAAGAAAGACCTTTGTGGGGGCAATGACTACCAATAGCATAAATTTTCTCATTCTCCTTTAAAAGGAGAATTTTCTTTCCCTCTAAAGTAATTTCTTTTCTGCCTGATGATAATTCTGAAATTTCTGCCACCTTTTTAAACTCAGCCATATTTTTCCCTCCTCTCCCCAAATTATAAAAAGATAAAAAATCAAGCTTTACTTAAAGCTCTCATTTTTGAATAAAACACCTTTTAAAAAAATTATATTCCAGATGTCGAGGGAAGAACAAGCCTTCTCTGAGGGGGTTTTGTTTTAGGTGGGGATTTATCCCTTTCTTATCCATGGTAGGCTACCTGTGGTAAATCCCCTTCTTGACCGGAAAATCGTGTTGGTACCTATTGTGAAAGAGAAGAGAAATCTCCTTGCAAGAGGGAAAAACAAGACCCGGCGCAAGATGTGACCGTGCTTGAGAGGGCAAGAAAAAAAGGAGTCATAGAGGTACCTCTGTGGTCAAGGTTTGTAAGGGAGTTCTTTTCACACCGGGGAGGCTTTTCTATCCCGGTAGTTTTTTGTATGGTTAAGTTTTTAACCTTAGATGACAGGACCACCGGGATATTTTTTCCTGCTTTATTATGTTTAATTTTTTAAAATCGTTTATGCTTTTATCTTATACTGTTGAGTCTCCCTGTTTATTTTCCAGAAAAGTTAAGCTATAATGTTTTGGAGTCCGATGGTTAATATTTCTAAAGGAAGAATGTTTCGTTCTTACATTGAGTCCCAATATCCCTTCGGGGAGTTTGCCCTAATTCGCTCTCGAGGAGATTTAGGAGAGGTTGGCTTTGTACTGGCTGATGAAAACGTAGAGTGCTGGCCTTCTCTTTATCGAGAAGCCTGGGAAATAGCCAGTTATTTCCGATTGAGAATTAAAGAGTTGGGGCTGGATAATATAGCCATGGCCGGCGTGGGAAGGGATTTAGATTTTATCACTGTTTCTATTGTGATAGACCTCTCTTTCTTAGAGAAAGAGAAAATTGAAGAGATTGCCGATCAGGTCATGAGTATTTTGAGAGAAATTAATCCTTATCATAAAAAAGGGGGAAAAGTTGATGAGTGAGAAGGTAGGATTTGTGGCTATGGGCGAGACAAAAGGAATAGTGGAAAACCTTCCCGAGTTAGGAGTGGGAATGTTGGGTTATGCCTTTATGGGGAAGGCTCACACCAACGCTTATAAGAAATATCCTTATATTTTCTGGCCACCGGTGGCCATACCTAAGCTGGTAGCTATTTGTGGGAGAAATGAAAAAGCAGTAAGGGAAGCTATGGTACGGTATGGTTATGAAAAGTGCTACACCGATTGGAGAGAAATGATTGAAGACCCGGCGGTGCAAATTTTAGATAACAGTAGTCCTAATTATCTCCATGCCCAGCCCTCTATTTTGGCCTTAGAGAGAGGTAAAAATGTTTTTTGCGAGAAGCCTCTGGCCGGTAATGCAAAAGAAGCTAAAGAGATGTGGGAGACAGCTCAAAAATCTAAGGCTAAAGCCATGGTGGGTTTTAATTATCGTTTTGTTCCTGCTCTTCGGTTGGCTAAAGAATTTATTGCTTCTGGAAAATTAGGGGAGATATATCACTTCCGGGCTCAGTATCTTCAGGAGTGGATTATGGATCCTGATGTTCCTATTACCTGGAGGTTGGATAAAAGTGTGGCCGGCTCAGGAGCCTTAGGAGATTTAGGAGCTCATATTATAGATTTAGCTCGTTTTTTGGTAGGAGAAATTACCACGGTCAGTGCTTTAACTCGCACTTTCATCAAAGAGAGAAAACTGATGGAAGACCCCAGTAAGAAGGTCCCCGTAACTGTGGATGATGCTTTTGTGGCCCTGGTAGAGTTTGAGGGGGGAGCTATAGGAACTCTGGAGGCTTCCCGTTTTTGTGCAGGAAGAAAAAATTATCAGGTTGTAGAGATTAACGGGTCTCGAGGTAGCATTCGCTTCAATTTAGAAAGATTGAATGAGTTGGAAGTTTATCTGGTGGGAGAAGAACCTAAGATATTCCAGGGGTTTCACGACGTTTTAGTTACTGAGAACTTTCATCCTTTCTATGAATACTGGTGGCCGCAGGGGCATACCATCGGTTGGGAACACAGTTTTGTTCATGCAGTGGCTCATTTTCTGGATGCCATAGTTAATAATAAAGACATTGCCCCGTACGGAGCTACTTTTGAAGATGGTTATCGATGTGCGGTAATCTGCGATACCATTCTTCAGGCCGCAGAATCAGGTAAAAGAGAAACAGTGCCGCGAGATTAAAAATAAATTTTATTTGGGGGAGGAACTATGAAATATCGGGGAAAAGTAGTGATAACTTTAAAACCGGGAGTTTTTGACCCCCAGGGAGCTACCATTTGTAATGCTCTACACGCTTTATCTTATCGGGAAGTGGAGGAGGTTAAGACAGGCAAATACTTGGAAATAATTTTAGAATCGGAGAACTGCTCCCAGGCAGAAAAGCGCATTCAGGAGATGTGTGATCGGCTTCTCTGTAACTCGGTGATTGAAAGTTATTCTTATCAAGTAGAAGAAGTAAAAAGCTGAGGATGAAAAATGAAATTTGGAGTGGTGGTTTTTCCCGGGTCTAATTGTGATTATGATTGTTATTACGTTTTATCTCAGGTCTTGAAAGCAGAAACGGTGTTTATATGGCATGAGGATAGAAGTTTAAAAGACTGTGACTGCATAGTATTGCCTGGGGGGTCCAGTTATAGTGATTATCTTCGAGCCGGAGCTCTTGCCCGTTTTTCGCCGGTGATGGAAGCGGTGCAGGAGTTCGCTGAGAGCGGAGGATTGGTTATAGGAATCTGTAATGGTTTCCAAATTCTCACTGAGGCTGGGATTTTACCTGGAGCTTTTCTTCCCAACAGAGGCGGGCGTTTTATCTGCTGCCCTGTTTATTTGCGAGTAGAAAATAATCAAACTCCTTTTACTCTTTTATTTGCCCCTGGGGAAGTAATAAAAGTTCCCATTGCTCATCGGCAAGGTAACTTTTTTATTGATTCTCTTCATCAAGAAGAGGTCAAAAAGCGAATAGTTTTCCGGTATTGTGGTCCTCAAGGAGAAATTGACTCTTGTTATAACCCCAATGGTTCGTGGGAAAATGTAGCGGGGATAGTCTCCGGACAAGGTAATATTTTAGGCTTGATGCCTCATCCTGAGCGAGCAGCAGAGAAGATTTTGGGCTCCGAAGATGGCCGGAGAGTGTTTCTTTCAGTTATAAAATGGTGGGAGGAGAAAAAGTGGAAGTGACGAATGGTGAAAATGTTGCCAAGGAGTTAGGCTTGAGAAAAGAAGAATATGAGAAAATTCTTTCCATATTAGGGCGAGTTCCTACTCCTACTGAAATAGCTATGTTCTCTGTAGAATGGTCAGAACACTGTGGTTATCTTCATTCCCGAAAATGGTTAGAAGTGCTTCCCCGGGAGGGAAAATTTTCCCCTTTTTGGGGAGAGGATGCCGGTGGTATAGTTTATGATGGGTTGGCTTTGGTTTTTAAAATGGAAAGCCACAACCACCCTTCTCAGATAGAGCCTAAGCAGGGAGCAGCTACAGGGGTGGGAGGAATTATTCGAGATATATTGGGAAGCGGAGCGCGGCCCATTGCTTGCCTTGATTCCTTGCATTTTGGCCCGGGGGAAGATGAGCGTTCTTTATATGTATTCCGGGGAGTAGTAGAGGGAGTGGCTTTTTACGGTAACTGTGTGGGAGTGCCTACAGTAGCTGGAGAACTATATTTTTACCCTGCTTTTCGAGGTAATTGTCTGGTAAACGTGATGTGTCTGGGTATTGCCCCCCGAGAGAAGCTAACTCAGGCTAAAGCGCAAGGAGAGGGAAATTATATTGTTTATGTGGGTAATAAAACTGGAAGAGATGGAATAGGAGGATGCAGTATTTTAGCTTCTCAAGAATTTGGAGCAGAAGAAAAAAGGCCCAGTGTGCAGATTGGTGATCCCCTGGCAGGGAAATGCCTGGTCGAGGCTACCTTAGAAGCTTTAAATACTGGGTATGTGGTGGGAGTTAAAGACATGGGAGCAGCAGGGCTTACCTGTTCCACAAGTGAGATGGCTGCCAGTGGAAGAAGTGGAGTAGAAATCGATTTAGATTTAGTTCCTCTTCGAGAAGAAGGGATGGAACCCTGGGAGATAATGATGTCTGAGTCTCAAGAGCGGATGCTTCTGTGTGTCAGGAGAGGTTATGAAGAGGAAATTATCCAGATTTTCCAAAAATGGGGGCTGGAAGGGGAGATAATAGGGGAAGTTAAAGATACGGGAAAAGTGACAATAAAGTATCGAGGAGAAATAGTGGCTGATATCCCGGCCCTGGAGTTAACCAGACCTCCCGTTTATACCCCTCCTCGGGAAAGGCCTCTCTATTTAGATAAAGTTAATAATTTTTCTCTGCAGAGTATTTCCCTTCCTTCAAATTACGAAGAAATTTTATTGCGTATGGTCTCTTCAGAAAATCTTTCTTCTCGTCGTCCCATTTTTGAACAATATGACCATATGGTGGGAATTAATACTGTTTGCCTTCCTGGCTCGGGAACTGTAGTGTTGAGAGTGAAAGGCAAAAAGTGGGGAATAGCCGTGACCAGTGATTGCAATCCCCTTTATTGTTATCTTTCACCTCGAGAGGGAGCCAAAATGGCAGTGGCTGAAGCAGCCCGGAACTTGAGTGCTTGCGGAGCAAAACCTGCTGGAGTTACTGATTGCTTGAATTTTGGTAGTCCTGAAAAACCCGATCGTTATTGGCAATTTGTAGAAGCTGTTGAGGGTTTAAGTGAAGCCTGTCGTTTCTTTGGCATTCCGGTAGTAAGTGGAAATGTGTCCTTTTACAACGAAAATCCTGAAGGGGCGATTTTCCCTACTCCCACCATCGGAATGGTGGGAATAATAGAAGAAGCAGAAAAAGCGGTAAGTGCTGGATTTGGGGAAGATGATTTAATTTTGGTTCTTTTAGGCGAAACCAAAGAAGAGCTGGGAGGGAGTGAATATCTCCGGGTTATTCATCATCGGGAAGAAGGGCCTCCTCCTCAGGTAGATTTGGAAAGAGAGAAAAATTTACAAGAACTTCTTATAACTTTGGTAAAAGAAGAAATTCTCTCCTCAGCCATTGATTTAAGTGAAGGAGGACTAATTATGGCTCTCGTAGAATCTTCTGTGGTAGGAGAGAGCCCTCGGGGAGCAATTGTGGATCTGGAATGCCTGGGGGAGATGAGAGAAGATGCTTTGCTTTTTGGAGAAAGCGGAGGGAGAGCGCTCGTGAGTGTCAGAGGCGAATTCTTAAATTCTCTGCAGCGCCTGGCTCAAGAACACAATATTCCTTGCCAGGTTATAGGGAAAACCGGAGGAGAGAAATTAGTCATTAAAAAAGGAGGGAAATTACTTATTTCCCTATCGGTAGAAGAATTGAAAAATTGCTGGGAGAGGGGTTTGGGAGAATAATATAAAGTGAATGGAAGAGAAAAATGTGGGGTATTTGGGATATACGGTCTGAAGAACGCTTCCGAGCTAACTTATCTGGGACTTTTTTCTCTCCAGCACCGGGGACAGGAAAGCGCTGGTATAGCAGTATCAGATGGAAAGACAGTGCGAGAAAAAAAAGGGATGGGTCTGGTTTCCGAGGTTTTTGCTCCTCGGGATCTTAAAAGTCTTCCCGGTTCTATTGCTTTAGGGCATGTTCGCTATTCCACTGCCGGCTCCTCTTCTCCTCGTAATATTCAGCCTTTTATTGGAGAGAGTCGCTTTGGTCATTTAGCTATTGCTCACAATGGTAACCTAACTAATGCTCTGGCTCTGTGGAAAAAACTGAGTGAAAGAGGGGCAGTGTTTCAATCTTCTACAGATACTGAGCTCATTCTCCACCTCATGGCTCAAAGTTCTTTCGATGGCCTGGAAGATTCTCTAAAGGATGCTCTGTGGCAAATACAAGGTGCTTTTTCTCTGGGAATCCTTTCTCATCATCAGTTGATTGCCGTGCGAGACCCCTGGGGTTTTCGCCCTCTTGCTCTGGGGAGATTAGGTGATGGTTATGTAATAAGCTCAGAGAGCTGTGCCTTCAATGTATTGGGAGCAGAATTTGTGCGAGAAGTGGAACCCGGAGAGATGATTATAATTGATGAGAAAGGGCTACGTTCTTTTTTCTATGCTTATTCTCCTCGTAAAGCTTTCTGTGTTTTTGAATTGATTTACTTTGCTCGCCCTGATAGTGTGGTGTTTGGCAACCAGGTTTATCAAGCTCGCAAAAATATGGGTAGAGTGTTAGCTGAGGAAGAAGACTGCCCGGCGGATATGGTGGTTCCCATTCCTGATTCGGGGATTTTTGCCGCTTTGGGATTTTCTGCAGCATCTGGTATACCTTTAGAATTTGCTATGGTGCGCAACCCTTATGTAGGGAGGACTTTTATAAGACCAGGGCAGGAAGCGCGAGATCTGGCAGTGAAGATAAAACTCGATCCTATTAAGGAGCTAATTCGAGGTAAAAGAATAATTGTTATCGAGGACTCTATAGTGCGAGGAAGCACTTCCCGCCAGAGAATAGCTACCTTAAAAGAAGCTGGAGCGCGGGAGGTGCATATGCGGGTGAGTTCTCCTCCCCATGTCTTTCCTTGTTATTATGGTATTGATTTTCTTACTCGGAGAGAGTTGATAGCCAGTGATAAATCTACCGAAGAAATTAAAAAATATTTAGGACTGGATAGTTTGAAATATATAACTATTGACGGTTTGAAAAACAGCATCACTCCCCCGGGGGAAAATTACTGTTTTGCTTGCTTCAATGGTAATTATCCGGTTTTCCCTCGGGGAGAAGAAAAAATAGTTTTAGAAGAAAAACCGGCTATCAATCAGTGTTAATTTCTCCTTTATTATTTTAAAGCTAAACAGCAGGGGCTGATTTTAGTGATTTGAGGAGCTGGGATAGTTCTCGAGCATAATTCTGGCAATCTCTTCTTGCTTTATCGTCAAAAGTACCTATAGCTACCGGTCCATAGTGACTTCCCTCAACTACCCCTTTTATTACCATCCCATGAATTAAAAGAGCAGACAAAATTGACCAGATGGTGGTTTCATTACCCCCTGCTCGATTGGCTGAAGAAGAAAAAGCCCCTCCTATTTTGCCATTTAAGTCACCGTGAAGTTTAACGCTCTCATCCAAGATTTCTTTGATTTCTGCTGCCATTGTTCCATAATAGGTGGGAGAGCCGATGACTATTAAATCATATTTTATTAAGTCATCTATCTGGAATTGAGAGGCATCAACCAGATCAGTAGAAACTCCTTCTTCGCTTAGAGTGTCCGCAATAGTTTTAGCCATTTTTTCAGTGGTTCCCGTACGAGTATAATAAAGCACTAAAGCTTGAGACATATGATTTCCTCCTCCATTTATAGATAGTCAAACATGCTTTTCAGAGAAATTTCCCCTTTAACCACTTTTACAACTTTTTCTTTACCGGGGAACAGGGTAAAGAAGTTTTCCCCGGGATAGTTTTCATCGTCGATTCTTATATTTACTCCTAAAGCTGGTTTTTCACATTTTAATATTAGATTTTCCCCTCTTATTTCATAGCTTATTTGGGGATCCAGGGGGCGGTGGAGTCTTAGGTCGGCAAATATTTCATGGTTCTCAATAATTGTCTCCCCATTTTGGCTTAAGCCGAGATAGGCTACTGTATGTTGTAAAATGGCAGGGTCAACTTGTAGTTGATCGACTAAAATCACTGAGTCTTCGGGAACTTTAAGGTTAGAATAGGTTTCCTTCTTATATAAATTGCCATTAAGCTCCCACAATTCAACCTCTAAATCTACTTCCTTGTAACTTCCGTCATTTATTAGGGAAATTGATATTTGTCCCTCTTTATTTTTAGCTATGGGGAGCAAACTATTATAAAATCTTTTAGTGTAAAAATATAGGGCTTTGGGCCTTTTAAAATAGTCTATGGACGACCAGCTGAAAACCGGCCAGGAATCATTTATTTGCCAGTATAGAGTTCCGGCCGTTCTATATTTTCTACTTCTCCAGTGCTCTACCCCTGTTTTAATAGCTTCGGCTTGATTTAGTTGGGTGAGATAGATAATAGAGTCGAAGTTGTACACCAGGCCGTAGTGGTTGTTTATGAATTTTAGCAATCTCTCAGGTCCTTCTACTTGTTTGTTGTGGTTCAGCATAACTGGTGAGAATATGTTTTTATCTTTTTCTGAAGCAAAGAAATCTATGGTTTTAGGGTCCGGTGCAGCCTGAAAGCCGAATTCGCTCACGAATTTGGAGGTATCCTGGGAATAATGTTTATAATCCTGCCAACCTGACCAGACCTCCCATACATGTTTATCTCCGGCTCGGTCTGAATTAGCTCTTTCCCCTCCGTAGGGGCTAGAGGGCCAGTATATTCTTGAGGGATCTTCCTGGGAACAAATAAGAGGGAAGTCTTCTAAGTATAGCCTGTTACCTAAGTTTTTCCCCTCTACTTTTATTTTATAATCCCATTCTTCAAACCCCCAATTGTTTTCGTTATTTCCGCACCACAGGACAATGCTGGGGTGGCTTCTGAGTTTTATGACATTGTGTCTTGCCTCTTCGTTGGCTAACTTTCTGAACCAATCTATATGGTCGGGGTATTCAGCACAGGAGAACATGAAATCTTGCCAGACTAAAATACCCAGCTCATCACAATAATCATAGAAAGCAGAGTCTTCGTATAAGCCACCACCCCAGATTCGCAGCATATTCATATGGGCATCTTTAGCCATCTGGAGCAGATTTTTGTAGTCTTCCCTGGTTAACCAGCTCAAGATGTTTTCTCCTGGTATCCAATTAGCACCCTTAGCGAATAATTTTTTGCCGTTTATCTCAAAAATGAAACTC
>JAKPIQ010000119.1 GCA_029549715.1 Candidatus Atribacteria bacterium | reverse complement strand
AGTTAATTCACCCTATCCCTCTCCCGTCAAGGGAGAGGGAAAAGAAAAAGGAGTCAAGGGAGGGGGAAAGAGGAAGTCGAGAGGAAAAAAGAAGAGGTCATAGGAGAGTCTTTCCCCTTATAGTCTATTGAAATTAAAGACGATAAAGTTTAGGATATCCATTAAGAGAGAAATTTTTGCTCTCGCTTATAAAATCCTAACCCTTTAAGGGGGGTGAATTGCATGTCTGATTTTGCTGAACGAATCGGGAAAACATTAGCCGAAATTGAGCGAACCAAGAGAATGGCAGGAGCTCCAGATCGGGTAGCATCTTACCTCTCTCCGCTCTATGCCTCTCTCGTTAGAGACATTGTATCGGATGTAAAGCAGCAGGTCAAAGAAGAAATTCTTCAGGAGTTGAAAAATCATGATGCGGGGTAACAGGTTTATTCAAATCTATGCCAGTGGTGGAAAAAGGCGTGGAGGCAAGAAAGGAGGAAAAACTTAATTAGCCCGTTAAATTGAAAGGAAGTAATACTAATTCAAAATTGTTTATTTCCGCTCAAAATGAGCATCAAATCTGTTCCTTTCTCAAAGGGGGGTAACAAATGAATGAAGAGCAGTTTGTGCTTGGAGCATTGCTTCATGATGTAGGGAAGGCTCTTGAACGATGCCGGTATTTTGATTTACCAGATGACCTTCAAAAAACGAATGTTTCTTACTCGCACGCTAAATATTCTGCCTTTTTAATCCAGACCTTAAGAAATGCTCAAAACTCTTTTCTCCATCCCGGGTTAAAAGACCTTCCGGGAAACTGGTAGCGTGCAGCCCCTTTATGACATCGCAAGGAGAGATGCATCCCGGATTATCCAGCGTAAAGAAAAGGAAGAGATTGCTTATAAACTCTCTGCCTTAAAAGTTCCCCTCCAGAATTTAGGTTTATCTATATCTTTCTGCCTTCCCATAGAAATGGGGATATGCGTGGAACAGCTCCTTCAAAAGCTGGACTTTAAATCTGATAAAGGTTCATACGAGAAGCTGCTCGCATTAGTTTTTCAGGAGATATCCGATGAGTTAAAAGAGTTTGCTCTATCCTCAAAAAAGAAGGACGAGATTCTCCTCACCCAGGAGGAATTAATGAGGGAATATCAAATAGCTCAGTGGTATAACCACCATGGGAATCCAGACCATACTCTAATCATCTTAGGGGAGCTTATGATAAACTGGATGATTAAAATCCGGGATATGAAGGACTGGCTGGATTACAATAACACCCGCAATAGAGTCAGGGGAATTCTCAACGGGATGTCAATGCGTTCAAGAAAAGACATTGGCCCGGATAATATCATCAAAAAAATTGGTAGCCTCTGGGACTCTATTGGAGGCTGGAGAAATGAATTCGCCCATGCCGGTTTCAGGAAAGAGGTTGTTCGCACCACAGGAAAGAAAGAAGCAGTCGACAATCTTTGTTCTATTGTTTATGACCTGCTGCAAGTGGATGTTTTAAATACCATTCCTCCGAAAGAGCGGAAGAAATTGCTCATCGTCCCTTTTGGCTTATCACCAGGAGTCCTGTATTCAGCAGCGCTTCTCAGCCGTTTCGATGACCTTCTGATTATCTTCTCCGAGCAGACTCGCTCGCTTTTACCATCCAC
>JAKPIQ010000115.1 GCA_029549715.1 Candidatus Atribacteria bacterium | reverse complement strand
CTTCCTTTAGATGGTCAATCCTGTAGTAGAGGGCCCTTGCATCAGTGTGATGTGGCAATGCCCATACTTTTCCATCCCAGTTAACTTCTTCCCAGGCAAAGGGGAGACACATCTCCTTGAGCTTCTCTATTTCCGCTTCATCAGTTAAGTCGTTCAAAGGCTCTAGAACTCCAGCTACTGCTCTTTGAGCAACAGTAAAACGGTCTACATAATATACATCAGGAGCTACCCCACCAGCTACAGCAGTTAAAAACTTGGATATATCGGTCACATCGCTTGCTGGAACAATAGTTGCTTTTACTTCGATATCCGGATTTTGCTTGTTAAACTCATCCACCACACGCTGCATTGGAGACTTACCCGGCTCCCAGGTGACACAATGCCAAAAAGTTACAGTTGTTTTACCAAACGCCAGAGCAAAACCACTTAGCACCAAGAGTGCAGATAAAAGTCCTATCAGAACTTTCTTACCCCACATTTCTCACTACCTCCTTTTAGATGTTACTAATTTAGATTTTACTAACTACAAAACAACTAAATATTTATTCCTTACACTATCTTCTTTCCCAGCAAACACCAGAGCGTTAAATCTTATCCCCTCTAACTATTACCACCTCTCCTGTGAAGTAAGCTACTCAATTCTAATCCTTTATCCTGTGATGAAAAAACCAGGACAAGAAAACCATAGCTATATTAAGCTCGCAAGTACGCGTTATATTGTACTGTCAATGTTTGTGCTGGCACGACCACATAGGCAAGACTAGGCTATAGATTTTAACAAGCTCTCTTCCAATGTACTCAACTGGAATAAAATAGTCAAGGCTTCAAGGGCTCTACCATAAATCGGGTGGGAAAAATATCTAAAAAGTACGATAGCCAGGGCGAGAAGGAAAACTAAAAGAAGGGGTTGTGAGTAAACTTCAGAAAACGACTTGATTCCTTTCTAAAATTATAGGAAGATTAGTAAAAATATAAAGAAGGGAGATAGTATATGTATTTTGTGGAAGGAAGAATACAGAGGATATTAGAGGAATTGAATAAGCTAAAATACTGGTACAGCGAAAGAGTTGAAGAAATCTACGTAGGATATGGGGAACCTTTAATATCTAAAAACTTATCAGGCGCTGAAAAAGAATGGATGCTCTACCAGCCAGGCACTCCGTGGGGTAGATCTGGAAGAGGAGAATATGCAACATTTAAATTTCAGATAAAGATTCCTCCTCTACTTGACAACCAGAAAGCGGTTTTGAGGATAAAGACTAACAAAAGCGGATGGAACGCCCTCAATCCTCAAATGTTAGTCTATGTAAATGGGAATGAGTATCAAGGAGTAGATACAAACCATCAAGAAATATTGTTATCAAAGGCAAGCAGAGAAGGAGAGATATATGAAGTAGTGGTACATGCTTTCAGTGGTCTTAAAAGAAACTATGGCTGGGAAACAGAAGAAGAAGATGTAGTGCTCTTTGTCTCACTGGAAGGGCTAGATCCAGTAATAGAAGAGTTTTACTATAATATTCAAGCCCCCTTTCAAGTGGCGTTGAAACTGGATGAAAATAATACCGACCGTATTTTTATTCTGAAAACCCTGAACGAAGCCATTAATAAAATAGACCTGAGAGTACCTTACTCCAAAGAGTTCTACGAGAGTATAGAATCGGCAAACACCTACATACAAGAAAACCTGTATTCTCCTTCCCACAGTATAAACGCCATGGTCAACTGTATCGGACATGCTCATATTGACGTAGCGTGGCTATGGAGGTTTTCTCATACCCGCCACAAAGCTGCCCGAACATTCACGACAGTATTGAAATTAATGGATGAATATCCCCACTTTTACTTCTTTTCCAGCCAGCCCCAATTATATGAATACGTAAAAGAAGACCACCCTTCCCTTTATGAAAGGATTAAACAAAAGATAAGAGAAGGACGATGGGAAGCAGAAGGAGGTATGTGGGTAGAAGCTGATACTAATCTTCCATCAGGGGAATCACTGGTCAGACAATTCCTATACGGAAAAAGATTTTTTGAAGAAGAATTTGGAATAGAGAGCAAAATATTGTGGTTACCCGATGTTTTCGGATATAGTGCAGCTTTACCTCAAATTATGAAAAAAGCGGGCATAGAATATTTTATGACTGCCAAACTGAAGAACAACGAGTTCAATGCTTTCCCATACCACACTTTTATATGGGAAGGGATAGACGGAAGCCAGATACTGGCTCATATTTGCACCTATTCTCCTCGGGGATACAATGGAACACTGGAAGATGCGGAAATTGTATCGGCATGGGAAAATTACTCCCAAAAGCATTTAGATAATGAAATAATCATCCCCTATGGATATGGTGATGGGGGCGGTGGTCCTACAAGAGAAATGATTGAAATAGCGGAAAGATATAAAAAAGGAATACCAGGAAGCCCCCTGGCTAACACCGGAAAAGCTTTAGATTTTTTCGAAAGATTAAAAGAGAGAGTATTAGAGAACAGGTATCTGCCCAAATGGAGAGGAGAGCTGTATTACGAGTTCCATAGAGGCACTTACACTTCTATGAGCAGAAATAAAAAGTTCAACCGAAAAGCAGAGTTTCTGTACACTACTGCGGAACTGGTTAGTGTACTGAATTCTCTTCTTTTAGGTGTTTCATATCCCGAAGAACAGATAAACAAGGGATGGAAAGGCATTTTACTTAACCAGTTTCACGATGTATTACCTGGCTCTTCTATAAAAGAAGTATATGAGGATACCGATGAGATTTACAAACAATTGTTTGAAGGAGGTTCCAGTATCTTAGCCCAGGGCATAGATAATATCGCTCATAATGTCCATGTCCCATCTCCCAGCCTGCTGGTATTTAATCCCTTAAGCTGGAACCGAAACGATGTTGTAGAATTTACCTACCCTTGTGAAAAAGAGGTTATATACCTCAAAGATGGAGATAAGTACCACAAAGCTCAAAAGACCTCCAAAGACAACACCTACGTAGCCTACTTAGAAAAAGTTCCTTCAAAAGGATATTCTACTTATGAAATACGGGAAGAAAATGGGGAAAGCAACTGTCATGCTGCCCGGGAAGCGATGACAGTTACCGAACACCACCTTGAAAACCAGTATTATAAAATAGCTCTTGATGAAAAAGGAAACTTCACCAGCCTTTATGACAAACGAGCTAAAAGAGAAATCCTTAAAGAAGGCCAAAAAGGAAATATGCTGCAAATATTCGAAGATAAACCGCGAAGAGAAGACAACTGGAATCTTGACATATATTATATGGAAAAAGGATGGGAAGTTGAAAATGTAAAAAAGATGTGTGTAATAGAGAATGGACCTGTCCGGGGAATATTGCACATAGAGAAAGAATTCTTAAATTCGTCGATTACTCAAGACATCATAATATACAGGGAAATCCCAAGAATAGATTTTAAAACAGTGATAGATTGGAAAGAAAAAGATTTAGTGGTTAAAGCAGCTTTCCCGGTGCAGATTAATTGTGACCACGCCACCTACGAGATACAATATGGGCATATTACCCGTAGTTGTTATTGGAACACCTCCTGGGATATAGCAAAATTTGAAGTTCCAGCCCATAAATGGGCCGATGTTTCTGAAAGCGGATACGGAGTGAGCTTATTAAATGACTGCAAATACGGCTATGATATAAAAGAGGGTTGTATGAGGCTCACTCTCTTGCGTTGCGGAACTATTCCCAATCCTTATGCTGATAAAGAAATACACGAATTTACATATTCTCTATACCCCCATCTCCACGGATGGACAGAAGGTGGAACATTATTAGAAGCATATCATCTCAACTGTCCACTGATTGCTAAAGCTATTACCAATCCTCACAGCAAAGGAACATTGCCTTCTAAACTATCTTTCCTGGAGATAGATAAAGAGAACGTAATTACAGAAGTGGTCAAAAAGGCAGAAGATGGCAATGACGTTATAATCAGGTTATATGAAGCGTACAACCGGCGAGAAGAGGTAAAGGTTAAATTTTACAATAATATAAAAAGTGTACAAGAATGTAATTTAATAGAAAAAGATACAAATAACCCTGATAATCCTGTAGAAATAATAAGTCCTAACCAAATTAGATTTATCATTAATCCCTTTGAAATAAAGACGTTCAAAATCGAATTTTGAAGGGTATTAATAACTGTGCTTGAAGATACAAGGAGTGAGGACAAACTCCCCCACCAATCTCTCTTCTAGCCATCGCAAGCTCTGCGATGGCTAGAAGAGAGAGCACAAAGAAGAGGAATTAATGTGGATTTTATAGTTAACTATATTTCTCTCTTTTCACTTCCTCATTGAGGAATTTTGTAAACTACATCTTACACCAGGATAGCTTCCATAAGCCCCAGCACCCTGATGTATCCGTATGGCAAGTAACTCCAAACTAAAAATAGTTATCTATTTTATCTATTGACCTACCAGATGCCAGGTGATATAACTTTACCAGCTAAATAGATACAAGGAGGAAGAAAAGCATGTCTAATTTTCTAATGGTCGATGCCCACCTGCATTTTGAGAATATATCGCTTATAGAAGATACTAAAAGCTTCTTCCAGGAGCTGGGGATTGAAAAGTTAAATATTGTCAGTCCAGCCAGGTTAGACAGAGTAAACAGTAACCCCCAGGCCATGTGTTTCAAAGCCATGTACCCTGATGATGTATACATAGCTGGAGGACTTGACTATTCTGAAATAGAAGGAAAGCCAGAGAGGGAGATTGAAAAAATGCTTGCCGATCAAGTCCTTAAGTTAAAGGAGATTGGTTTTGATGGGGTTAAAATCTTAGAGACGAAGCCTAATTATGCCAAGAATATGCCATTCCCCATAGATAGTCCTGTATACCATTCCTTTTTTGCCCACCTAGAAGAGTTACAGCTACCTATTTTCTGGCATGTAGCAGACCCGGAAGAGTTTTGGGACATAGAAAAGGTACCTCCGGTAGCAAAGGAGAGGGGCTGGAGCTACATTAACGGCACTTACCCTCCCAAGGAGGATTTATACCGAAGAGTAGATAATGTTTTGAGGATGTTTCCAAATTTGAGGATAGTTTTTGCTCACTTCTACTTTTTATCTGCAGATCTAAAAAGAGCAGGGAAACTACTGGAGGATTTTCCCAATATAAATTTAGACATTACTCCAGGTTCAGAAATGTACTATAATTTTTCCAGAAACCCGGAAGAAACCAGGAAATTCTTTATAAACTACCAGAACAGAATCGTATTTGGTGACGATACTGCAATATCCAGAGATGGTATAAAGAAAGACCTGATTAGAAACAAAATAAATTTCATTAAAAACTTTTTAGAGACAGAAAAAGAATTTTCAATCGGATCTGCCGATGAGAACTTTTTAGCTCGATCAGACAAGATTAAGGGGATTAAGCTTCCCGACTCAGCTTTAGAAAAGATATACGGTTTGAATTTCCTGCAAATAGCAGGTGATAAACCCCGAACTTTGAATATTGCCCTGGCTGAGGAAGAATGCCACAGAATAGGGGAGATTCTAAAGAGGAAGTACCGTTACCCTGCAGAAGAGAACTTCGGATACCAGGCAGAGAAATTTCTTAAAGAGATATAGATATGGGAGAGGCTTTACCTGTTTCCCCCCCCGGATTTTTTTACTTTTTAGTATCTCATTATGAAAAGCTATCCTCTTTTACCTTGGATTTATCATCACCTAACCGTATGACACCAGCCGTAAATGGTAGCTGAGCTATAAGGCAATTCACAAACCTTGCCGGCAGCCTATAAAGTCTCGACTTTATGCGCTACAGACAGGCCTCCTTCGGGTACTGGAGGTCGTGAAGCCCTTTGAGAAAATGATTACCCCCTCCTTCGACTGCTACATCTCATTTTACTCTTCTTCCTTCTAAAATTTTCCCCGTCCTTTCTCCTTCTTGAAGAATTTCTTTTATTTTCTCTTCTTCACTTTGAGAAATGCGAAGGTGCACTTCCCCTCTATCGGGATAAACCGAGAGAAGCTGCTTATCCTGAACAACCTCTACCAGTTGATTCACCACCAGGCTAAAATAAACAGGGTCAATCTTAACCAAAAACTCTATTTCCCTATGTTCTTTTTTGCCCGATTTTTCTAACACCAACTGAGCGGTTTTCCCGTAAGCATCAATCAATCCTCTTATCCCTAATTTTTTACCCCCGAAGAAGCGCGCCACCACCACCATGGTATCAGTAAAATCTCCCCGCCGGATAGCTCCTAATATGGGTCTTCCTGCGCTCCCGGGTGGCTCCCCTGCATCGGAAGAAAATTCTTCCACCCTTTCTTCTCCTATGCGGAAAGCATAGCAATAATGAGTGGCACCAGGAAAAAGTTTCATCACCTCCTGCAACCTATCTTTTACCTCTTCCCTAGAGCGCACTTCCAGACTTTTCCCCACAAACCGAGAGCGATTTATGACTAACTCTATTTCCTCTTCTTTTTTAAGAAAAAACATTTTTCTATCACTATCCGGAGCGCCAATTCAAAACATTTTCAAGCAGCTTAAAAGAAGATTAGCAGGAGCCAGAAAGCCCAAAAGCTCTGGCTCCTCTCGGGGTAAAAACTACTTCTTAGTTTCTCCGCACCTCTCGAGCAGTCTCTCCCATTCCCGGTCTACATAGGCCTGGAATTCATCAATAAGATGACGGTTAGCAGGAGAAAAGAGATGCTGGAACCGGCCCTGTACTTTCAACCACTCCTCCACCGGCTTTTTCTCTCTGGGTTTATAGGTAAGTCGGTACTCACCATTCTCTACTTCATAAAGAGGCCAGATACAGCAATCCACCGCTAATTGATTCACTTTTAAGGTATCAGCGGGGAGATGACGCCATCCCCGGTTGCAAGAAGCCAGCACATTAAGAAAAGCGGGGCCTTCAGTATGAAAAGCTTTTTCTGCTTTGAGAGTTAAATCTCGCCAGCTAGAGGGAACTGACTGAGCCACATAGGGAATATCGTGAGCTACAGCAATTTCGGTTAAATTTTTTCTCCACTGGGTTTTCCCGGGAAGGACTTTCCCTACCGGGCTGGTGGTAGTCCAGGCTCCCAGAGGAGTAGCACTGGAGCGCTGGATGCCGGTATTCATATAGGCTTCGTTGTTGTAACATACGTATACAAATCGATGTCCTCTTTCCCAGGCTCCAGAAAGAGATTGTAAACCAATATCATAAGTTCCACCATCACCACCAAAGGCCACAAAATATATATCTTCGTCGATCTCCCCTCTTTTTTTCTTGGCCTCATACATGGTCTCTACCCCGGCAATAGTAGCAGCTGCGTTTTCAAAAGCGCTGTGAATCCAGGGAATGTTCCAGGCAGTATAGGGGAAAATAGTGGTGGAAACTTCCAGGCATCCCGTAGCGTTGGCAGCAATGACTGGTTTGTCAGCAGCAGCCAGAATCAATCGGATAGCAATAGGAGCTCCACATCCCGCACACAGCCTGTGCCCGGGAGTGAGTCTCTCTGGTCTTTTAGCTAATTCTTTTAGAGGTGGCATTTCCTAAAAACCTCCTATTCTCGTAAACCTAAATAATCAATATGTTGCTCTATCTTTCCTGCTTTCACCACTTCCTCTGTTCTCTCTAAAGCTTTTTCTATATCTTCAGGATAAATGTCCCTTCCTCCCAGACCATAGAAGAAATTGATGATTAAAGGACGAGAAGGAGCATCGTAAAGAGCAGAGCGAACTTCGGTAAATAGTGGCCCACCAAATCCTCCAAAGGAAACAGAGCGGTCTAAAACTGCCACTCCTTTCACAGGAGAAAGAGCTTCAATCACGCTTTCTCGAGGGAAAGGACGGAAGCAGCGCATCTTGAGAAGCCCTACTTTTTTCCCTTTTTCTCGCAGAGAATCGATGGCTTCTCGAGCCGTTCCACAAGTAGAACCCAAAGCCACTACTGCGTATTCAGCATCTTCTAACCGATAACCTTCCAGGAGTTCATAATTTCTCCCCGAAAGCTCTCCAAACTCCTTACCCACTCGCTCAATCACTGGTAAGCAGTTGTCAATGGCTTCTATTTGAGACCTCTTGTGCTCAAAATAATAGTCAAAAAGGTCAATGGGCCCGTAGGTAACCGGGTTATTTAAATCAAGAAGAGGGTAGCACGCCTGGTAGGCACCAATAAAATTCTTCACTTCCTCATCTTCTAAAATTTCTACCCGTTCCACAGCATGACTGATAATAAACCCATCTTGAGTAACCATAACTGGAAGTCTTACTCCTAGGTCTTCGGCAATCTTAATGGCCTGAATGGTGTTATCGTAGGCTTCTTGAGCGTTTTCTGAAAAAAGATGAATCCATCCTGCATCTCTTGCTCCCATGGTATCAGAATGGTCACAGTGGATATTGATATTACCAGATAAGGCGCGGTTAGCTACCATCATCACAATGGGAAGACGCATACTGGCAGCAATATAGAGCATCTCCCACATAAGAGCTAAACCATTGGCAGCAGTGGCAGTCATCACCCTTCCTCCTGCAGCAGCCGCCCCTATGCAGGCACTCATAGCACTGTGTTCGCTTTCTACAGTGATAAATTCACTGTCCACTAACCCTTCACTAACATACTCAGCGAACCTCTCTACACAATCGGTCTGGGGGGTGATAGGGTAAGCTGCCACCACATCGGGGTTAATCTGCTTCATAGCGTAAGCCACCGCGGCATTGCCATTAAAACCCACAACTTTAGCCATTTCTCTCACCTCCTATCACTCCGCCACCATGGTAATGGCCCCTTTAGCAGGACAAATACTGGCACATATTCCACAGCCTTTACAGTAATCATAGTTAAAGGCCAGCATCTTCCCTGTTTCGGCATCCACTATTACTGCACCATCTGGACAATAAGCCCAGCAAAAGAAACAGTGAATACATTTTTCCAGGTTAAGTTCCGGTTTTTCAGTTCGCCAATCTCCGGTTTTATACTCTTTGGCGTTACCCGCTTCCACAATTAATCCACCAGGCACCAGTTCCTTCCATCCTTTTAGTTTATCCATCTATTTGTGCCTCCTCATAAGCTTTAGTAAGACAAAGCAAGTTTTTATCTATAACTTCCGGTCTCAGTTTTTCCCCAAATTGAGAGCGAACAGCTTCTAACAGGTTTTCCCTACTAACTTCTGAGACGACTTTACCCAAAGCGCCCAGCATGGAAGTGTTAACTATCACTCTCCCCAAAATATCTCGAGAAATCCGGGAGGCATCTACCGCCACCACTGTCCCTCCCTTGAATCCTAATACCTCCCTCAGTTCTTGAGGAGAACCTTCAAAATTAACCACTATAGTTCCCTTATCATCTAACCCTTCTAAAATCTCCGCTAAACCTAAAAGAGTAGGGTCTATCACCACTACTATGTCCGGATTAGTCACTCCGCAGTGCATACGGAGAGGATGAGAACTGATGCGATTAAAAGCTTTTACCGGAGCCCCCATTCTCTCTGGCCCATATTCGGGGAAGGACTGAAAATATTTCCCTTCTCGCAAAGTTGCATCAGCTAAAATTCGAGAGGCAGTAACCACTCCCTGCCCTCCTCGACCATGCCACCTAATTTCCAAGGGTTTTTTCAAGGTTGTTATTCCTCCTTTCTTGGTTTCAGACTAATTCTTCTTCTACCCTGTAAAGCTTCTTGTAAAGTTACTTCATCGGCAAACTCCAGATCTCCACCAGAGGGCAATCCTCGAGCAATAAGAGTTACCAAAACGGGAAACGATGACAGTTTTTGTGCTAAATAAAGAGCGGTCGCTTCCCCATCTACCGAAGGACTGAGAGCTAAGATCACCTCCTTTATCTCCCCTTGGCTCACTCTTTCCAATAGCTCGTTAATTTTTATTTTTTCTGGACCAATTCCAGAAAGGGGAGAAATAATCCCCTGTAGAACATGATACACCCCCCGAAACCTTGTTTTCTCTATAGCCAGAACATCCTGAGGCCTTTCCACTACGCAGACCACACTTCGGTCTCTTCGGGGGTCTTCACAAATCTTACATTTATCTTCTTCGGTATAAAAACCGCACACTGAGCAAAAACGAATCTTTTCCTTTACTTCCTGTAAAGAAGATAACAGCTCTTCCACCTCTGCAGCAGGTGATTTAACTAAATAAAAGGCCAACCGCTGAGCAGTTTTGGGCCCGATGCCCGGCAAACGAGAAAAAGCAGAGATAAGCCTGGATAAGGACTCAGGATAAGACTCTACCAAACGATATTCCTCTTTACGCCAAACCAGGAAAGTTTAATCCCCCGGTGATTTTACCCATTTCTTCTTCAGCTATTTCCCGTGAACGGCGCAGAGCTTCGTTCACCGCTGCCAATATTAAATCTTGCAACATTTCTACGTCCTTTTCTTCCAGTAACTCAGGCTCAATCTCGATATCTATTATCTCCTGCTGTCCATTACAGACCACTTTTACCATTCCCCCACCAGAGGAAGCTTCTACCGTTTTTTCTTTCAACTCCTCCTGCATCCTGGCTATTTTAGCCTGCATCTTCTGGGCTTCCTTCATCAGATTTTTCCAGTTCTGCATCTTCCCACCCACCTTTCAAATTTCCCTCCTTTAAAGAATAATCAACTAACACTCCAGAGAAAAGATCAATAACTTCGCTAATTAACAGTTTCTGATTACGAGGAAGCTGCTCCTCTCTTTTATTCTCCACCTGTTCCCCGATCCTGATCTCGGGAGCTTTCTCATCTATCACACACTCTATTTTCCAATTTCCCCCCCGTCTTTTAGACAAAACTTCTTTTAGAATACTCAAATTTTCTTCTTTCTCCACGCTCTCTTTGTGAAACTGACAATCAGGACCAAAATACAAAATGGCATGAGAAGAATCTACTTCTCTGAAGTCAGCAGCCTGTAAAAAAGCATAAAGGGAAATTTTGGCTTTTTTTACCTCTTGCAAAATTTCTGGCCAGAAATTGCCATTATTCTCTTCTGATTTCTGACTAACTTCCTCTTTTACCGGATTTTCTTCAGATAATTCAGGCTGCACCAAATACTCAATTATATCCAATAAACAAAGCTCTAACAACACCCGGGGTTGCGAAGAGCGACGGAGCTCAAATTCCAGGTTACTCACTCTCTCCAGGGCACTCTGTAAAGCATTCTCATCCACTGCTTTAGTTAGAGATTGCCACTCTTTTTTTATCGTTTCTCTTTCCTCTTTTTGCTGGTCTTGGGTAAGACGAAAAATAAGTAACTCTCGCAGGTAGCTTTCCAGACTATGGGCAATATCTTCCGGACCCAATCCTCTTTGAATCCACTGATTAAGAAGTAGAAGCACTTCACCCTTATTCCCTTGAATCAAGAAGCGAAAAAGACAAGCAAAATCTTCACTATCTATTTCTCTTAATATCAAAGAAGCAGTAGCTAAATCTACAGATTCCTCTCCTCCCCAGGCTAAAATCTGTTCCAGCATCCCCTCGGCGTCCCGCATCGAACCTCCTGCTTTGCGAGCTATGAGATAGAAAACTTCCTCTTCGATTTCACTCCCCTCCTTTTGAGCTACTTCTTTTAATTTTTTAACTATGGCTTCTTCTGGTATAGGATTAAAAATAATTTTTACGCAACGGGAAACGATAGTGTCAGGAAGACGGCGAGGTTCAGTAGTGGCCAATATAAATAGAACATGTCCCGGCGGCTCTTCCAGGGTTTTAAGCAAAGCGTTAAAAGCTTCGGTGGTGAGCATGTGTACTTCATCAATAATATAAACTTTGAAACGAGATTGCAAGGGGGCGTATTTAACTCTTTCCCGGAGCTCCCGTATCTCGTCTATCCCCCGGTGAGAAGCAGCATCGATTTCCACCACGTCCAGAGAATTTCCCTCTTGTATGGCCCGGCAATTCTCACATTCCCCGCAAGGTTGTGCAGTTATTCCTCTCTCGCAGTTAACTGCCATAGCTAGAAGGCGAGCAGTAGTGGTTTTTCCTACTCCCCGTGGTCCACAAAAAAGATAAGCATGATGAAGCCGTTTTTTTTCTAAAGAACGAGTTAAGATGCTTACCGCTACTTCTTGCCCTACTACTTCTTCAAAACAGTACGGTCTCCACTTTCTGTAGAGTGATAAATAAGCCAACGTTATACCTTCTTAGTTTAAATTGTCTCTAATCGTGCACCAGCGTTCGATAACTTCTTCCCGGCCGTAATGGAAGCAGCAGACTCCGGTCAGGCACCCTTGCGGCACCCAAAGAGCTTCACGTACCGCTGCTCCCTCCCAGGCCTGACGGGGTTGGTGAAGATTCGTCGCGCAAGACCCAACCTTCCTCGTCCCGGTCCTCCATCCGGAACCGAGAAGAAAAAACCTCCTGCTGGAATTCAGCCCTGCTATAGCGGATTGCAGGTACAGGGCACCGCTATCTCCCCGCTTAGCACGATTAGAGACAAAACTTGGCGGAGAGGGTGGGATTTGAACCCACGAGACAGGTTCAACGCCTGTCTACCCGCTCTCCAGGCGGGCGCCTTCGGCCAGCTCAGCCACCTCTCCTCTCGAGAATAATTATAAAGGGAAGAGAAAAGTTTTACAAGTCTAATTCGGGGGAAGTCCTGCCCTCCTCCAAATAGCGAGGAGTAAAATTTATACTTCTCATAACAAGTTCACCGCTCCTTTATTCCTTGCAAATTTGCTGTATTGCCCAGTCCAGAGCATCCTGAAGTAAGCTCTCCGGAGGTGGGGGAATAAATCCTTCGCTCATCATTACCTCTACCAGTTCCCGGGCATATTTTATATCTCTCTCTGCCCGGGAGAATGCCTCTTCTCCCGATATTTTTACTCGAGCTAAGTTTTCCCTGATAGCTTCTTGCGCTACATCTCTTGCCTCTTGAGGAAAAACTCCCACCTCATCCATAGTGGGAAGAATATTATCGGGGTGTATTCCTCTTTTTTCGGCATAATTAGCTAAGGAATAAGAAGCAGCGATGGCCATTCCATCAGATATCTTCTTGGCTCTGACGAGCAGTGCTCCTTTTAAAATTCCGGGAAAGCCCAGGGAATTATTCACCTGATTGGGAAAATCACCTCGACCGGTAGCTACAATAAAAGCTCCGGCTTCCCGAGCCGCATAAGGATAGATCTCTGGAATCGGGTTAGCACAGGCAAAGACGATGGGTTTATCTGCCATGAGTTTTATCCAATCCGGTTTTACCACGTCCGGCCCGGGAGTGGACAGCGCAATTAAAACATCAGCTCCTCTCATAGCCTCTTCTATATCGCAAACCCGCTGCGGGTTGGTCTTAAGACACAACTCCCATTTTTTATAGTGGCGAGGGTCACGCTCTATATCCTTTCTATCCCGATGCAAAGCTCCCCGAGAGTCAAAGACAACCATATTCTGGAGATTGCCTCCTGCCAGTTCCACAAACCGGGCTATAGTAGTATTGGAAGCCCCGGCTCCCAAAAGTACTATTTTTACTTCTCCTATGTTTTTGTCCGCCAATTTCAAGGCGTTAATTAAACCAGCAAGAGTAACGCAAGCTGTACCCTGGGCATCATCGTGCCAGACCGGGATATGGCATTCTTCTCGTAAAGCGTCTAGCACCTCGTAACAATTAGGTTGAGATATATCCTCCAGATTAACCGCTCCAAAGCTGGGCTCTACCATTTTCACAAAATCAATAATTTTTTCTGGCCGGTGATTTCCTTTTTCATCTCTACTATCGATACACAGAGCAGTAGCATCAATTCCCCCCAGATACTTCATGAGGAAGGCTTTCCCTTCCATAACTCCCAAACCCCCCGGAGGAGTACAATCTCCGTCTCCCAGGACTCGAGAAGAGTCGCTTACCACCGCTACTAGGTTTCCCCGATTAGAGAGCTCAAAAGATTCATCGTTATTATCTCTGATAGTGGTAGAAATCTTAGAAACCCCTGGAGTATACCAAACATTAAACCAGTTAAAGCCAAAAACCCCTGCTTTGGGCACCGTTTGCATCTTGCCTCCATAAAACCGATGGGCTTGCTCGGCCAACCTCATAAAAAAAAGAGTTTTCACTGGTGCTGATTGTTGGGGAGTGAAATCAGCAGAGAGAATTTCGTCTAAATTATCTAAAGTCCAGTTTACCTTAGGCATACAACTTCCTCCTTGCTTTTAATTCCCAATTTTGGTGCTATCAGCTACCCTAAATATTTCCGGCCAGGAATGAAAATTACCCACTTCATCCCTCGCCGGGCGAAGAGAACAGCCTCTATATCCCGTGTTTTTCCCGAAGACCCTGAATCATATAAATTGCCCGGTAGAACCTCCAGAGTTTCAGAAAATAAAATTGGCCAGCGATGAGATTTGTACCGGGCCCCCCATCATGAGTATCACTGTAATGGAAAGAAGCGGGGCTTCAACTTTTTGGTTCTTTACTCCCTGGAACTTCTAGCTGCAAGGCTTTTTGCTACATGAGCGATATTTTCATCATCTCATGGCTCTCTTCCTCAAGCCATTATACCCAAAGCCCCGGTAACATTCCATAAAAAATATCGCTGATTGCCAAAACCAGAGAAGGGAATATCACCGAGCAGGTCTCCATAAGCTCCACTGAAGAGTGTTTTCGCAAGAATTTCTACAGTAATACACCAGCACAAAAAGCCAATGGATAAAAGACGAACCCCTGTGGCCTTTCACGAAATTATGATAATATGTTTTCCACACCCGCCGCTCTTACCGAGGATTAAAAACCAGAAAGAGGCCCAATGTAGAATGAGGCGTATCAAAGTAGGCATTATCCATATTATATCAAGTTTATGGTTTTCTCCTGGGGCTCAGCACCCATGATATATAGCCTGCGGGAACTTCTGGGAATGCCCGATAAAGTGCTTTACCCTGCCCATGGGTCTTGCAGGCCCTATGTAACCGCGGCTTTTGATTGTGGCCAGTTTATATGTCACTTTGAAACAGAAGTGGACGATATTCCCCGCTTTGACTGCCATATAGAAGTATATAGTTCCCCCGCCCGAAGGTCCAGAAATTGTTTCCCCTGGCAATATAACATCCCTCCAGAGGTCATCCAGCTCGCTTTTGAAGGTAACTTCACTCAGGAATGAAAAACTTTTTACAATAATATTACTTTGAAGAAAATTCCTAAAACCACTCTGGAGGATTACCGGCAAAATTTAGAAATATTTCAAGCTACCATCGAAACAATGGGAAAACAGAAAATCGCTTATCACTTTACCCTGTATTTACCAATATCCCTCAGGAGAAAGCCACTCCCCTTTTTAAAGGGGGATTTAAAAAGCTCAAAACCCAGAGCCTTTTTTCCCAGAATTTTTTAGAAACCACTCTCAGAAAGGGTATCCCGAGGGGCTAAGAGCAGCAATTTCCAGATAAACAGCTTTTGTTCCTTAAGAGGGATGCAGAAATTATTAGCCCGGCTACTTTCCCCTCCCCATAATCGAATACATAGCCACAGAAACCACAATTATTAAACCATACACCAGTTGAGTCCAGAATCCGGTCATACCCATCGCAATAATTCCCGCTTCTAACATGCCAATAATTATAGAGCCCATAAAAGTACCAAAAATCGTTCCCACTCCTCCGGTTACCGGAGTTCCTCCCAAAAATACGGCCGCCATGGTTTTCAACATATACCCCTGCCCCAGGGTAGGCCAAAAATAAACCACTTCCAAGCTGGCCAATACTCCAGCAAAAGCAGCAAAGCCCCCCATTTGGGTAAAAACCAACATTCTCACCCGATCTACGTTAACTCCCATTACTCGAGCACTTTGAGGATTGTCGCCAGTAAAATAAATATGAGCTCCCAGACGGTGATGATTCAAAATTAACCAGAGTATAAAAGCAATAATTGCCATCCAGAGCATCTGAGCTGGCAATTTCCCTCCAATTCTACCCACGAGCACTGGATACAAAGGACTGGCTTTCGTAGGAACTAAAGTTTTTCCCAGACCTCCGCTTAAAACCTGGGTAGCACCAGCCCAGAAGAATTGAGTGCCAATGGTCACCACCAAAGAAGGAAGGTCTAGTTTTACTATCAACAAACCGTTCATCAATCCTGCTCCCAATCCTACCAGGATAGCAACTAGTAAAGCCACTCCCACACTTTGAGTAGCATGAAAAGTTACGGTGAATATGTATCCGCTAAACCCCATAATGGAGGGGAAAGAAAGGTCCATCTCCCCGCATATTACCACCAGCGTCAAAGAGAGTGCTAAAATACCAAAAAAGGGGATATTGGACATAAAGGCATAGTAGATATTAGGAGAAAGAAAAGTCTGGGGGCTACCGATAATAAAAAGGACTAAAACCCCCAGAAAAACTAACAGAACACTAAGTTGTAGCCGATGCCGAGAAAAAAAGCTTTGCTCCGTTTTCATCAAGAGTCCCCCTACTATAATCCAGGATTTTAGGGTAGAGAAAGAATTCCCTGAAAAGTTCTTTCTCTACCCTCGTATTAATAACTTTGTTCCAACTGTTCTAAGTTAAAGGTCCAGGTTTCTTTAAGGCATGAGAGATTGAAGATCATTTTTTTCTTCTGGAGCAG
>JAKPIQ010000085.1 GCA_029549715.1 Candidatus Atribacteria bacterium | reverse complement strand
AGAAAAAGGAGAATCTCTGGAAGATTACTTCAGGAGAATCCTCAGACCATTCACAGAGAGAGGAACAAGAAGAGGCATAATATTTACGCCCCTTAGTGATGACCTCCCCGAGGGGGAAAGGTATCCAGAAAAAGTGCTGGATCTATGGTATTCCCTTCAGGATGAATTAATAAAATAGGGACAGCAATCGGCTCCCACCACTCTACTTCTTTTGGGAAATCGTGGTGGGAGCCTGGTTTCTACCCCGCCCGCGTTACGGCGGGGACACAACCCCATCGCCTCCCTTACCCGGACGTTCCCGATGCTAATACCTAAAATCTCTTGAGCCGTTTCTATTCTTCGCACCTAATTCAAGTAGATTTTCACTTCTTGGGTTGCATCTCCAGAATAACATTACCACCCAACAATAAAACTCGACTTTGGTTTTTCGGGGATTATGTTTTATACTTTTAGAGGAGACGAGGGTTCTTTCTTTAATACTTAAGAAAGAGGAGGTATTAGTTTGAAAAAATGGAAAAATTTCTTGATAGGAATGACCTTTGGGGGGGTGATGTTGATGGCAGGAAGGGGTGAGGCGCAAGCAAAAATTATTTTGCCTCCACCTGAAGTTAAGGGCCAGACCTCGGTAGAGGAAGCTCTCTGGCAAAGGCGCTCGGTGCGCTCTTTTCTTCCAGATGCGCTCTCCTTAGAGGAGCTTTCTCAGCTTCTTTTTTCTGCTCAGGGAATAACCGAAAAGAATCGGGGCTTTCGTACTGCACCATCAGCAGGAGCGCTTTACCCTATACAAGTTTATGCAGTGGTGGGAAAAGTGGAGGCACTGACACCCGGAGTTTATTGCTATTATCCTCAAGAACACGCCATAGAGAAAGTGCTTGAGGGAGACAAAAGAGCAGACCTTTGCCGGGCGGCTCTTTATCAAGAGGCCATTCAGGAAGCTCCGGTGTCTTTAGTTTTTTCCGCGATTTACGAGAAAACTACTGTAAAATACGGGGAGCGAGGAATTCGCTATGTCCACATGGAAATAGGGCACGCAGCACAGAATGTCTACTTACAAGCTGAAGCCCTAAAGCTAAAAACAGTGGCTATCGGTGCTTTCTATGATGAAGAAGTTTCCCGTGTGCTTTCTTTGCCTTCTCGGGAAGCTCCTCTCTATATCATGCCGGTGGGAAAACCCGGTCCATAGTCTCCAAGCAGGCGACACTCAAGGATGCCAGCTTTAGCTCAAGCCCGGTGGTAATTTTTTTCTGGTGTATAGATCGAGCAAAAAACTCGGGCGACTTTTTGACCGCTGAGACCCAATACCTGCCGGTCGAGCCACCCACCTTACTTCATACTATAATCCTTGAGCTCTAAAAAACAGTTAGTATCTCTGCGGATTGCTTAAAGTTCACTAATTACTTTCCCAAAGCTTCTACCCAGGGCTCTACCTTGAGCCAAAACCTCAGGGTAGGCTCTGCCTTTAAATTCCAAACTATCTACTATCTCCCAGTTAAGGGGAGAAACCATTTTTTCCCACTCTCTCCTCCCTCCTCCCGACCAACCATAGCTACCAAAAAAGAGGGCCTTCTTATTTTTCACTCCCTTACGAGTAGCCAAATCCAGAAGAGGAACCACGAGAGGAAAAAGGCCCGCCTCGTAAGTAGGGGCTCCCACTATTATTCCCTTGTTCACCCACAGAGAAGGAAGAATATAGCTGGGATTAGTCCTTCGAACATCGAAAACCTCCACTCTTACTCCGCTCTCTGCCACTCCCCGCGCCACAGCATCCATCATCGCTTCTGTGTGGCCATACATAGAGCCATACACCAGAGTTATGGCCTTTTCTCCCCCGCTTTCTGCATACTCGGCCCATTGGCGATACCAATCTATAACCAGGGAGGGATTTTCTCTCCAGATAAGACCATGAGAAGGAGCCACTGAATCTATGGATAGAGAAGAGAGTTTATCAATAGCTTTAAGCACCATAGGACTGAACTTAGCCACTATATTAACATAATAGCGCAGAGACTCTTTTTTGTAGAAATCAAGATCACTACATTCATCATCAAATATCGCTCCCCGCAGAGCCCCATATCCTCCAAAAGCATCACAGGAAAAAAGAATTCGAGAATCAACCTCATAGGTCATCATGGTTTCCGGCCAGTGAACCATGGGAGTAAGGAAAAACTTCAAAGATTTCTCTCCCAAAGAAATTTCTTCCCCCTCTTCTACTACCTTAACGCGTTCTCTAATCCCGTAAAAAGAAGAAACCATTTCCCGGGCTAAGGAAGAACATAGAATAGTGGCTTGAGGAGACAATTTCCCCAAAACGTTTAAAACTCCGCTGTGATCGGGCTCTAAATGATTCAAAACTATGTAATCAATATGAGAAAAATCGACCAGCTCTTCCACCTGGCTTAAAAATTCGTCTACCTTCAAAGATTTAGCCAAGTCGACAATGGCTATCTTCTGGTCTTTAACCAGATACGAATTGTAGGAAACCCCTTCCTCATCAATAGGCCACAATCCTTCAAAAAGGTCGGTGGTGTGGTCGTTGACTCCTATCCAATAAATACCCGGCTTTATTTCCACAAAGGGCATAGTAAAACCTCCTTATAAATACTATTGGTCCTGCCAAAAGTACTCCTGGTTTTCATTATAACTTTATATTTTTTATCCTTCGCCAAAGCAGAAATTCTTTTTGTCCTGTATAATAACTTTCTACTTTAAAAGAAAACCGAGTAGCTCCTTTCGCTTTCCAGCCCCGGACTCTCTCCTTCCCGAAGATGAAAAGAGAAATTATTGAGTACAGAGAAGAAAGAGTAAGCCTGAAACTTCCGGGCAATCAAGATGTCCGGGTAATAAAAACTCATTGACGTTCAATGAAAAACAGAAAAATTAACCCTCAAGAGATATCGTCTTTAACATCCAGAGCCTCTTCTAAGACCTGTAGTGGTGGCCTCTCTCCAGTGAAAAGAAAAAAACTTTCTGCTCCTTGGTGAATCAACATTTCCTTCCCATCAAAACTGGGGATGCCTCTTTTTTTTGCTTCTCGCACCAAAGGCGTCAGTCCCGGCCGGTAAACCACATCCACTATCCACACCGAGGAAGAGAGCTTCTCCCAGGGTAGGGGTATTTCCTCTCCTTTTAATCCCAGGGAAGTAGCATTTATTACTGCAGCCACCTCTGACCAGAGGGAACTTTCCCCTGCAGTTGCTTTTTCCCATTCTATTACTTCCACTTTTAAAGAAAATTTCGCCCTGGCCCAGCAAGCTAAGTTTTCTCCTCTTTCCCGAGTCCGATTAACTATAAGCACAGAAGCCACTCCCTTTTTAGCCAGAGCCCATACCGCCGCCTTGGCTGCACCTCCTGCCCCTAAAAGCAAAACCCTTTCCCCCTCTACGCCCACTCCCTTTCTTTCCAAACTGCGGTATAGTCCCACCCCATCGGTATTGTAACCGATCAATTTTCCCCCTTCGTTAACTATAGTATTAACTGCTTCCATAACCTGCGCTTCTCCTACTAAACAATCAAGAAAAGGGATTACTCTCTCTTTATAAGGAATAGTGACATTAAGGCCTCTGATAGAGAAAAATCGCATAGCTTCCACAGCTCCTCCCAAATGGGGAGGCAAAACATCAAAAGCTAAATAAACAAAGGGAAGGTTAAGATAAGAAAGAGCGGCGTTCTGGAAAATGGGAGAAAGAGAATGTTCAACGGGATGACCAATAACTCCCAGAAGTCGAGTGTGAGCGGTAATCATGTTTTTAGCCTTTTTAGCACTCGTTTTTCCAGCCTCCTTACCAAGCGGGTGAAAAACAACTCTTTATCATCCACCGGCGAAACAAGAATGGTAAAAAGACCCAAACGGTTCCCTCCCCATACATCAGTAAAAATCTGGTCACCTACCACCGCTACTTGATTTTTCTCTAAACCCATTTGAGACAGGGCCAGGCGAAAAGCACCTCGGCGAGGTTTCTGGGCCCGAGAAACTCCTGGGATATCGAGATTCTCTCGAAAATGGTTCACTCTCTCCTCTAAGGCGTTAGAAACCAGAAAAATTTTAAACCCCTGTTCCTGAGCCTCCCTTAGCCAGGCTTCTGCCGAGGGAGGAATCTCAAAACCTCCCCAGGGCACCAAGGTATTATCTAAATCGATGATCAAACCCCGAACACCCTTTTCCCAGAGAAGGTCCAGAGAAATATCAGGAAGGCTTTCCACCATAAGGCAAGGAGTGAGTTTTCGCAACAAACTCATGGCCCACCAGCTTCTTTATAGGAGAGATGTTCCTCATAGGTTCGAGAAAAAGCATGCTTTCCATCATCTTGCAAAACAAAATAGAGATAATCACTTCTTTGAGGATAAAGAATAGAAAGTAAAGAATCCAAACCCGGGTTACATATAGCCTGAGGAGGAAGACCAGAAACCAGATAAGTATTGAAGGGGGAAACAACAGTCAGGTCTTCTTCCTGTAGATTTTTTACCTTTAAGCCTTTTTCCCGATAAAGAGCATAAACTACAGTAGCACAGGACTGCAATTTCATGCCCTGCTTCAGACGATTAATAAAAACGGAGGCCACCAGGGGTTTTTCTTCCTTCCATCTTGCTTCCTTTTCCACTATGGAAGCCAATATTACCACCTCTTTCAAGGACAAAAAAGTAAAAGATGACCGATAATGAGGAAGAAAAACTTCCTCAAAGCGGCGCAGCTGAGTCTCTATTACGGTTTGAGGAGAAGTCAAAGGACAAAAATAATAAGTATCAGGAAAAAGAAAACCTTCCAAGCTGGTGACTCCCTGCAGGTAGCTGGCCGGAAAAAGCTCCGGTTTATTTATTAAATCCAGGTAATCTTTAGCCAAGCAAATACCTTTTTCCTCTAAAACTTCCGCCATCTGCTCCGAGGCAAAACCCTCCGGAAAGGTAATTTTCTCATAAGGGGGGCCCTGACTCAATTGTCTGGCCACCTCTTCTACTGACTCCCCGGGATAAAAGAAATAGTTGCCAGCCATCAATTTATCCTGATGGGACAGGAAAAGAAACAGCCGAAACAGAAAAGCGGGGACAACATCCTCTTTTTGCAGAGCATGGGATATCTCTCGAGTTGAAAGACCACTCTCAATCACCACTATTTTTCTCTCCCCTTCTTCACCTCCATAATAAAAAGCCAGGGCTAAAAAAAGGCACAATATCCAGCTAATACAGAGATAAACAATAAATTTAGACTCCATCCTCATGGCGAGAGAGATAGGCCTCCAGAATCAGAGCAGCAGAAATTTTGTCTACCACTTTTTTCCTTTTTTTCCTGCTCAGGTCAGCTTCTATCAGCCTCTTTTCTGCTTCTTTAGTGGACAATCTCTCGTCCCACAACACTACTTCTCCCTCAAAATGCTTCTCCAGCTCCTCTTTAAATCTTTCTACTTCCTGAGCCTCTTTCTGGAAGGAAGCATCAAGGCGAAGAGGTAAACCCACCACTATTACTTCAGCTTTTAGCTCTTGCGCTAAAGCTAAAACTCTGTCTATTCCTTCCTGGCCTCTCGCTTCTATTACCTCGCCGGGAAAAGAAAAGCCAGTTCCCTGGTTAAAGGCTACCCCTATCCTTTTCTCTCCCCAGTCTATAGCCATTACCCTTTTCATAAACTATCTACCCAATTTTCTAAAAGAGCGACCAGCTCTTCCCATCTTTCTTCTGGTAATCCTCCAAACTGAGCCAAGTGAGGTCTTCCCCCTCCCCCTCCTCCCATTTTCTGGCTCCATTCCTTTACCATTTTTCCCAAATTTATCTCCGGAGGCAACCCTACACCAGCTAAAACTCCCTGAATTTTCCCCTCTTCCTTTAAACCCAGAACTATTACTCCTTTTGTGAGGAGAGGCCGAAGACGGTCCACTACTTCTTTCAGAAAATCAAGGTCTAATCCATCTTCCTCCTCCAGATGAGAAACAAAAGCAACTCCCCCGTCACCAGTCGATATTTTACTTCGAATTTCCTCTTCTATTCTCTCTCTTCTTTCTTTTTGTAAAGCTTTTTTGAGCTCTTTATTTTCGGTGATTATTTTTTCTAAATGCTCCCTTGCTTTCTCTGCTTCTATGTTAACAGTTTTGCAAATATCCCGCAGGATTTGCTCTTCCCGATTAAGATAAGAAAGAGCCAGAGGACCAGCCAGCCCTTCGATTCTTCTCAGCCCTCTTCCAATACTCGATTCAGATGTTATTTTAAAAAGCAAAGCCTGGGCGGTGTGATCAAGGTGAGTTCCTCCACATAGTTCAGCTGAATAGTCCCCTATTCTAACTATTCGCACTATCTCTTCATATTTTTCTCCAAAAAGAGCTATCACTCCCCTTTTTTGAGCCTCTTCCAAGCTGGAAAAAGTAATCCACACTGGTAAATCTTCGAAAATCTTTTCATTTACCAGAGCTTCCACTGCTTTTATCTCTTCAGGAGAAAGAGGAGCAAAATTGGTGAAATCAAACCGTAATCCTTCTTCTCCCACCCACGAACCAGCCTGTCTAACTTGTTCTCCCAGGGTTTCCTGCAGAGCACGATGGAGGAGATGAGTAACTGTATGATGAATTTCCATCATCTTCCTCCGCCGGGCCTCAATTTGAGCCCGCACCTCCTCTCCTTCTCTGATGACTCCCTTCTCTACTACTCCTCCATGAATAATTACAAAAGCAGAAGGGGCACTTACTTTTTCTACTCTTACCCTACCTTGGGTAGAGATGATAAAACCTCTGTCTCCTTCTTGTCCCCCTTTCTCGGGATAAAAAGGAGTCTCCTCTAGAACCACTGTTACCCTTTCCCCTTCTCGGGCTTCTTTTATTCTTTCTCCTTCTGCGAAGAGAGCTAAAATCCTGGTTTCAGCCTCTTTTTTTTCATAGCCTACAAAATTACTCACTAATCCAGAAAATACTTCTTCATCTTTTTTCCCTTCCTTGAACTCCTCAGTTTTCTCTTGGTAGGCCTGGCGAGCCCGGGCCTTTTGCTTTTCCATTTCTTCTTCAAACTCTTCTACAGGGAAAGAAAAGCCTTCTTCCTCCAGTATTTCCGAAGCTATATCCGGGGGGAAGCCGTAGGTATCATAAAGATAAAAAATCTCCCTGCCTGGAATTACCTTTTCTCCTTTTTCCCGAAAGCGAGAAATCAAGTCCTCTAAGTACCCCATTCCTAACTGTAAAGTCTCCTCAAATCTTTTCTCTTCCTCAAGCACCACTTGAGCAATCAATTTTTCTCTATCTCTCAACTCCGGATAATAATCCATAATCTCTATTACCACAAAAGCCAGTTCTGATAAAAAAGGATGGTGTAGAGAAAGCTTCTGTCCATAACGGTGAGCGCGGCGAATCAGACGACGCAAAACATAACCTCTGCCTTCATTAGCAGGATAGACCCCATCTGCTATGAGGAAAGTGATAGCCCGGGTGTGGTCAGCAATAATCCGAAAAAAGGGGCGCAGGTCTTTTCTTTGATAGCTGCAACCGCTCATCTTCTCTATTTTCTTGATTATCGGTAAAAAAAGGTCAGTTTCAAAGTTAGTGGAGACCTGTTGCATAACCGAGGTAATCCTCTCCAGCCCCATTCCAGTATCGATATTTTTATGAGGCAATTCCCGCAGAGACCCATCGCTCCCTCGGTCAAACTCCATAAAAACCAGATTCCATATCTCTAAATATCGATCACAATCACAACCCGGGCGGCAATCTGGCCGTCCACACCCTTTTTCTGCCCCTGTATCATAATAAATTTCAGAACAATAACCGCAAGGACCCACTGGCCCGGAGGCCCAAAAATTATCTTCATCCCCCAGAAACAGTATTTTCTCCTCTTCAACTCCTACCTCATCTCTCCATATGGCAAAAGCCTCCTCATCCCGGTGATGAACAGAAACCCATAATTTATGGGCAGAAAGCAATAGCTCCTCAGTGAGAAACTCCCAGGCCCAGGAACAGGCTTCTCTTTTGAAGTAATCACCAAAAGAAAAATTGCCCAGCATTTCAAAAAAAGTGTGATGACGAGAAGTATAACCTACCTTTTCTAAGTCACTTATCCGCACACACTTCTGCACTGTAGCTGCCCGACGAAAAGGAGGAGACACTCTACCTTCAAAAATGGATTTAAAAGGCACCATACCGGCAATGGTCAAAAGAATAGTAGGATCTTCGGGAATAAGAGAAGCACTAGGTAAAATTTTATGTCCTTTTTCCTCAAAGAACTGAAGAAAGGTCTTCCTGATTTCGGCACTGGTCATATCTTGGGTTCTCCTTTTTAAAATCTACTACTTGAAAAGTGCGGAGCTTCCGATTAGAAGAGGGCATCCAGCAAACAGTAACAGGAAAAGCAAACTCGGGCTGCAGCTTCCCTTTTTCTAGCCAGTAAAGAGAGGAAGGGTTGCGGTACTGTCCCAGATTAGCTCTCGCCACCAGAGTGAGAGGACCATCTACCCAGCTAATTTCATCTATTTCTTCAATAGAAGAAAGAGAATCAGCTATTTCTTCTCTCACATCTGGAGAAGGCAAAGGTCTCACATTTATTAGCGCAATATTATGGCGGAGAGGACCGATGATTTTTACATTGGCTATATCTCTTTCTATGTTTCTCTCGTTTAGTAATTTTAGAAGAGCCTCATTGCTTTTTACTACTGCCCGGCCATGATAAGAAGAGACGAGGGGCTTCAATAAATGCTTTAGCAAGCACCCTTCTCGAAGCTTATTTTCTCCTATTCTGCGCAGAGGAAGAGAAAAAAAAGAAGCCAGATCAGCAATCTCTTCTTTGTTTAACTCAAAAAGAGGAGAATAGGTGTTATTGAGCAACTTTACTCCTCTTTTCCCCCAGCTATCGCTTTGATTAGCGCCTCCCACAATCAAGACTCTATCTCCAAGATAACGACGGATGGTGCCCAGCTTTGCTTCTTTAGTACAACGGTTGCAGGATGGACCACCTCTCATGATTCTTTCCATCTCTTCTCGCCCGGGAATATAAACATGGCTCACCCCTAACTCATTCACCCAGTAATCGACGTTCTCCCGGGCCAGAGAAGGGAAATAGATACCCCAATCCACCGTACAGGATATTAATTTTTCTCTTCCCAGGGCCTGAAGAGAGAGGAAAAGGGCTACCGTACTATCCATTCCTCCAGAAAAAGCCACTACTACTTGCTCAAAAGAGGAGGCTACTTCCCTTAACTCCTGGATAATCTTCCGAGCCCTCACCGGGGAAGAGATGGCTCGGTTCGTCATTTTTTGAGACTATTCAATAGATCGGTTAACTTACTTCCCACCATATCTCCAAGAGTTATTCTGCCGTCAGAAGAGGCATGCTCTTTTTCTTCCTCCTGGGAAGCCTGCTTAATGCTCAAACCAATCTTTTTCTCCTGGTCATCAATCCTGATAACCTTTACCTTTACCTCTTGGCCCTCTTTTAACACCAGAGAAGGCGAAGAGATACGTTGATCAGAGATTTCAGAGATGTGAACTAAACCATCCCATCCTTTCTCTAGCTCCACAAAGGCACCAAAATCCACCAGTTTAACTATCTTTCTGGAGTGAATACTGCCTACTGGATACTTGCTCTTAATCTCTTCCCAGGGGTCAGGAAGAGTGGCTTTGCGGCTCACCACGATTCTCTTTTCTTCCGGGTTAAGCTCTATAATTTTGAGGGGTAAAACTTGCCCTTTCTTCAGAAACTGATTGGGATGTTTGACCGGACCCCAATCTATTTCTGAAAGAGGCAGAAGCCCTTCTATCTCTGGAGCTAACTCTACAAAAGCACCAAAGCTCATCAGCCTCTGAACTTTTGCCTCCACAATATCCCCTATTCCCCACTTTCCGGCGATATCTTCCCAGGGATTAGGACGAAGTTGCCTGATGCTTAAAATAATCTGTCGACTTTCAGCGTCGATTTTTACAATTTTTGCTTCTACCACCTGGTTTCTTCTCACTATCTCACTGGGTCGGGTAACCCTTTTCCAGGATAACTCTTCAAGTGGTATTCGTCCCTCCACTCCTTCTTCAATCTCCCCCCACACTCCCCGGTGGGTGATTGAAGATATCCTCACCTTGACAGTACTATCCACATGATATCTTTCTTCTATATCTTCCCAGGGGTCGGGTAAAACCTGTTTAATACCCAGAGAAATTCTTCTTTTGTCCTTATCTACTTCCAATACCCGAGATTCTACTATGCTTCCCACCTGGACTACTTCTTGAGGGTGCCTCACATAACCCCAGGAGAGGTCAGAAATACGGATTAATCCTTCCAGGCCTTCTTCTATCTCTACAAACACTCCAAAGTCACGCAGAGAAACTACTTTACCCTTAACTATATCACCAGGCCTTATCCTCTCCTCTATATCTTCCCAGGGGTCAGGCTGAAGTCTCTTGAGGCTTAAAGATATTTCTTCTTTTTCTGGATCAAAAGCGATAACCTTAACCTCTATTTCTTCACCTCTGTGGAATAGTTCTTCTAAATCATCGTTAGTCTTTCTCCAGGAAACCTCCGAAATATGCAGGAGACCATCAACCCCTCCTAGATCTATAAATACTCCAAAATCAGTGATGTTTCTTACTGTTCCCGTTCTTATCTGTCCTATTTCCAGGGAATCAAACAATTCCTTTTTCTGGCGCTCTTTTTCTTCCTCCACAACTGCTTTCCTGGACACCACCACATTTTTTGCCTTCCTATCAGCTTCAATTATTTTAACTGGAATGGTTTTATCTATAAACTCGTCCAGATTTCTAGGAGTAATATCAACACAAGAGGCGGGTAAAAAGGCATTAACTCCTACATCTACAATAAGGCCACCTTTTACTCTCTTTTTTACCTTAGCAGTTAACGTTTTGTTCTGGATTTGACTTTCCTCTATATCTATCCAAGCTCCTTGATAGCGAGCTTGCTCCCGAGAGAGCCAAATATAGCCCTGTTCATCAATGTTGGTAACTACTACCCAGGCCTCGTCCCCTTCTTCCAGCTGGTTTTCTACCACCTCTTCTTTGCCCACCATTTTTTCCCGCAAAGGCAACAACCCTTCTGACTTTGAATTTATATTAATAAAATAATTCTCTTCTCCTTTTTTGACTACTTTGCCTTTAATGAGGTCGCCGGGTCGGGCTATGCGGATTTCGCCTAAATCTTCGGGGGTTAACTCTACTTTCTCACCATTTTCCACGCTAAACAACTCCTTCCTCCGTTCCATTTACCATAAATGGTCCCGCTTTGCCGTG
>JAKPIQ010000069.1 GCA_029549715.1 Candidatus Atribacteria bacterium | reverse complement strand
CTTGGGAGAAATTGCTCGTTTTATCAAAAAACTTTTCCCTGAACAAAAATTAGTGCTCCTCACCAACGGAACTCTTTTTGCTCTCTATGAGGAGCTTTTAGAAGAAGTAAAGGAAATGGACCTCATCATTCCCTCTCTGGACGCTGCTTCTCCCGAAGCTTTTCAGGCAATTAACCGACCTCATCCTCAGATTACTCTGGATACTTATGTGGAAGGATTGCGCAAACTGGGCAAACATTTCTCGGGAGAAATGTGGTTAGAGGTTTTTATAGTGGAGGGAATAAACGACTCAGAAAGAGAACTAAATTTTCTCAAGGAGAAAATCACCCTCCTTTCTCCTCATCGGGTCCAAATTAACACCCTGGATCGTAGACCCGCTCAGGAAGGAGTGAAATCCCCTCCCCTTCACCGGCTGGAAGAAATAGCTCATTTTTTAGGAGGAGAGGTAATTCTCCCCTTACCGGAAAAATCTAAAGCTCTGGTTTAAAAGAAGGTGTTTTTTGAATGGCTTTTTTGATGGCCGCGATATATCTTTCATCTGTTCCACAACACCCACCGATTATGTTTACCCCCAGCTCCAGCAATTGTTTGGTTCCCTTTTCAAAGTCTTCTGGGGTTTCGGTATAAATTACTTTTTCCTCTACTATTTGAGGTATACCGGCATTAGGTTTGCAAGAAAGGGGTCCAGAATAGCTCTCTCGATATTGGCGAGCAATTTTTATTATCTCTTTCATCCCTCCCCCGCAGTTTGCACCCAATGCCGTGATAGGTTCGCCTTGAAAGATTTTCACTATTTGGTGGGGAATTTCCCCCATCAAGGTGGTGAAGCGCTCCTCACTTCGCTTTTCAAAAGTAAAACTAACTATAGCTTCACCTGCAGAGTTTTTGATTATCTCCCAGGCTAAAAAGGCTTCGGAAGAAAAACTGAAGGTCTCTAAGTGAAATATTTTTATCCCTTCTTCTTGCAAAAGTTCGATTTGTTCCTGAAAAATTTCTTGTGCTTTTGCGAGAGGTAGGTCTCCATAAGGTTCAATAAATTCTCCCAGAGGCCCTACTGAGGCAGCCAGTAGCACCCCTTCTTGCAGCGTGCTTTTGGCAATTTCTACCCCCTGGTGGATTATTTCTTTAATTTTTCCCTCCAGATGGTAGCGCTCAAGACGAAGACGATTGGCACCAAAAGTGTTGGTCTGAATAAGAGTAGAACCTGCCTCCACATAGCTTTGGTGTACCTGAGCTATTTCTTCAGGATGAGAAAGATTCCATTCTTCTGGAGGATGGCCTGCCGGAAGACCCGATTTCTGCAAACGAGTTCCCATCGCTCCGTCAAAAATTATCACTTCTCTGTTTAATATTTCTGAAAGCATATTTTCCTCCTCTTCTCAAAATGAACGGGATGAATGATATCATAACAAAATGACCTCTCCGGGGAAAGTAAAATTTTTGGAGGTCTATTAGATCTATTAACTCTTCATGACTTCTTCGGAGATAGAGAAAGGAACAAAGAAATTTTATGGTAACATTATGGCGTAATATAGCATAATAAGTTGACCTAATTGCATTGACAGTAAAATATATGTGTCTTATAATCTCGAATGTAGCCATGGTCTTTTTATCCTGGTTTTTGTCTACAGAATAAGGGATTGGAATTGAGTTTCACAGGGGAGGTGGTAATAAATAGTTAGAAAGTGATAAGACTTAACGCTTTGGTATTTGTCGGGGAAGAAAGATAGTGCAAAAAAGAAACATTTAGTTGTTTTTGTTAGTTAGTAAAATCTAAAAGGAGGTATGGAAATGTTGGGTAAGAAAGTTTTGATAGGGATTTTGTCTGTACTCTTGGTGCTGAGTGGTTTCGCTCTAGCCTTTGGTAAAACAACTGTAACCTTCTGGTCTAGCCATTCTGGAGACCCAGATAGATTTTCTATACAGCGTATAGTTGATGAATTTAATGAGCAAAATCCTGATATTGAAGTAAAAGTAACCATTGTACCGGGTGCGGAAACAGATATTGCCAAACTCTTAACTGCTATAGCCGGTGGAGTAGCTCCGGATGTATATCTTTTAGACCGATTCACTACCGCTCAAAGAGCAGTGGCTGGAGTTCTGGAGCCTTTGAATGATTTAACCGATGAAGCGGAGATAGAGAAGCTCAAGGAGATGTATATTCCCTTTGCCTGGGAAGAAGCCAGCTGGGATGGAAAAGTATGGGTATTGCCTTTCGATACAGATGTAAGGGCTCTCTACTACAGGATTGACCATCTAAAGGAAGCAGGATTTGATGCTCCACCTAAGACCATAGACGAATTAGATATGTATGCAGAGAAACTCACTAAACAAATATCTGGGGGGAGATTCGAAAGGATAGGACTCATCCCCTGGTTAAACCAGGGATGGCATTACACCTGGGGATGGGCCTTTGGCGGAGAGTTCTATGACCCAGAAACTAAAAAACTCACTATTACCGACCCCAATATTGTAAAATCATTTGAATGGCAGAAAAGTTATGCCGACAAATACGGTATGGGAGCAATACAGTCATTTTCTTCGGCCTTTGGATCAGAAGCACAAGATCCATTCATCATGGGAATGGTTTCTATGGTAGTAGATGGAGATTGGAAATTATCCA
>JAKPIQ010000054.1 GCA_029549715.1 Candidatus Atribacteria bacterium | reverse complement strand
TTCCTTTGAGGAAGAGAATGTTCCCCATCTGGAGGCGCTCACCGTTAATATTGCTATCATCTTAGAAGAAAACAATCTTCGTCGGAGACGGGAACACATTATCGTTGCTCTATCGGAAATCGTGGAGCTTTTTTCCTCTTTGTTCTGCATTGATACCTCAGATGATGTCTTTGAGAAGATATTTTATTCGGTGAAAACATTAACTGGTGCGAGGGAAGCAGCGGTTTTCAAGCTTTCTAAAAAAAGGCCTTATTTAATTTTTGAGAGAGATTGGCCAAAGCAGCTCCGGTGGAGGGCTTTTACCGAAGTTGATGACCAAATCCAAAATTCTATCAAGCAAAAGAAAATTATAACCACTGAGTACCGCTCCCAGAATTTTTTTCTCTTTATCCCCTTAATATCGCAAAACCATCCTCCCTATCTTTTTGTAGGCATTTTGAGGGAACCTATCAACATTATCGATTATCTGGTGCTTTCCATTGTAGAAAACATGGGAAATGCTACTCTGGAGAATATTTCCCTTTATCAAAATAGTAAAAGATTGACTCAGGAAAGAGAAAGAAATCGCTTGGCTCGTGAGCTTCACGATGGATTAGCTCAAATTTTGGTTGCTACTCAAATTTATATTCATCTTCTGGAAAAAAGCCTGGAAAAAGCCGATCCCGGTACTCTCTTGATTTTGCAAAAAATTCAATCTTTGAATAAGCTGGGCCTGGAAGAGTCGCGCTTTATTCTTTCTGAACTAAAAGGTAAACCAATTACCCCCTTGCAATTTCGGGAGAAAGTGGACGAAGCTATCAATCTTTTTGCTACTCCCGATAAAGAAGTCAAGGTCGACTATAAAGTGGAGGTTAAAGAGATTCCTTATCAAGTTTACCAAACGGTGCTGAAGATTTTGCAAGAAACTTTATCCAATATTCAAAAACATGCTCAGGCTCAAAAAGTCACCATCCATATAATGAACAGCAAACAACAGATGACTTTTTCTATAGAAGATGACGGGATAGGTTTTAACTCGGAAATTCTGGAAGATAAAGAATCCGAACATTTCGGTCTCAAGAATCTTAAAGAGAGAGTTCGAGTTTTACGAGGAAAGTTTATAATTGATAGTAAACCGGGATGGGGAACAAAAATTATGGTAAAAATCCCTCTACCGAGAGAAAAAACGGCTTAGTTTTTAGTAGAGCTATGAAAATTAGAGTTGCTCTTATCGACGACCATCCCATTTTTGTTGCTGGTTTAAAACAATTGCTGGAAAGCGATGGCCGCTATGAGGTGAAGGCAGTGGCCCGAAGCAGCGAAGAGGCGGTTGAGTCTATCAATTTTAATGAAATTGATGTTGCTTTAGTAGATGTCAATATGCCGGGAGGGAGTGGTATTGAGTTACTGAAAGCCATTAAACGACAGAGTAAAAGTTGCCGGGTGATTATGCTAACTGTGGAGGAAGATGAAGAAACTATTAACCGGGCGATTAAAGAAGGAGCTCAAGGGTATATCCTTAAACAAGAATCTCCTGAACACCTGTTGAGAGCTATTCAGGCCTGTACAGATGGGGAAATACTCCTAAGTAGCCATGTCTATGCTCGAATGGTGGATCGGATCAGAAAAACCAGTCCCCCAGAAATGGAAAAATCAATTATATATAATAAATTAACCAAACGAGAAATTGAAATCACCCGATTGGTTGTTCAGGGGAAAAATAACAGGCAGATTGCTCAAGAGCTGTATATCAGTGAAAGTACGGTGAAAAATCATATCAGCAATATTATGGACAAATTATCGGTAAAAAATCGGATAGAACTGGTCACTATTGCAGTTCGGGAGGGGATTCAGTAATAGTACTTATCGTTTTGTGATATAGTAATTTTTGTTTTTAAAATAGGCATTTAGTACTACAGATAGTAGATAGTTGTTCATTTATAATAAGACTTAAAGTAGAAGATTGTGGAGGATGACAGGTGACAGTGGAGGTCAAAACCAGCCCGAAGAAAGTGTTTGTAGTGGACGATAACCGTTTTTTCCTGGAAAGCCTGGTGTTTTTTCTCAACTGCCAAGAAGATATCAAAGTAGTGGGCACATATCACCGCGCGCGGGGAGTTTTGCAAAAAATTAAAGCAGCCCAACCTGATGTTGTTATTCTGGATGTGAAGCTTCCCGATGGTGATGGAATTACTATCCTTCAAGAGATTAAATCTCATCTTGATATTCCAGTGATTATGCTTACCATTTATGAAGAGGGCAGAGAACAAGCTATTAAAAGTGGGGCTCATGCTTATTTGATTAAGGGCGAAGAGTTGGATATCCTTTACCGGGAGATTCGCCGGGCAGGGAAAACAAATTAGGGGAGCTATATTGCCCAATAGGGCAACGAAGTTATGCTCCTTATCATTCCTCGGAGGAATGTTTTTGCAATGATTTTTGCAGCCGGTTACCAATCTGAAGAAGAGGTGATTCTCTCTATCGACCCCGGAAAAGAAAAAGTGGGGATGGCGGTTCTTTCCTCCCGGGGAGAGGTGCGGTTCCGGAAGATATTGTCAGAAGAAAAATTAGAGAAAGAAATCCATATTCTCAAGGAAAAATATGGACCTCTTCAGGTAGTGGTGGGAAATAGCACAGGCAGTGAAAAGGTTTTAAGGATTTTGGAGAAAATGAATCTTCCCTTCACTTTAGTAGACGAGCGCAATAGTTCAGAAGAAGCACGAAAATTATATTTTCAGGCTCATCCCCCTCGGGGATGGAGAAAGATTGTCCCTCTTTCTTTTCTCTATCCCGATAGGGCTTTTGACGATTGGCAAGCAGTGGTGATAGGAAGGCGCTACATCCTTAAGAAAAAAGGTGAGGAAAATGAAACAAAACGGTGAGTTAGAAAAAATCATTCCTTCTCTGGCTCGTAGGGCTATAGAATATTACCTGAAGGAGGGAAGATACCTTTCTCTTCCCCCCGGGCTTCCTCCTTATCTCATTAATGAGAGGCGAGGAGTTTTTGTTTCCTTAAAAAAGAGAGGAAAATTACGGGGCTGTATCGGTACTTATATCCCCCAATATGAAAATATAGCGCAGGAAATCATCCATAATGCAGTTAGTGCTGCTACTCAAGATCCTCGCTTTCCTCCTCTTGGGGAAGAAGAGCTACCTCTTCTGCGAGTGTCAGTAGATATTTTGTCTTATCCTGAAAAAGTGGACAGCTTAGAGGAATTAGACCCTAAAAAGTATGGGGTTATCGTGGAAAGGGGCTGGAAGAGAGGGTTATTACTTCCCGATATCGAGGGAGTAAATACCGTAGAGGAGCAAATTCGTATTGCTCTGGCTAAAGCGGGGATTTCCCCTCGAGAAAAATTCACCATTTATCGCTTCACTGTGGATAGGTATGAGGAAGAAAATTGAAAGTAGCTCATTTCTTTACTAACTTAGAAAACAATAGGGTACAATGTTTGCTCTGTCCTCACCAGTGTATAATTGCTGAAGGTAGAAGGGGAACTTGCCGGGTGAGGAAAAACGAAGGGGGAATATTGTATGCCCAAACTTATGGGAAAATCTCCTCCTTAGCTCTAGACCCCATAGAAAAAAAACCCCTCTATCATTTTTACCCGGGGAGAGAGATTCTATCTGTAGGAAGTGTAGGGTGTAATCTTCATTGTTCTTTTTGTCAGAACTGGTCAATTTCTCAAGCTAGCCCGGAAAACTTCTCTTTACGGGAGGCCAATCCAGAAGATTTAGCTTCCCTGGCTCACAGAAATGGTTCTATAGGTTTATCATACACCTACAACGAACCTTTCATCTGGTGGGAATTTGTCTACGATACGGCTCAGCTGGTGCAAAAAAAAGGGCTTAAAAATGTGTTGGTCACCAATGGCTATGTGGAAGAAAAACCTCTCCGGGAATTGTTGCCCTGGATAGATGCCCTGAATGTAGATTTGAAATCTATGGATGATGATTTTTATCGGCGCTATTGTGGAGGAACTCTTTCACCGGTTTTAAGGACTATTGAAATTTCTGTTCAAGAAGGTGTTCATGTAGAAGTAACTAACTTAATTATTCCTGGTTTGAATGACCGCCGGGAGTTAATTGAAAAGTTAGTGGACTGGATTTATGATTTGAACCCTGATATTCCTCTTCATTTTTCTCGCTATTTCCCGGCTTATAAACTTGATAATCCTCCCACTACGGTCTCTTTATTAGAAGAAGTTTACCATTTTGCTCGAGAAAAGCTACCATTTGTTTATTTGGGCAATATAGGAGGAGGAAAGGGGAACATCACCTTTTGTCCTGCCTGTGGGCGAGAAGTGGTGATAAGGAGAGGATATCAGGTAGATGCCTCAGGGCTTTCAGGAAACCGTTGTCGCTTTTGTGGTTTTTCTTTGCCCTTTTATAATTAGCTGCAAAAATTGTAGCAACAATATCCTTTTGGGGAACAGGAAATCTCCTTTCTGCAGCGAGAAGGTCTTCCCTCGGTAGTTCTTCATTTTTATTTTTGTGTCGCAAACCGCCTTCTTCCGCATCAAGGAGGTGTCAGAATTAGTTTTAAATCTGTAGTTCAACTGTAGACGGACGAAAAGAGAGAGATTTATGAGCCAATTTCACTCACTTCCCGGAAAGAAGAAAGTGAGGAGCTTGGCGAGGGATAGTAGCTCTCTTTATGTGGCCCTTAAAGAGTAATGTATCTCCCCTTATGGTTCTGTTATAATTCTCTATGTGGATAATTATACTGTGAGACACAAAAAAATATTATTAATTTTTCTCCCTGTTTTGTTGGTAGGGTTTTTCTTTCCAGATAGGGAACAGAGAGAGGTTTTTTTTGGCTTCGATACCTGGATAGAAGTGGAGCTTTCTCAGGACTTTGCTTTTCTTTTTCCTCAGATTTCTTCTTTAGTTAGTCATCTGGACCAACTCTGGAACCGCTTTTCTCCTCAGAGTATGATTTTTGAAATAAACCATTCTTCCTTTCCTCTCTCAGTAGATGAGGATACTTTCCGAATATTAGAAAGAGCACAAAAAGCAGAGGAAGAAACTCGGGGGTTTTTTAATGTTTTAATTGCTCCTTTAGTGGATTTGTGGGGTTTTTCTGAACAACCTTCTCTCCCTGAGGAAAAAGAAATTAAAAAGATAGTAGAAGAAATAAGTAATAGTAAATTACATTTGAATAGAGAGAATAAAGAAGTGTTAATCGAAGGAGAGGGTCAGATAGATCTGGGTGGCATGGCCAAAGGTTACCTGATAGATGAGGTAGTTTCTCTCCTGCGGAAGGAGAAAGTTCCTCAAGCGCTAATTAATGCCGGAGGAGAAATTTTTGCCTTAGGGAAAGAAACAAAGGTGGGAGTTCGTCATCCTCGCGAGGAAACGCTTCTGGGCTATATTATAATTAAGGATGAAGCAGTATCCACCTCTGGGGATTATTATCGGTTTTTTGAAGAAGGGGGAGTGTGTTATCATCATATTTTAAATCCCTTTACCGGTTATCCAGGAAGGGATTTTTGGAGTGTGACAGTGGTTAGTAAAGAGGCTACTCTTGCTGATATTCTTTCCACCACTATTATGGCAGGGGGTGGGGAAGCTTTAGCGATGGTAGAGAAAAATTTTCCGGAGGTAAAAATTTTAGCCATAGAAGAGGGGAATAAAATCTATCTTTCTTCTTCTATGAGGAAAGTCTTTTTTGCTGAATGATGATGAGTGGAAACGGAAACCAAAAGATTTTGATATTAATAATATTAGTAGTAGTATCATCTCAGATTTTAATTTGGGCAGTTCGAACTGAAAATAACCAGATAGAAAACTTCCGTTCCTTTTTCCTTTTTCTTTATCAGGGAGGAGAGAGGATAAAAGATTTTTTTTGGGGATGGGGAAAGTTTTTTTCCGACACCCGAGCTGTGGTAGAAGAAAACCAAAAGCTTAAAGAAGAACTGGATAAACTTAGAGCTGAAAATGTTTTATTGCAGGAGAAAATAGAAGAATTGAAAATAAAAATAGAAGCCGGGGCCATAGAAGAGGAACTGCCTTTTGAGGTAATACCAGCTCAAGTGATAGGGCGGGATCCTTATGATTGGTGGGGCAAAGCTATTATCGACCGGGGAAGGGAAGAGGGGGTAGTAGAGGGGTTAGTAGTAGTTACCCACCAGGGTATGGTAGGTAAAATAGAAGAAGTCTATCCTCATCATTCGGTGGTAAGGCTTCTTTTGAGTCCCTCTTTATCAGTGGGAGTTTTGGTTCAAAGAACCCGGGATCTGGGAGTGGTTACTGGAAACGGAGAAGGTTTGTGCCTTATGAAATACGTTTATCGAACTTCTGTTCTTGAGAAAGGAGATATAGTTATAACTTCCGGGGGAGGAGAAAATACTCCTCGAGGAATAGTGGTAGGAAAAGTATCTCACATAGAAGAGGGTGATGGTGGTCTTTTCCAAAATGTAATAGTAGAACCTGGCTGTGACTTTTCTCTTCTGAATAAGGTTTTTGTAATTAAGGCTCCATCTCAAGAATTAAAATGATGAAGAAAATTGGTGTATTTTTTTTCCTTCCTCTTTTGTGGGAAGGGATAAGTTCGTTGTTTTTAGCCCACCTGTGGTTTCCCCTCTGTCATTTAGAGGTTTTTGCTTTTCTAATGGTTTCTTTATTCTGGAAGGGAAGAGAAGATAATTTAGATATTCTCCTTATTGTGGTTTTAGGGATAATTTTAGATTTTTTATTTTTTCCCCCCTGGGGAGCTTACCTTTTTATTTTATCAAGCTTAGCCTTATTTACTCATTGTTGGGTAAAAGTTTTTTCTACCAGTTTTGTTTCTCTTTTAGCCATTTTCTTTTGTCTTCCCCTTTTGGAGCTAATTTTGGTAGAAATAGTAGCTGCTTTGGAAGGAGCAATGTTGCCCTTCTTTCCTCTTTTAGGTGCTAAATTAATAAGTATCCCTCTTAATATTTTTTTGTTTTACTGGTGGCAAAGAAAAGAAATGAACCGAGGTTTAAAGTATGTGGGATGACGAGATGCAAGAGCGGGTAAACCAGAGGATTACCTATCTTTCTCGTTTATTCCTGGTTATACTTCTGGTTCTAACTTTACGATTTTGGTATCTCAGCATTTTGCGAGGAGATTGGTACAAACAAAAATCGGAACAGAATCGAGTGAGAGTTTTATCTCTTGCCCCCATTCGGGGTAGTATCTATGATCGTGATAATCAGGTGTTAGCTGAAGACATTCCTCATTTCCGCTTGATTTTTGAAAAAGGAGTAGCAGAAACAGAAGAAATAGAAGAAAGAGTAGAGAGGATTTTAGGAAGAGAGCTTTCTCCTCCTTTTCCAGAGCGGGGGGTGGGGGAAATAATTTTAGCCGATCAACTGAGCCTGGAAGAGGTGATTAAGATAGAGGAGGTGCAGAATAAGCTGCCGGGAGTGATGGTAGAAAGCTATCCAGTTCGCCATTATCCGGGGGGAGAGCCATTTGCTCATGTAGTGGGTTATGTAGGAAAGATAAACGCTGAAGAGCTAAAGTTACTGCACTCTGAAGGCTATGAGATGGAAGATAGAATAGGTAAAACAGGAGTGGAACTGGAATATGAGTCTTTTCTTCGAGGAGAAAAAGGATACCGGAGAATAGAAGTCAACGCTTTGGGAAAGGTGGTAAGGGTTTTAGATTATCGTCATCCCTGTTTTAAAAATTCGATAGTACTGACTTTAGACCAGGAACTGCAAAAATATAGTTATGAGCTGTTGGGCAACAGAAACGGAGCAATTATAGTAGGAGACCCTTATACCGGAGAACTATTTGCGTTGGTGAGCAAGCCCAGTTTTAATCCTCAACTGTTAAGTAGAGGAATGAGCACTGAAGAATGGAACGCTCTATCTCAAAATCAAAATAGGCCTCTTACCAATCGTCCTCTTCAAGCCCTCTATCCCCCTGGCTCTCTTTTTAAATTAGTGATAGCTACTGGAGCTGTAGAAGAAGGGTTAACAGATAGAAATCGAAAAATTTTTTGCCCTGGTTTTCTGGATTATAATGAGTGGCGCTATCCCTGCTGGAGAAGAGGAGGGCATGGATCAGTGGGCATAGAAAAAGCTATCGCTCAATCCTGTAACGTTACTTTTTATACTCTGGGTTTAGAGCTGGGAGCGGACAGGATTGTAAACTGGGCTCGTAAATTGGGAGTAGGTCAACCTTCGGGCATAGATTTACCAGGAGAAAAAACTGCCTTTTTACCTACTCAGGAATGGAAAGAAAGGCAACTTAAAGAAATGTGGTATCCTGGTGATACTATTAATTTGTCTATTGGACAAGGGTATCTCCTGGTTACACCACTGGAAATGTATCGGGTAGTAAGTAATATTGCCACTCGTGGGGAAGTTTATAAGCCCCACGTGGTTAAAGAGATACTGAATAGCAAAGGAGAAGTGATTAAAAAGATTAATCCGGTTTTACAAAATAAAATAGAGTTAAAAGATGAGACCTGGGACACTCTTGTCCGGGGAATGGAAGAAGTGGTAAACAGCGGGACCGGCTGGGCCTGTCGGGGATTACCGGTAAAATTAGCAGCTAAAACCGGGACAGCTCAAAATCCCCAAGGAGAAGACCATTCCTGGTTTGCAGGATTTTTCCCTTCTTCCCACCCCCAGGTATCCTTTTTAGTGTTAATAGAACACGGAGGAGACGGAAGCGGCGAGGCAGCACAGGTGGCCAAAAAGTTGGTTGAATGGTGGGAAAAGGAGCGAAAGGTGAAAAGTGAAAAGTAAAGCTATAGTTTTAATTCTCATTGCTTTATCCCTTACCGGAATATTAGCAGTGTACAGTGTTGACCCCTCCCGGGGGGAAGGGTGGGGAGAAAGCTTATTTAGCAGGCAAATTATCTGGAACTTTGCGGGATGGTTAGTTTTCCTCGTTTTTAGCCAAATAGATTATCACCAATGGATAAAAAGAGGGTGGCTCTGGTATTTTTTGATGGTTCTATCTCTGGGGGCGGTTTTAATTTTAGGAGAAGGAGATGAAACTGGCTCTCATCGATGGCTTTTTTCTCAATCGGTGCAGCCTTCTGAAGGAGCAAAAATTGCCCTGGCTTTATTTCTGGCTCATTATTTTTCTGGGCAAAGAGAAAACTTTGATTTTTGGCCCCTTCTCATCAAAAGCGGGATACTTTCTTTCATCCCTTTTATGCTCATTTTAAAAGAACCAGATCTGGGATCTTCTCTGGTTTTGCTAGTTACTTGGTTGGGAGTACTTTTTGTTTGTGGTTTCAGTGCTAAGAAATGGGCGGTAATAGGAGGAATAGGAGGAGGGCTTTTACCTCTTTCCTGGTTCTTCTTAGAGGATTATCAAAAAGATAGATTGCTCTCCTTTATCAATCCCGAAAAAGATCCCTTAGGCAGTGGATACCATATTTTGCAATCCCAGATTGCCATTGGAGCAGGGGGTTTTACCGGTCAAGGTTGGCTTTCTGGTACGCAGAGTCAATTATATTTCTTGCCTGCCCGACACACTGACTTTATTTTTGCTTCCTGGTGTGAACAGCTTGGATTTTTAGGAGGGATGTTAATCATAGGTTTGTTGGGAGCTCTGTCCTATCTTTTTTTAGTTGTGGCTGCTCGATCTCCTGACTTAGAAGGGAAGATTTTAGCCTCTATTTTGGGAATAAGTTTACTTTTTCAGTGGACAGTGAATATAGGTGTAAATTTAGGAATTATGCCGGTTACCGGAATTGCTTTACCTTTTGTAAGCTATGGAGGAAGTTCGCTAATAGTGAATTTAGCCTCGGCTGGTATAGTATATAACATCAGCAAAAGCGAAGGTTGGGAAAATTGGAAGTTGTAAATTTAGAAAAGGCATTATCCCGGAAAGAGATGCTCTCGGTCAGCAGACCCGCACGCTATATAGGGAGAGAATGGAATATTACTGTGAAAGAAAAGGAGGCAATTGAACTTTCTATAGCTTTAGCCTTTCCTGACCTTTATGAAATAGGAATGTCCCACTTGGGATTAAAAATCCTTTACCATATTCTTAATTCTCTTCCCGGAGTTAGAGCAGAGAGAGCTTTTGCTCCCTGGCCGGATATGGGGAACATGATGAAGAAAAAAAACATTCCTCTTTACTCTTTAGAAAGTAAAATTCCTCTTCGTAATTTTGATGCAGTGGGAATAAGCTTACAACATGAGCTGAACTATACCAATGTTTTATATCTTCTCGATTTGGCTGGCATCCCCCTCCGCAGCGAAGAGCGAGGAGAAGAATTTCCTCTAATTTTGGGAGGAGGACCTTGTGCCTTTAATCCCGAACCCCTATCTCCTTTTTTTGATGTTTTTTTGCTCGGAGAAGGAGAGGAAGCTATAGTAGAAATGGTAGAAGTATTAAAAGCTATGAGAGGCGAGAAGCGAGAAAAAGTTTTATCAGAGCTGGCTAAAATAGAGGGTTGTTATGTTCCCCTCCTTTATTCAGTTTCTTACCATTCTGATGGGAAAATAAAAGATATTTCCCCTCCTCGGGTGGTGAGGAAAAGATGGGTAAGAGATCTTGACAGTGCTTCTTATCCTCCAGAAATTATAGTTCCTTACCTTAATATTGTTCACGACCGAATTCCTCTGGAGATCGCCCGAGGTTGTACTCGAGGTTGTCGTTTCTGCCAGGCGGGAATGATTTATCGTCCTCACCGGGAGCGCTCCCCGGAGAAAGTGATAGAATTAGCAGAAAAACTGGTAAAAAGTACCGGGTATGAGGAAATTTCTCTCCTTTCTTTAAGCAGCACCGATTATTCAAATATCGAATATCTAATCAGGGAATTGTCTTTTAGATTAAAGGAGGATAGAGTAAACGTTTCTCTTCCCTCGCTGCGGATGGATGCTTTTTCAGTGGAAGTAGCCCGATCTTTGCAGGAAGTGCGTCGTAGTGGGTTAACTTTTGCTCCTGAAGCTGGTAGTGAAAGACTGCGGCGAGCAATCAATAAGGGTTTAACCGATGAGGATATCTTTCGGACAGTGGAAAAAACCTTTTCTCTGGGATGGAAGGAAGTGAAACTCTACTTTATGATTGGTCTTCCGGGGGAAAGAGAAGAAGATATAAGAGATATTGCTAACTTAGTGAGAGAGGTTTTGAGCCGGGGGAAGAAAAAAGGGGTGCATCTTGGTATTTCTGCTTTTATTCCTAAACCCCATACTCCCTTTCAGTGGGTGAAGCAGGAAAAAATAGAATCTTTAGAAGAGAAAATGGCTATCCTTCGTTCTCTTCTTCGTCCTCTGGGTCGTCAAGTTCGTTATAATTGGTCAGACTTTGAGGCGAACCTGATAGAAGGAGCACTGAGTCGAGGAGATCGGCGAGTTTCTTCAGTTGTTGAACGAGTGTATCAAAAAGGGGGGGTAATGGACAACTGGAGAGAATTCTTTTCTCTTTCTCGCTGGAGAGAAGGATTTGAAGAGGAGGGATTAGATCTGGATTTTTATACTCACCGAGAGCGAGAAAGAGAAGAAACTTTTCCCTGGGAACATCTCTCCTCAGGAGTGAGTAAAGAATTTCTATGGAAGGAATATCAGTTGTCTATGGAAGGGAAAATAACTCTTCCCTGCCAAGAGGAGGAAAGGTGTTATAATTGCGGGGTTTGCTGATATGGACAGATTTCGGTATCGGGTGAAACATCAAAAAATGGCTCCTTTTCATTTTATTTCCCAGTTAGACTTAAATCGTCTATGGGGTAGAGCTCTTCGCCGAGCAGGACTTCCGATTGCTTATTCTCAAGGTTTTAATCCTCGTCCTCTTCTCTCTTTTGGTCCGGCACTACCTTTAGGAGTGGAAAGCAGGGCAGAATACTGGGATGTTTTTCTCACTCAGAAGTTATCTCCAGAAGAAATATCAAATGCTTTAAATAAAGAAGTGCTTCCGGAACTGAAAATTGAAGAGGTAAGCTCTCTTCTCCTATCCTTCCCCTCTATTAATCAATCTATTAAGGGAGTGCGTTACTCTTATTACTTTCCTTACTCAATAAAGGAGAGAGCCAACCTATCACCTGGGGAGAAAGGGGTAGAGGAAGAAAAAAGAGAGAGAGTTGGGGAATTCTTGGTGGTGTTATTCCTTTTTAAAGAGGAGAAAATATTATATAGCCCTGGAAAATGGGCAGAAATACTAGAAAAAGAGTGGGGTGAAGACCCTGCGAGAATAGTTAAAGAACAGGTTTTATGGTAGAACGGAGGTTAGATAGTTGAAAAAAGAAATCGTAATTGATATGTCGGAGATAGAAACCAGAGCAGCTCTCTTGGAGGAGGGAAAAGTAGTAGAGTTTTTTTTCGATCGGGCTACTCAATCTCGCTTGGTCGGTAATATCTTTAAAGGAGTGGTAGAAAACGTTCTTCCTGGCATTCAATCTGCTTTTGTGAATATTGGTTTAGATAAGAATGCTTTTCTTTTCATTGGCGATATGCTTTTAGATGACAAAAATAAAGCGCAAAGAGTGGAAGAGCTGGTGCGTCCTGGTGAGGAGATAGTAGTACAGGTAACTAAAGAACCAATGGGAACCAAAGGTGCACGGATAAGCACTAAAATTTCTCTGCCCGGGAGGTATGTGGTTTTAATGCCTGGTATAGATACAGTAGGGATTTCTCACCGAATAGGATCGGTAGAAGAGCGGGAGAGACTGAAGAAAGTGCTGGAAGGGTTGAGGCCGGTGGGCGTAGGTATAATAGCCCGGACAGCAGCAGAGGGGAGAAAACCAGAGGAGCTAAAAGAAGATATAGATAGTTTACTTCGATTGTGGGATAGAATTTTAAAAAAAGCCGAAATTATGTCCGCTCCTTGTCCTCTCTACGAAGAAGCCAGCCTCATCTACACTTTAGTTCGGGACGTGATGGATGAGGAAGTAGAGAGTGTGTGGATTAATTCCTTTTTTGGCTACCAGAAGCTAAAGGACTTTGTGGATTCTATCGCTCCTTCTTTAAGTAACCGAGTTAAGCTTTTTGAAAGTCGGGAAAATATATTCGAGCACTTTGGACTTAACCGGGAGATAGAGAAAGCTCTGAGTCGAAGAGTGTGGTTGAAAAGCGGAGGATATTTAGTTTTTGATCGCACTGAAGCTATGACCGTTGTGGATGTGAACACTGGTAAGTTTGTGGGAAAAGGTGATTTACAAGAGACCATTTTTAGAACCAATATGGAGGCAGCAGAAGAAATTGCTCGTCAGGTGAGATTACGAGATATAGGAGGTATAATCCTGATTGATTTTATTGATATGGAAAAGAGGGAACACCGCCGACAGGTAGTGAGAAAATTGGAAGAAGCTCTGTTAAAGGATAGAAGCCGCTCTACGGTAGTAGAGATGAGCGAATTAGGATTAGTAGAAATGACCAGAAAAAGATTAAGAACAGAGATAGATTTTTTCTTACGAGAACCTTGTTCTTTCTGCGAAGGAGAGGGGAAAGTGTTGTCTTTAGAAACTACAGCGGTTAACTTTTTGCGAAAATTAGAAGGGATATGCAGTAATACTTCTTCTTCTACGGTGGCATTTTCAGTGGGGGAAGAATTGGGGGCGTATCTCCGGGGAGAAGGGCAGAAATTCCTGGATAACTTAAAAAAATTATATGGCAAGGAAATATTGTGGAAGGTAGATTCATCCCTCCCCCCTCGCCGATACAACATTATTGGAGTGGGTAGCGAGGAAATTCGAGAAAAAATGGAGAAAGTTATTTGACTAAATTCTGGTTTCTGTGGTAAATTCTTTACCGTTCTTTAGGGAGGTGAGAAATCATGTTTGCTATTATTGAAGCCCAGGGAAAACAGTACCTGGTACAAGAAGGGAGTATAATTAAGTTAAATGGCTGGCTACCTCAAGAAGAGGAAGAAGTAGTTTTTGACCGAGTTCTTATGTGGAAAAAAGACGAGGAAGTGAAGGTGGGAAGGCCTTATCTTGAGGGAGCAAAGGTGACCGGAAGAGTGGTTAAGAAAGGGAAGGACAAAAAAGTAGTGGTGTTTAAATATAAGCCTAAGGTGAATTATCGGAAAAAAACTGGTCATCGCCAGCCTCTTACTTTAGTGAGTATTGAAAAAATAGAAGGAGAGTGAAACCATGGCTCGTAAAAAGGCGGGAGGAAGTGCACGTAACGGTAGGGATAGTAATTCCAAACGTCTGGGAGTAAAAGTGTATGGTGGACAATTTGTCAGAGCAGGGGGGATCATTGTTCGCCAGCGAGGTACCAGGATACATCCCGGAGTTAATGTAGGTAGAGGAAAGGATGATACCCTTTTTGCCCTCTGTGATGGATATGTGGTTTTTGAAGATAGGAAAAATAGAAAACAGGTTTCCGTTTTTTCAGAATAATTAAAAGTGAGGAAAGTAGTTGTTGGTAGACAAAGTAGTTGTTAAAGTGCAAGGAGGTAGGGGAGGAGATGGAGCGATTAGCTTTCGTCGAGAGAAATATGTTCCCCGGGGGGGGCCAGATGGGGGAAGAGGAGGAGAAGGAGGAAGAGTTTTTCTCCGTGCCTCACCCGACAAGGATACTCTTCGAGATTTAACGTTTCCCCTCCTGTATCAGGCTTCTCGTGGTGAGGGAGGTAAAGGGAAAAAACAAGGGGGCAAGAAAGGCGAAGATTTAGTAATCGAGGTTCCTCTCGGGACACAGATTTTTGATAACCAGACCGGAGAGTTAATTGCCGACCTTCTTTATCCGGGAATGGAGGTAATGGTTGCCCGAGGGGGGAAAGGGGGGAAAGGGAATGTTTCTTTTGCTTCTCCTGACAATCGAACTCCCCGAATGGCGCAACAGGGAGAAGAAGGAGAAGAACGAGAGCTTCGCCTGGAATTGAAACTTTTGGTCGATGTTGGTTTGGTGGGATTACCCAATGCGGGCAAGTCTACCCTCCTTTCTCGAGTAAGCAAAGCCAGGCCTCCTATAGCTCCTTATCCTTTTTCGAGCAAAGCGCCCCTTTTGGGAACGGTGGGTGAAGGCGAAGAAAAATTTGTTCTGCTGGATACTCCGGCAATTGTCGAGGGAGCAAGTGAGGGAAGAGGATTGGGAAATAAATTTCTTCGCCATGTAGAGAGGGCCTTTCTCCTTTTATATGTAATTGATTTATCTTCTCCTTTTTCGGGAACTAATCCTGAAGAAGATTTAAAGATTTTAGGAGAAGAGTTGAAAAAATATAATTCCCTCGTGGGGAATAAACCATTTCTAGTGGTGGCTAATAAATTAGACCTTCCTGAAGCTCGAGAAAACTGGGATAGCTTTAAAACTATTTTAGAAAGAGAGAAAATAGAGGGATGGGGAATATCAGCTCTCTCAGGAGAGGGAGTGAGTGAACTTCTTGAGAGGATAAGGGAAATATTAAAAGAGGAAAGAGGGAAAGAAGAAACAATAGTAAGGCAAGAAGAAATAAGAACAAAAGATCTTTCTCCAGTGATTTATCGTTTTTCTTCTACTTATTTAGAGAAGTTGCTCCAGGAAGCAGACTTCCATCCTGGAGAGGAAGAGGAGTTCTTAAATCGGGAATTGGAAAAATCAGGATTTAAGCGTTATTTATTATCTTTAAAATCTTCCAGCATAATAGAGGTAGGGGAAAGAAGGCTGGTTTGGAAAGGAAAAAGGCTTTACTTTGAGGCTGATGAATAGAGAAGAATTTCAAAAAAACAGTACTTTAATAGTGATAAAAGTGGGTTCCTCGCTTCTTGTGGAGGAGGGGACTTTACAATTAGATAAAATTAGAGAATTAGCTCATAATATAGCCTGCTTAAAAGAAAAAGGAAAAAAAGTTATTCTGGTTTCCTCAGGAGCAGTAGCCTGTGGAATGAGTGTTATGGGTCTTACTAAGAAGCAAGGAGGTATTCCCTTTAAACAAGCTATGGCGGCTATCGGGCAAAGCGTTTTAATGCAGGCTTACCGCGAGGCTTTCTCTCCCCTGGGAATACAGGTAGCTCAAATACTCCTGGCACCTGAGGATACTAATAATCGAGTTAAATATTTAAATGCTCGCAATACTTTCGAGGCTCTCATCCATTTGGGAGTTCTTCCTGTGGTTAATGAAAATGACTCAGTGGCAGTAGAGGAAATCAAGTTTGGTGACAATGATCGTCTTTCTGCTCTGGTGGCTTCCTTAGTAGGGGCAGACCTTTTGGTGATTCTCTCCGATATAGAAGGCCTCTTTACTGCTGACCCTCGCCTTTTACCTCAGGCCTCTTTAGTGGAGGAAGTAGAAAAGGTTGACAGGAGAATAGAAGAAATGGCAGGGGGTAGGGGCAATCCCTTTTCTACGGGGGGGATGAAGAGTAAAATAATAGCCGCCCGAATGGCTACTCTCTCCGGTATAGGAGTGATAGTGGCTTCCGGTAAAAATTTTTCAATTTTGCAAGAAATTGGAGAGGGAAAGAGACGGGGTACCTTCTTTTGGCCGGAAGAAAAACGCCTTCCCGGAAGAAAGAGATGGATTGCCTTTGCTATGATACCTCGAGGCAGTGTTGTGATAGATGAAGGAGCCAAGGAAGCTCTTTTAGCTCAAAAGAGCCTTCTTCCTGCGGGAGTGAAGGGGGTGGAGGGGAACTTTGATTTGGGAGATTGTGTAGAAATTTTAGGTCCTTCTGGAGAGCTGGTAGGGCGAGGTATAACTAATTACTCATCGGAAGAGCTACAGAAAATACTGGGTTTACACACCGAAGAGGTGAGGGAAGTTTTGGGGGGGAAAGATTTTGACGAAGAAGTGGTCCATGCTGATAATTTAGTGCTTCTGGGGGGAGAGTGATATGAGAGAAAATGTGAAAGATATGGCCCGGAAAACCAAACAAGCTTCTTATTTTCTGGCTAATGTTTCTTCTTTCCATAAGAATCAATTTCTTTTACAATTGGCTGATAACTTAGAAAGATATGAAGAAGAAATAAAAAAGGAAAATAGGAGAGATTTAGGAAGAGCTAAAGATATGGGGATGCAGCCCTCCCTTCTGGATCGCCTGGAGCTCTCTTCTTCTCGCATACAAGCTATGGCTTCTGGCCTGCGGGAAGTAGCCAATCTTCCTGACCCGGTGGGAGAGGTGATAGAAGGATGTAAAAGGCCCAATGGCCTTTTGATTACCAAGGTGAGAGTACCTCTGGGAGTGGTAGCTATTATCTATGAAGCTCGCCCTAATGTAACGATAGACAGTGTGGCTTTGGGCATAAAATCAGGTAATGCTCTCCTTCTTCGGGGTAGTAGCTCAGCTGTTCATTCAAATCGAGTGCTGATAGATAAAACCAAACAAGCTTTGTCTCAGTGTGGGTTTCCACCGGAGGCGGTTAATTTGTTGAGGTGCGAGAGTCATGAAGAGGTACAAGAACTTTTAACTCTCCGGGATTATGTAGACGTGGTTATCCCCCGGGGGGGAGCTGGTTTAATAAAGTCGGTGGTAGAAAACTCTCAAATTCCGGTAATAGAAACGGGAGTGGGAAATTGTCATATTTATGTAGATGGAAGCGCTGATTGGGAAATGGCAGAAAAAATAGTCATTAATGCTAAAATTCAACGCCCTAGTGTGTGTAACGCCTGTGAAACTCTTTTAGTGGATGAAGAAATTGCTTCTCAATTTCTTCCTTCTCTACTCTGTACTTTGAAGAAAAAGGGAGTAGAGATAAGAGGATGCGAAAAAACGAGAGAGTTAGTAGAAGACATCCCATTGGCGACTGAGGAAGATTGGTATACTGAATATCTGGATTTGATTTTAGCAGTTAAAGTGGTGGGAGGGATAGAAGAAGCTATAAACCACGTCAACCAGTATGGTTCTCATCACTCTGAAGCCATTGTTACTCAGAATTATGCAGCAGCAAGGAAGTTTTTAGAAGAAGTTGATGCTGCGGCAGTTTATGTCAATGCTTCTACTCGTTTTACCGATGGAGGAGAGTTTGGAATGGGAGCCGAGATGGGTATAAGTACTCAAAAACTTCATGCTCGAGGTCCTATGGGGTTGAGGGAGCTTACTACTGTCAAATATATGGTCTGGGGAACAGGACAGATACGGGAGTGATGTTTTACGCCTAAAAAAGGAATTATGGGAGGAACTTTCGACCCTATCCATTATGGTCATCTGGTAACCGCAGAGGAGGTAAGAGACTACTTTGGCCTGGAAGAAGTAGTTTTTGTTCCTTCTGCTCGTCCTCCTCACAAAATAGGGCAAGAGATAAGCAACCCCGAACATCGCTACCTTATGGCCGTTTTAGCCACTATTACCAATCCTTATTTTCAGGTTTCTCGGGCTGAGATAGAGAGATCTGGTCCTTCTTATTCTATAGATACGGTTCGTTATTTTAAGAATCTATGGGGAGAGGAAACAGAGATTTTTTTCATAACCGGCGCCGATGCTTTTTCTCAAATTTCCAGCTGGAACAATCCTGAAGAATTGTTAAAGTTGTGCACCTTTGTAGCTGCTTCTCGTCCTGGATATCGATTGGTAGGGGTAGAAAATAGATATCGAGGGAGAGTAAAAACTATCGAGGTTTCTGCTTTAGCTATTTCTTCTTCAGAGATACGGTGGAGAGTTAAAAGAGGCGAATCAATCAAATATTTAGTACCAGAAGCGGTGGAAAATTATATTTACAAAAATGAACTGTATAGAAAATAAATATCAAATAATCTCTATTTTGAAAAATATGCTCACTGAAACCCGATTTTATCACTGTTTAAGAGTAGCAGATGAAGCTCAACATTTGGCTTCCTGCTGGGGAGAAAGGGAAGATAAACTTTATCTTGCTGGTCTTTTGCATGACTGTGCTCGAGATTTACCTCCTGAGGAGTTACTCCCTCTTTTACCTTCTTATCTGGGAAAGGAAGTCTATTCTATCCCTGCTATTTTTCATGCTTTAGCAGGACCTGCAGTAGTGGAGAGGGAGTTTGGAATTAAAGACTATCAGATCTGGCATGCTATATGCTGGCATGCTACGTCCTGCGAGGTGATGTCCAAATTTGATAAAATTTTGTTCATCGCCGATTTTTGTGAGGCCGGTCGGGAATTTCCTGTAGCTAATCGGATAAGAGAAATAGCTAAAAAAGATTGGGAGGAGGCTTACCGCCAGGTTTTGAAGGAAAAAGTATTTTTTCTCCTTTCTCGCAGATTGCCTGTCTATTCTGCCACCTGGAGAGCTTGGAATAAAGAAAATGAAAAATAAAGGAAGAGGGTGGAAAATTTTTTATATTATCTTGGGCTTTTTCTTGGGGCTTTTTCTTCTTTTTTTATCTACTCTTTTAGGATTTAGGATACCTCTGCGCTGGACAATAATAAAAGAAGTGATGGGCTATAGCCAGCCTCAAAACACTTTCATTTTAGTGGTGGGACAAGATAGTATCGAGCCTCGGCGGAGTGATACCATAATTTTAGTGGGTATCAATTCTCAAATAGATGAAATTCTCCTTTTCTTTGTTCCCCGGGATTCTCGCCTTTTGGTGCCCGGAAGGGGATATGATAAAGTCAATCATTCCTATGCTCAAGGAGGAATAGGACTTCTCCGTCAAACTCTGGAAGGCGCTCTGGGGATAAAAATTCCTTATTTTGTGGAGGTAGATTATGAAGGGTTTGAAAAAGTGATCGATGCTTTAGGAGGAGTCGAAATAGAAGTGGAAAAACCTCTTAAGTATGTAGACAAAGCTCAAGATCTTTACATAGATATTCCAGCGGGGAAACAATGGCTCGATGGAGAAAGAGCACTACAGTATGTACGCTTTAGATACGACCAGTTAGGAGATATAGGAAGAATTAAAAGACAGCAAAATTTTCTTCAAGCTCTTTTGGATAAGGTGGATAATGATTCTCTTCTGGTAACTCGACTCCCTCAACTCATAGAAAGTACCAGAGAGGCGCTATCTACTAATTTGACGGGTGATTATCTTAAACAATTGGTTATGTGGTTTCAGGGATTGAATGATCGGATAATAAGAATGGAAACGATGCCTGGAGAGCCGACGTACATAAATGGGGTAAGTTATTGGGAACCAGACCTCGAGGCTTCTCGAGAGATAGTTCAGAAATTTTTCTTTGCTCGGAGGGAGGATATTGAGAATTCAAGAGAAGATAGTGTTAGCCAAGAAAGCAGTAGAAAGTAGAAAAGCTTTTGATCTCGTAATTCTTGATTTTCGGGGATTGTTAGTTTTTTCCGATTATTGGCTTATTTGCAGTGGTTCTTCTACTATTCAAACTAAAGCAGTAGCAGAAGAAGTTCTGAAGAAAATGGAAGAGCGTCAACTTCGGCCTTTTCACTTGGAGGGAATGGAAGAGGGGGAGTGGATTCTTATCGATTATGGTGATTTAATGATTCATATTTTTCGGGAGGAAGAACGATTATTTTATCAACTGGAAAAATTGTGGCATAGAGCTCCTCTTCTTTATTCAGAAAAAGAAGGTTTGAATCTTCTGGAAGAGATTCATTGAATTTCCCTTAGAGTTGTGGTTTAATGCTAAAAGTTTGGTTTATTAATGAATTAATTATCTAAAAGAGAAGTTAAAGATAAAATAGAATATACTCTCTGGTGATGGAAAGGAGGTACCATTATAATTGGAGAGACGATATCAAATTACTTCTGAATCGGTTACCGAAGGTCATCCAGATAAAATCTCGGATCAGATTTCTGATGCCATATTGGATGCTATCTTAGCTCAAGACCCTCGGGGGAGGGTAGCAGTAGAAACTCTGGTAGCTACGGGTTTGATTTTAATAGCCGGGCAAGTTAGTACCAATTCTTATGTAGATATTCCTCATGTTGCTCGAAGCACGGTGAGGGATATAGGCTACACTCGAGCTAAATATGGTTTCGATTTTGAAACCTGTGCAGTTTTAACTGCTATAGATGAACAATCCCCGGATATTGCCCTGGGAGTTAATCGTTCGCTGGAAGTAAAAATGGGGGAAGAAGTAGAAGACGAGGAGCTTTCCTTAGGTGCTGGAGACCAGGGTATGATGTATGGTTACGCTTGTAATGAAACTCCGGAGCTTATGCCCTTTCCTATTGTTCTGGCTCACCGCCTGGCTTTTCGCCTGGCTGAGGTGAGGAAAAAGGGAATCCTTCCCTATTTAAGGCCCGATGGAAAAACACAGGTTACTGTAGATTATGTGGATGATAAGCCAGTGAGAGTTGATAATATAGTAATTTCTGCTCAACATCATCCTGATATTTCTTTAGACACTTTGCGGGAAGATATATGGAGGGAAGTAATAGATCCGGTAGTTCCCCGTTCTTATAGAGATAATGGAACACAGGTTTTGGTTAACCCCACAGGAAGGTTTGTTATTGGGGGGCCACAAGGAGATACTGGTCTTACGGGAAGAAAAATCATTGTTGATACCTATGGAGGGATTAGTAAACACGGAGGAGGGTGCTTTTCTGGTAAAGATCCCACTAAAGTAGACCGCTCTGGTAGCTACGCCGCTCGCCATGTGGCCAAAAACGTGGTAGCTGCTGGTTTAGCTGATAAATGTGAATTCCAGTTAGCTTATGCTATAGGGGTGGCTCGTCCGGTTTCTATGAATATAGATACTAAAGGAACAGGAAAGATCCCCGATAACGAAATTCTTCATCTGGTGAAGGAGGTTTTTGATCTTCGCCCCGGGGCTATAATTAAAAATCTGGGGCTTCGGCGACCTATTTACAAAAAAACTGCTGTCTATGGCCACTTCGGGCGCAATGATCCCGACTTTAGTTGGGAAAAAACCGACAAAGCCAGTATTTTGCGGGAAAAAGCAGGATTATGAGAGGAGACAAAAATATGGAGTTTGAAGTGGCTAACTTGGATTTAGCCAGTGATGGAAAAAAGAAAATAGAATGGACGGAGCGAGAAATGCCAGTAGTTACAAATATTGCTTCTTCGTGGAGAGATACTTTGCCTCTTCTCAACCTGAGAGTGGCTGCTTGTCTTCATGTTACCGCTGAAACTGCGGTATTGGTGAGGGCCTTACAGGCAGGGGGTGCAGAGATACGACTTTGTGCCTCTAATCCTTTGAGTACCCAGGATGAAGTAGCAGCTTCTTTAGTTAAGGATTATGGCATTTCTGTTTTTGCCGTTCGAGGAGAAAATCGTGATACTTATTACCAGCATATTCAGAAAGTGCTGGAGTTCAGGCCTCATATTACTATGGATGATGGAGCAGATCTGGTTTCCTTTGTGCATGGCCACAAGAGAGAACTTCTTTCCGAAATTAAAGGGGGAACTGAAGAAACTACTACCGGAGTTATTAGATTGAGAAGTTTAGAGAAAAATGGAAAATTGGGCTATCCGGTGATTGCAGTAAATGACGCTCTTACTAAACACCTTTTTGATAATCGTTACGGAACGGGACAAAGCACTATCGAGGCTATTTTGCGGGCTACTCATATTCTATTAGCGGGTAGAAAGGTGGTAGTAGCAGGTTATGGGTGGTGTGGAAAGGGAATTGCTGCTCGAGCCAGAGGTATGGGGGCTCAGGTAGCAGTGGTAGAAGTGGACCCGGTGAGGGTGCTGGAAGCGGCTTTAGATGGCAACATTGTGCTGCCCATGAAAAAAGCTGCTTCCTGGGGGGAAGTCTTTATCACTGCTACTGGAAATACCTCGGTTATTCGAGGAGAACATTTCTTATCTCTTCCCGATGGAGCTATTTTGGCCAATGCTGGTCATTTTAATGTAGAGATTGATATAAAAGAACTGGAAGAGATAAGCGTAAATAAAAGAGAAGTCCGTCCTTTAGTGGAGGAATATACTTTGGGTAATGGGAGGAGAGTATATCTTTTGGGAGAAGGACGATTGGTTAACTTAACTTGTGCGGAAGGCCATCCTCCTACAGTTATGGATATGAGTTTTGCCAATCAGGCTTTGTCAGTTAAATATTTGAAAGAAAACGCTGCTCATCTGGAGAAGAAAGTTTATCGAGTTCCTGAGGAGATAGACCAGGAAATAGCTTATTTGAAGCTTCAATCCCTGGGTTTAGAAATTGAAGAACTGACTCCTCGCCAGAGGGAATATCTTTCTTCCTGGCAGGAGGGCACTTAATAAATTTCCCTGTTTCACTCAAGAGTGAAACCAAAAGTCCAAAGGGAGGAATGAACATGAACAATTACGAATTGGGAGTGATACTTCGACCCACTCTTTCTGAAGAAGAAGTAAATTCAGCAGTAGAGAAACTGAAGGATTTTCTCGGAGAGAAAGGCGAAGTGGTAAAAGTAAACCTATGGGGGAGAAGGAGGCTATCTTACCCTATTGAAAAATACCAGGAAGGTTATTATGTATTCTTCAATTTTAAGCTTCCTCCCTCCCACGTAGCAGAAGTTAAAAGATGGTTAAGTCTGAACGAAGAAGTCATTCGCTATCTTTTGGTTAGAGAAGATGAAAAGGTTAGAGAAGATGAAAAGGAGGAAGTTTCTGCTTCTTCATCTTCTTCCCCGGAGGAGGAGATTTCGGAAGAAGGAGCTGCAGGCGAAGAAACAACAGGTGATGTCTCATCTCAGTCTTAACCGGGTTTTTTTAATCGGGTTTTTACCTCGCAGTCCAGTAGTGCGTTATGTTCCCTCTGGCATACCGGTGGTTAATTTTTCTCTGGCTGTTTACCGAACTCTCCATTCTGAGGAAGAAAAAGAATGGATAGATTACCTTAATATAATAGCCTGGCGGGACCTGGCTCTCTTCTGTGGGGAAAACTTAAAAAGAGGAGATTGGATTTTTGTGGAAGGAAGAGTTCAGGTAAGAACTTATGAAGGCCCAGAGGGTAAGAAAAAAAGGGCTTATGAAATTGTGGCTTCCGAAGTAAAGCCTTTATCGCATCCTAAAAATAATAAAAGAGAGGAGGTAGCTGAAAATGGCGGTGGGTAAAGATGAATACTCAGGACGGAAGAAATTCTTTCGTAGAAAAAGGAAATCTTGCATGTTTTGTTTAGGGAAAGCAAAAATAGATTATAAAGATGCCGATTTTCTGCAAAGATTTCTAAGCGAAAGGGGCAAAATTATGCCTCGCCGAGTTACGGGTACCTGTGCTAAACACCAGCGGAAAGTCGCTCAAGCTATAAAGAGGGCAAGAGAGCTTGCTCTTTTGCCTTATACGGTAGATTAAGATTAATGAGACAATCTAAATCTATAGTAGAGGGAGCCTTTCTGGCTTCCCTCACCGTTATTTTTTATTTATCTTCTGTATATATCCCTATTTTAGGTTCTCTACTAAGTTTTCTCTGCCCTCTTCCGGTTATGTTCTTGACTATTCGCTGGGATATGAGGGCAGGGTTGCTGGCAGCTGTAGTAGCTAGCTTTATAGTTTTTGCCTTTGCTGGGGTGGTAGCTGCTGTCACATGTTTTTTAGGGTTTACTCTTTTAGGGCTGGCTATGGGTTTTACCATTAAAAGGAATTATAGCTTTATAGAAGTGATAGGGACAAACACTTTAGTTTCTATTCTGTCTAAGCTATCTTTAATCGGCTTAGTATTTTTGATGGCAGGGCAGAACCCTCTTTTGGAAAGTCTGTCTTTTTTAGAAGAAAGCTTGGAAAAAATGCTATCTTTTCTTCCTGCTGAGGGAGGCGTAAATGTAGAGACAATAATCAATTTTATCCATATGGTTTTACCTGCTACAGTGGTTATTGCTTCTCTTTTGGATACGGTGCTCAATTTTCTTTTGGGTAGCTGGATAGGAAAAAGAATAGGGATTGAGTTTCCTTCTTTTCCCCCTTTTAGGGAATGGCAGCTGCCTCGGTCTATTTTTTGGGCTTTTGTTCTTGGCTGGCTATTTGTTCTATTGGGGGGTACTACTTTTTGGGGTAAAATCGGACTAAATTTACAGATGATCACTCAAATTCTCTTTTTAATCCAGGGAGCATCTGTGGTATATTATTTTCTGGGTAAGCATATTCGTTCTCGAGTGGTAGTAGCAGTTATTGTTATTTTTTTAGCTTTGCAGCCCTTTATTTCTACCTTACTAAGCTGGTTGGGAGTTTTTGATGTGTGGTTTGATTTACGGAAAATTAGAGAGAGTTAAGGAGGATATAACATGAAAGTGATACTTTTACAGGAAGTGGAGAACCTGGGAAAAGAAGGAGATGTAGTGGAGGTTAAAAAGGGTTATGCCCGCAACTATCTTTTACCTCGAAAATTAGCCATAGAGGCTAATAGAGGTACCGTTACCCAAATAGAGGCGCTAAAGAAGAAAAGAGCTATCCGAGAGGCTAAAGAATTAGAAGAGATTAGAGAATTACAGAAAAAAATAGATGGTTTAGTTCTTGAGTTTTCCAAAAAAGCGGGGAAAACGGGAAAGCTTTATGGATCGGTTACCTCCCGAGAAATAGCAGAGAAAATTTCCCAAGTTGTAGGCACAGATTTAGATCGGAAATATCTGGAATTAGAAGAAGCCCTCAAGGAAATAGGCGAATATCCAGTAAAAGTTAACCTGGGGAAAGGAATTTATGCTACAGTTCAGGTAAAAATTCGGGAAGAAGAGGTACCAGAGGAGGCTGAGGAATACTGAGTATCGAAAGAGTTCCGCCTCATGATCTGGAGGCAGAGCAAGCCGCCTTAGGGTCTATGCTTCTCGATAAGGAAGCGCTTTTGCGAGTGCTGGATATTTTGCAGCCGGAAGATTTTTATAGGAACAGTCATAGAATTATCTTCGAAAGTATTATAGAGCTTTTTGAAGAAGACCAGGCCTGTGATATCGTAACTCTGGTCGCCAAATTAAGACAAAAAAATCAACTGGAAGCGGTGGGGGGCATAGATTACTTAACTCAATTGGTAAATATTGTTCCTACCGCTGCCAATGCTGAATATTATGCTCATATTGTGGAAGAGAAATCCATATTTCGTTCGGTGATTAACCTTTGTACTCGGATTATCAAGGAAAGTTATGATTCAGATTTGGATGCTAAAGAGCTTTTAGATCGAGCTCAGAATTGGATTTTACAGCTTTCTCAGAAGAAAATTCGTTATGATTTTGTTCCCCTCAAAGCCATAATTAATGAGGCTTTTGACCGGATTGAAGAACTGTATCATCGAGATGAACATGTTACGGGAGTCCCTTCTGGCTTTGTAGATTTAGACCTAATCACTGCCGGTTTTCAACCTTCTGATTTTGTGGTAGTAGCAGCCCGCCCTGGTATGGGTAAAACCAGTTTATGTTTGAACATTGCTCAATATGTGGGAACTAAGAAAAATATCCCGGTGGCTATCTTTAGCCTGGAAATGTCCAAAGACCAAGTTGCTCAGAGAATGCTCTGTAGTGAAGCCCGAATTGACGCAGCAAAAGTAAGAAAAGGTTTTATAGCAGAAAAGGAGTGGCCAGAATTGGCCCGAGCGGCGGGAAGGCTGGCTGAAGCGAGTATTTTTATCGATGACACTCCCAGTATTTCCGTTCTGGAGTTGCGAGCTAAAGCTCGACGTCTTAAGGCAGAAAAAGACTTGGGTTTGGTCATAGTTGATTATCTTCAGCTTATGAGGGGATATGGTCGCCCGGAGAATCGACAGCAAGAAATCTCGGAAATTTCTCGCTCTCTGAAGGCTATGGCCAGAGAATTAAATGTACCGGTCATAGCGGTTTCTCAACTCAGTAGAGCTGTAGAGCAAAGGACTCCTAAGCGACCTCAGCTTTCTGATTTGCGGGAAAGTGGGGCTATAGAGCAAGATGCTGATTTAGTTCTCCTTATTTATCGAGAGGAATATTATAATCCCAACACTCCTAAAAAAGGAATTGCTGAAATAATTATAGCTAAACAACGTAACGGCCCTATAGGAACGGTAGAGTTGGTATTTCAGAGAGATTATGCTCGTTTTGAAAACCTGGCTCGATAATTTTTAAAAACGAGACCGGTAGGGAACTATTTGTTAAAGTTTAAATATAGATATAAAAGGTTGAACCCCAGAGTGTTTCCCTCTTTAGACCCCCTCCTTAGTTAAAAGAACACTCCGGGGTTCAACGAGGAGATTAAGATGGGAGGGTGGGAAATGGATGAACTCACTATATATCAAAGACCTCTACTGTCTAATCCTTCTCTTTTATTAGGATTTACTGGTTGGATGGATGGAGGAGATGTCTCCAGTGGTTCGGTAACATATCTCCAGAATAAGTTTTCCGCGGAGATGATAGCAGAAATTGACCCTCAGAAATTTTACTTATTTAATTTTCCGGGGAGCATGGAAGAGGTAACCCAATTTCGTCCTTATGCTTTGATTCAAGAGGGGATAGTGACTGAATTTCATTATCCTCAAAACCAATTTTTCTATGCTTCGGAGGAAAACCTTCTTCTCTTTTTGGGTAAAGAACCTAATGTGAGATGGAATGAATATGCGGAAAATATCTTTGCTTTGGGGAAAGAATTCGGAGTGAAGAGGATTTATTTTATAGGTAGCGTCAGTGGATTAATTCCGCACACTCGAGAACCACGGATGTCTTGCTCCGTTTCTGATGAAAAGTTAAAAGAAGAACTGAGGGGTTATGGCCTCCGTTTCAATGATTATGAAGGTCCAGCGAGTATCAGCACTCTTCTTACTCTTATGGCTTACGAGAGGGGAATAGAAATGATTAACTTAGTAGTGGAGATACCGGTGTATATTCAAGCCACCAATCCTAAAGGAATTTCCACTGCTTTAAGAATTCTTTCTTCTCTTCTTGGTTTGCCTTTGGTGGGAGAGGATCTGGGAAACATGAGCGAAGAGTTTGAGAAGAATGTAGAAGAGTTGGTTAAAAAATATCCCGATTTGGTAGAACGAATCAAAAAATTAGAAGAGAATTATGATCGAGAAATTTTGGAAGACGATCAGAATTTTCGAGAATGGCTTAAACGACACGGTATTGATAAAATTTGAAGCAATCAAGAGTGCCTGCCCCATCAGGTATTGGCAGACACCAAGGGAGAAAACAGGGACTTTACCCCATTTTCTCCCTTACTCTCCAACTTTTAACGGGATGCAAGTTACTAAGATGCTAACTCTTTATTCCTTTTTCTCCTTTGGAGGTTGGTTTTTGGCTAAATAACCTTTGTCCACTGATTCCTGCAAAATATATTTCACGAAATTCCATATTTCTTCCGAACCCTCCCTGATGCGTATATTCTCTTTCATAACTTGTTCATAAGTAACATCGTGCTTCCTCCAAGTACAGCCCTTGTTTACATAATTCTGGATAAGAGGTTGCAATCTGTCACATACCAAGGCAAATTTGGCTTCGTTTGTTTCTCCTTCTTCATATTCTTTCCAGATGTCAATGAACATCTTTTTTTGATCAGGCTCCAACATCCCGAATATCCTTTCTGCTGCCCTTTCTTCGTTGAAATGAGCGTTTTTTCTTTCATCAGAATATAAAAATGTATCGCCAGTATCGACTTCCACAATATCATGAATTAGCAACATAAATAGTACTTTTTCTATGTCTACTTTAAAATTGGCATATTCTTGTAGCAAAATCACCATTATAGATATGGTCCAGGAATGTTCAGCAACGTTTTCCAGCCGGCTACCATCAAATAATAGCGATTTTCGAACGATGTTTTTGACTTTATCTATCTCGATTATGAAATTAATCTGTTTCTCTAACCTTTCGTTGTGCTCAAAAGTAATTAGATTCATGTCCGACCCCAAGTTTCGTTTCACCCTCTCGTGTTGTTTTAATTGTTTTACAACTCAAGCTCTTTAAGAATATAATTATCTACAACTAAAATCAATAGGGAGAGTAAATGCTGGAACTACTCCATATCTATCTAAAGCTGACAGAAATCTCCTTTAACCCTCAGCCGGGGTCTGGGGTAGGGTAGTGGGGATGTTTGACTAGCCAGTGGAGCCCCTTCCCACCTAACTCTACTATATTTACCCATCACTATAAACCGATTATCGTGAATTTGCCGCTCGTTTCTCTGTTGCCCCATTTTATTTTAATAACTTCAGGTGGGTGATATGAAAGGGCACGGAAAACATCAACATTAGAGCATCAGTAGCAACGAAAGATTAAAAATCTTTTAATTTGTGTTAAACTTATGGTGTCTTTAAAAAGCTATGAGAAGGAGATGAAACAATGTCTAATCCAGCCTCACTTTTGAATATTGCCTTAGAAAAAGGACAGGGGGTTTTTCGCTTATTTCCTAATTGGGTTCCTCGAGCATTTTGTATCCCGGGAAAAAGATTAAAACTTCATCCCGATGATTATTTTTCCTTTGGTGTTCACCGGGGAGGTATTGATGAACGCTGGTTTGCATCTACAGTTAGGGCTGATAATGGTCCAGAAACTTTACCTGATGAGGGATTGAGCTATATTTACATTGAAGATGGCTCCCGGGTAGAAAAAATCCTTTTTAAAGATGCCATAGAGTTAATGGGTAAAGAGATTTTAGGTAAAGAGGTAATGGAAAAATATGGTGGCTGGACTATGTTTGCTAAATTTTTCGATAACATGGATCCCCTTCCTCACCATCTTCATCTGGATGATGAGAAAGCAGCACGGGTAGGACAGAGGGGAAAACCAGAAGGATACTACTTTCCGCGCCAATTAAATAACCATGAAGGTTATTTTCCTTATACTTTCTTTGGCTTGAATACGGGAACTACCAGGGATGATGTTATACAGTGCTTGAAAAACTGGGACAAGGGAGACAACGGTATTTTATATCTTTCTCGAGCCTACAAGCTAAAATTAGGAACTGGGTGGAATGTTCCCCCGGGAGTTTTACATGCTCCTGGATCTTTGCTTACTTATGAGCCCCAGGGAGCTTCCGATGTTTCTGCTATGTTCCAGAATATCGTCTGGGATAGATATACTCCCTGGGACATGTTGGTAAAAGATGTTCCCCTTGAGCATAAACAAGATTTAGACTATATAGTTGACCTTATAGATTGGGAATTAAACTTGGATCCTGATTTTTATAACCAGCGGTTTCTGAGCCCTCGACCAGTGAAAGCTATAGAAGAAATGAGAGAGGAAGGCTATGAAGAATACTGGATAGCATATAGTACTGAATATTTTGCCGCAAAAGAACTTACTATATTCCCCCGGAGTAAGGTAACCATAAAAGAAGAGGCAGCTTATGGTTTGATTATAATTGAGGGAAGAGGCAAATTTGGAGCACTGGAGGTAGAAACTCCCACTATGATTCGCTTTGGTCAGGTAACTAAGGATGAACTATTTGTAACTCAAGAAGCAGCAGTAAATGGGATAACTATAGTTAACGAAAGCGAAAATGAAAATCTGGTTATGTTAAAACACTTTGGACCTAAACCATAAAGATGGGAGGTTGTTGAGAGTTTGACAAAATAGCCTAAAATTTTCCGGAGTAATGGCTCTGGATGAAGGGAGAATCCTTTTTTACCAAAGGTTATTTTGTAGTTCCCGACAAGGAATGGAATTTTCTCTTAATTATAAGTTTATTACGAAGAAAATAGTGCCATGAATGAGTCCAATAACTGTTTACAACCTCGTCGTTGGTTTGTTTTTGCCAATGACAGTGAAGATCAGAAATTTCCCTATATTTTAGGTATTGAGGAAACAGCAGGGCAGTTCCTTTGTTTGGCAGCTCAAGACAGATGGCCGGCAACCAATAAAAATATATTTTGTAAACGGTTAGGCTATTTTACCGAGCAAGATTTAGAGCAGTTTACTGTGGTTGATTCTTCTAACATTAAATCTCTAATGCATTATGGTAAAAAATTGGAAATCATTTTAGACCGAAAGATACGAAAACGATGCTGGTTTATTACGATTGAGAGAGAATATAAAACTCGGCCAGGTGAATATTATGAGCAGATATTTTGGATAACTCAAAGCTCAGCTCGAGCCAGGGGAAGGGGAGCTTATATTCCTCAAGGAGGGAAAAATGAGTCATTTGATATTGTTATTGATACTCGAGAACGGTATCCTTGGAAATTTCCCAAATGTAATGCGATAAAAGGTAATCTTGTGGTTGGTGATTATGGACTAAAATGTGACGATCAATTCATTGCCATAGTAGAGCGGAAAACCAAGGAAAACATTCTTCACGACATACAATCTTTTGAATCTCTCAGAGCCTCTCTTCATGAGCTCAAAACCATCCCTTATCGGGCTGTAGTTTTGGAATGTTCCTATGCCGACCTTATAAACCCAAAGAAGAATCCTTATTTTAGTCCTTCTTATATTGCTGATGTTCTGGCCGAACTTTATGTGCTGTTTCCCGATATTCAGATTGTGTTTTGTGACAATCGCAAAATTGCTAATGAGTGGGCTTACAGATGGTTCAAAAGAATTTACCAGATTTATAACAAAATAGAATAATATGGAAGCCTGAGAATGATATTAGAAGAAACAAGACGGAACTGGTTACTGAAAAATAGGTGAAAAGCCGGATTTTCCAGTGTCTACGAGCTGGTTTATTGGAGGAGTGCCAATGTTTAGCACTCCTCCAATAATACGTTTATATCACTTCCCACTCAATTCCCCACATATCACAAACTGTTTTAAGTTCTTCCACATAATCTCCATAAACAGCATGGATATGGTTACAGGGGAATTTTTGAATGAAATTATCAATCGAGGTATCTAATTTGCAAAAAGCGTGGGGCCACTCAATTTGGGTTCTGGTCATAATTTCTTGATTGGTTTTATCGTCAAACCGGACGAATTCTCCGGTTAAAATAGCCATCCAGTAGCATCCATCTTTTCTACCCAGGCGGGCCAGAGTTACTTTGCCAGAATGGGCTAAGTGATGAACCGCTGCTCCCCCTGCTGGAAAATAGAATGACTCGGGGTAAAAAATCACCTGGGGGAGATTATCACGGTAATCGAAGCTACCTCCGGCAAAATAAGTAGCATGTTGTCCCGAGTTACAAAGATCGAGTATCTGGTAATCGTCATGCCAGTGGCGAACGTCAGCAAATAAAACCGGCGTTTTAGCTAATTTCTTTAAGATTTCCATGGTTAATGCGGCATCCATATCTGCCTCAGTAGCACATACAATAGGTTCTTTAGGTCCATCAAAATCATAAGGGTCATTTAAGAAAGCTTCAGCTATATCCATAGTACAGAAGTTGTTGGTAAGTTCAGGTTGTCCTTTAATACCGCAAAAGTCAAGATGCATTTCCTCACAAATCTCTTTTACTGCATAGTAAGAGGCAATTTGCTTTTTAAGAATCTCCGGAGTTAATTGTTTTCCATCGTACATTATTTTGCCTACATTTTCCTCGCACCAGCGAAAAGCTTGTTCAATTTTTTCCGGGGGAACAGCTTGCGCCTTCCTTACTATTTCCCATTGATCAATATGTTCTACATCTACCCCGAATATCTTAGCCCATACATCCGCACCCACAGTGGCAGTATACATTCCCATGGGTCGCCCACCAAAACAGCCGAATGTTTCCCCTCGCAATGATTTAACGCAGGAAGCAGCGTTAATAAAAATATCTATCTTTTTCCACACTTCTTTTTCCCCAATATCACCGGAAATTCTCCAGTATGGCACTCCTATGTTAGCCAATGCTCCAGAGCTGGCCAGCATTCCCACCAATCCAGGGTATCCGGGGTTGATATTGGAGAGGCAAAGATAAGGGGAAGGAGCAAATTGAGCGGCCAAAACGGTAAAGTGGGGCCAAGCCCAGATAGCATAGTTAAAAATGGTACAATCTACATCATTTAATTGCATTTTTTTCCCCGCCTGCACTGCGGCTTCATTAGTCCAGGGGAGCTCGTCTGCTACTACTACCTCGTGTCCTGCTTCCTCTAACTTTTTAACTAAATTATTTTGAAATTGAAGATTCATAGAAAGAAGTTCTTGGTGAACAGGGGGTCTTCCATCAGAAAAAGTAATTACACCAACTTTGGCCATCGAAAATCCTCCTTTTTTGTTATCAGAAATCGATTACAAGTCAATTTTACTTTATTTCACGAAATTATGCAAATTGGATTTTCAACCATAGCCTTTATTTTGCAGACGCTTTTTTCTTTACTGTTTTGCTTCATCCTGTCCATAATTTTCTTCAAACTCTTAATACCGCAGGATATCGTGATTCTATAAACTGATTTACTTAAAATAGATAACTTCGTATTTTTCCCATAGCCCTGGAGAAGGAGAGGAATTAATCAGGGAATATTCTATAACAATCACACAGTATCAGTTTCCCGGAGTTGACAAAACAAAAATGAAATATTAATATAGAAATCGATTGCAGGATTGGTTTTAATAAATAGTTCTGCAATCGATTTCTAAGGAGGTGAAAAAATGGGAATATAAGAGAACCCAATTCTGCTGCCGTTTCCTCTACCGTGTGTTATATGGGTGTGGCGTGTAATTTTGTGTTTTTAGGATAGGAGAGGGATATTATTCAAAGTTAAAAGGAGGAGTAACAACATGAAACGTTTAGTTATGATTCTGATAGTGGGGATGTTGATTTTCAGTTCTGCTTTAGCTGGGGCTGCTCCAGCAGTGCCTCCTAGCCAAATGAAGATATTTTATATTGTAAAGGCCAGTGAGTCGGAGTTTTGGCAAATTGTGCTTGACGGAGCTAATAGAGCAGCTAAACATTTTGGAGTAGAACTAATAGCTCAATCAGCTACTTCTGAGTCCGATGTAGCCAGACAGGTATCTATTTTAGAAACAGCTATTGGTACTGAACCCGATGCTATTGTCATTGCCCCCACAGTGGCTGATGCACTGGTACCAGGAATTGAACAAGCAATGGATGCTGGAATCCCGGTTATTATCATTGATAGTGCTGCAAATACAGATAAATATGTAGCCTATCTAGCTTCTGATAATTATAAAATAGGGCAGATTGCTGCTGATGAGATGGCTAAGGCATTGGAAAAGAAATTCGGTAAGGCCGAAGGTAAAGTGGCAGGAGTTACTTTTATGTCTGGTGTGGGGTCTTTGGAAGCCAGAAAGGCTGGTTTTCTAGATCGAATTGAAGAAAAATACCCCGAGATTCAGGTTTTAGAATTTAAGGATGCTCAGGGAAAACAAGGTAACACCCTGGCTATCACTCAAGATGTCCTAACTGGAAATCCAGACCTCAAAGGTATATTTGCTAATAACCAGTATACTGGTGATGAGGTAGTACGGGCTCTTGATATGGCGGGAAGAAAGGATTTAGCAGTAGTAGTAGTAGATTCTGGACCTCAAGAGCTCTGGGGTTTGGAAAATGGTTACGTCGATGGTATGATCGTGCAAAAGCCCTGGAATATGGGTTATGCGGGGTTAGTATATGGAATTTTAGCTAGAAACCAGGTTCCGGTAGCGAAAGACATTGATACCGGAGTAGTAGTTATTACTCCAGAAATGTTAGAAACCGGTGAAGCTGATGAATTCCTGAAACCCATCGAATTTCACAAAGATTGGTAAAAATTAAAATGGGTAGCAGGTTCTCCCCTGCTACCCATTTTAATTTTTGATATCACAAGAAGGTGAAATAGCATGAATCAAGAAATAACAGTCTTGATGAAAGATATCACCAAGGTTTTCCCCGGAGTTATTGCTCTTCAGAATGTTACTTTTTCAGTTAAACAAGGTGAAGTAAAAGGCTTGGTAGGGGAAAATGGAGCTGGTAAGTCAACTCTTATTAAGATTTTAACCGGTGCTTATACTGCTGATAGTGGTGAAATCTATGTTTTCGGTCAAAAGATAGACAATATGAATCCCATTCTTGCTGAACAACTGGGGATATCTGCTGTTTATCAAAACTTAGTATTGGCGGAGCACCTGACTGTTGCAGAAAATATAATGCTAGGTACTTTTCCTACTAAGTGGGGATTGGTAGACAAGCCAGCAATGAACAAAAAAGCTGAGGAAATACTATCTCAAATTGGTTACCGAGGAATAATAAAACCAGAAGAAAGAGTAGGAAACTTGAGCACTTCCCAGCAAGGGATGGTAGCCATCGCTCGAGCATTATCTAGAAACGCTAAAATTATCATTTTTGACGAGCCTACTGCTGTTTTGACTGATAGAGAAGTAAATGAGCTATTCCGAGTTATTCGTTGGTTAAGAGATAGCGGTCGCTCAGTAATCTATATTTCTCATCGTTTAGAAGAAATTTTTGAGCTATGTGATACGGTTACGGTCCTTAAAGATGGAGCAGTAGCAGGGGAGAAGACGGTTAGTGAAACGAACCAGGATCAACTGGTAGCTATGATGGTGGGAAGGGAAGTGAGACATGGAATATTTGACGATACCAGGAAAATAGGAGAAGAAATATTACGAGTAGAAAACCTTAGTAACAAAAAGTTAAAAAATTGTTCTTTTGCGCTACGCAGTGGAGAGATAGTTGGTATTTATGGTTTGGTGGGCTCGGGAAGGACGGAGTTGGCTAAGGCCCTTTTTGGAGTTGATCCTGTAGAGTCAGGGGAGATTTTTTTAAACGGAAAGAAAGTTTCTTTACCGAATCCTCGAGAAAGCATTGATTCAGGAATTAATTTAATTCCTGAGGATCGGAGGAGAGAAGGAATAGCTTTGAAGCTTTCCGTCAAAGATAATATTAACCTCCCGGTTTACCCTCGAATCACCAAAGCTGGTTTTGTCAATCGTGACAAAGAGAAGGAAATTGCTCAAACTTTTGTTAATATTCTTTCCATCAAGACTCCTTCTCTCACACACCGGGTGGAAAACCTGAGCGGAGGTAATCAACAAAAGGTGGTGGTAGCTAAAGGGTTAGCCAGTCAATCTCGAATTTTTATTATGGATGAGCCTACTAATGGAATTGACGTAGGAGCCAAAGAAGAAATCTATCAACTTATAAACAACATTGCCCGAGAAGGTTCAGGGGTTATTTTTATCTCTTCTTATATGCCCGAATTGATGGCTATTTGTGACCGTATTTTGGTTATGCGAGATGGGAGAATAGTAGCTGATGTAGAACGGAAGGATTTTGATGAAGAAAGTATATTAGCCTTAGCTATAAAACATGAAACAATGGTAGGAGGGGAAACTGGTGGAAAGTAGAATAAAATTTTCTTTGAACACCCAGGTTGTGGTTTTAATCGTAGCCATAGCCATGTGGATTTTTTTAGGAATAATTTCTCCCTATTTTTTCACCACTGGCAACGTTCAAAGCGTTATGAGACAGATGACCATTCAGGGAATATTGGGCATAGCTGAAGTAGTAGTGATAATTACCGCTGGTATTGATTTGTCGGTGGGGGGAGTAGTAGCTTTTGTTAATATCGTTATGTCTAAGATGGTTTCTACCGGCAGTAATATTGCCTCTACTGTTTTATTAGTAATGGCACTTTCTGCCCTAATTGGTTTAGCTAATGGGGTGATGGTCTATAATCTCAGGATACCTCCTTTTATAGCTACTTTAGGCATGATGTCGGTATTGCGAGGAGCAACTCTTCTAATCTCCAATGGCAGCAATATTTTTGGTCTTCCCCGTAGTATTGCTGATTTTTCTTCTACCAACACCCTTGGTATACCCAATCTTTTTTGGTTTCTTATATTGGCTGTGGTGATAGTAGAAATTATCCTCCGTTATACTAGCTTTGGTCGCTATGTTTATGCTTTAGGAAGCAACATTGAAGCAGCCCGACTCTCGGGGGTTAATATTCGTAACGTAACTTACGGGGTGTATATTCTGGCTTCCACCTTATGCGGATTGGCCGGAGTTCTGGAGACGAGCCGGTTGTGGATGGGCGTACCAACTACAGGTACAGGGTATGAGCTCGATGCCATTGCTGCTGCCGTCTTGGGAGGGGCGAGTCTCATGGGAGCAGAAGGAACTCCCCTCGGTGCTTTCATAGGGGCTCTGGTTATGACCACTATTTACAATGGCTCGGTTCTATTAAATATTAATCCCTTCTGGACCAGAATCATTGTGGGTGTCATCCTGGTTGTTACCGTGGCCATCGACCAGCTAAGGAAGGGAAGAAGATAATTCCCTATCTTAAACTGTCCGCGATGTAAGATGAAAGGACCAAAATAAAGGCGATGTCTCCTTATAACCCTGGGGGTGTTATTACCAATGGTTTTCGGGTTAGCTATGATTACTATCAGGAGATAGAATGGCTACTATATATGATATAGCTAAACTGGCTGGAGTGTCACCAGCTACAGTATCAAGAGCTCTAAACCAAAAGTGTCAAGTAAAAGAAGAAACCAGGAAGAAAATTTTAGAGATAGCTGAAGAGCTCAACTATTCTCCTAACTATTTAGCGCGAAGTCTAAAAAAGAAAAAAACTTTTACTATCGCCCTTATTATCTCCGATGTTACTAATCCTTTCTTCACCACTTTGGCTCGAGGGGTGGAAGATAAAGCCTCTAGTCAGGGATTTAATGCCATCTTTTGCAACACTGATGAAAGTCCAGCCAAAGAGAAAGAATATATAGATTTAATGTTAAGAAGAAGAGTAGATGGATTAGTAATAGCCAGTTGTAGCACCGGGGATACTTTGCGAGATTTAAAAGAAAAAGAGGTTCCTGTAGTTTTAGTGGATAGAAGAATAGAAAATTTTGAGGGAGATTTGGTAGTGGGGGATAGCAAAGAAGGAGCTTATGAGCTAACCCGTCATTTGATAGAAGTCCATAATTTTCGAGAAATAGCCATGATTACCGGTCCCACTATTATCTCTACCAGCAAAGACAGGATAGCTGGATACCAGAGAGCTCTGCAGGAAGCAGGGCTCCCGATCAGATCGGAGTGGATCATGACCGGTTCTTACAAGGAGGATTTTGGCTATAAAATAGCTACCCGGTTTTTCAGTGAAAAGAAAAAGTTACCTCAGGCAGTATTTGCTGGAAACAATCTCATAGCTATTGGTATTGTCAGGGCAGCAAGAGAAAGGGGAATTAAAATTCCTGAGGATTTAGCTTTAGTTACCTTTGATGATTTAGAAGCCGCCTCTCTTCTTTATCCCTTTCTCACTGTAGCTAAACAACCTGCCTACACTATGGGTAGCTTAGCTACTCAATTTCTTTTAGAAAGAATTGAAGGAGGAGAAATCCGGGAAAAAAGGGAGGTGGTTCTAAAACCGGAAATTATCGTTCGTCGCTCTTGCGGATGTAGAGGAGAAGAGGATGGATTCTAAGAAAATTTTTCCTTATATTTTGAAGGTGGGCAAATAATAAAAAAAGAGGGGCTTGATGATCGGTGATCGATATTATAATATAAGCTGAATTATACTTTCCCCATTAGTGGAGGTGATGAGCATCATCCCGGTTGCTAAAATAGTTCAAAAACCTTCTCATCTTTATTCACTTTCTTCAATTGAAAAAACAACAGCAGAAGAGCTTAACCGCTCGGGAGTAACTATCAAACAGGGGTCTCAAATTGCTATCGCGGTTGGTAGTAGAGGCATTTCTCAGATTCACGAAGTAGTAAAAGTTGTAGTTCAGTGGGTTAAGGATAAAGGGGGGTCTCCTTTTGTAATTCCAGCTATGGGTAGCCATGGTGGAGCCACTCCCGAAGGGCAAAGAGAGGTTTTAGAAAGTTATGGGGTAAAAGAGGAATATATAGGGGCTCCCATCTATCCTTCCTTAGAGGTGGTAGAACTTCCCAAAGGGAATTTACCCAACCAGGTATATATGAGCAAAATTGCCTACGAGGCCGATGGAACCATTATTATTAATCGAGTTAAACCTCACACTGATTTCCATGGTCGAACCGAAAGTGGACTTATTAAAATGTGTGTTATTGGCTTAGGTAAACACAAGGGGGCCTTAGAGATACATCAATTTGGAGTGAGGGGACTTAAAGAACTAATCCCTAAAACTGCCCAACAGATTATAAAGTATGGAAATATTCTTCTGGGTTTAGCTATAGTCGAAAATTCTTCTCATCACATAATGGTGATAAAAGCAGTTAAGCCATCCGATTTTGCAATAGAAGAAGAAAAACTCTTAAAGTTAGCTCGGGAAAACATGCCAGCCCTTCCTGTAGACAAACTGGATATTTTGGTAGTAGACCAAATGGGAAAAGATATTAGTGGAAGTGGGATAGATACCAATGTAATTGGAAGAATGAAAATTGAGGGCGAACCGGAACCTGAGAAGCCTGATATTAAAATAATTATAGTCAGAAACCTGACTGACCAATCTCACGGTAATGCCACTGGCATGGGATTAGCTGATATTATAACTGAAAAGTTTTACCGAAAGATAGACTTTCCATCTACTTATGAGAATATCGTAACCAGCACTTTTTTAGAAAGGGGAAAGATGCCCCTGATAGCCAAAAACGATCGACAAGCTTTACAATGGGCAATTAGAGCCAGCCAAAGTGTCGATCTGGAAAAAACCCGGCTGATTCGCATCAAGGATACCTTAAGTTTAGCTCATATGTATGTTTCTCCCTCAGTATTTTCAGAGATAAAAGCAGATAAAAACGTAGAGATGATAGAGGATTTTAAAGATTTACTGCTCCCCGGGGAAGAAGAGTTAGAAGATTTTTGAATAATGGATAAACCATTCCTTCCCCTTTTAATCATAGCCGATGATACCACTGGAGCACTGGATACCGGAGTTCAATTTACCAAGCGAGGATTTTCTACTGTGGTAATTCCAAACAATCAGCTTCCGGTGCAGGAGGTAAAGGAAAACCTCCAGGTATTAGTAGTAGATACCAATACCAGAAATGTTTCCCCTGAAGAAGCTTATCACAGGGTTAAAGAAGTAGTTAAATTAGTCCTTGCTCAATTTGAAGTCCAGAGCTTTTACAAGAAAACTGATTCCACTCTTAGAGGGAACATAGGGAAAGAATTTGAAGCCTTGCTTGATGCCACCGGAGAAGAAGAGCTGTTCTTTGTTCCTGCTTTTCCTGGGATGGGAAGGATTACTCGAGGTGGTCATCAATTGATCCGGGGAGAGCCCGCTTTTCAGACCGATTTGGCTCAGGATATTTTGAATCCGGTCAGAGAAAATTACATTCCTGAGCTTATCCACAAACAATCTTCTCTTTCAGTAGAAGTAGTTGATAAGAATAGAAGAAATGTTTTTTGGCAATATACCTCTAAAAGATATACTTCTCGCAAAGATAGAAAGGTAATAGTTTTTGATGCCGAAAATGAACAAGACTTAAAAGAAATTGGCTTACTTCTCCAAAGAGAGAATAAAATCTTTCTTACTGCAGGATGTGCTGGTTTTGCTGAGCATTTAGCCCAACTTTTGAATTTACAACCAGCTGAAAAGATAGTTTTTACTCCTCCTTCCCGGTGGTTGGTGATAGGAGGCAGCCTCCATCCTCTTGCTCTGGAACAGTTGGATTTTGCAGCTCAAAAAGGTATCCCCCAGGTTATTCTTTCTCCTGCCTTCTTTTTTGAAGATAATATAGAGGACTTTTTTCAAGAAGCTTGGTATTACTTGCAAAGAGACTTTAACTTCATCATCAGAACGATCAAAAGCAGAGAAGACTTAAGAGAATATCGAGAGTTAGCTGAAAAGCAAGGATGGAACTGGAAGGAGGTTCCTCTTCTTGTTTCCCAAAAATTGGGAAATTTAGTAAAAGAGCTGATAAAAAAGAGGGGGAAGAAAAGGACGATAATAGTTCTGGGAGGGGATACCACAAGAGGTATCTTAGAAAGTTTTGATTGGAAAGGAATAATTCCGGAAAGAGAACTTCTTCCCGGAGCAGTCTTATCCCGGGTAATAGGGGAAGAAGAAGTTTGTTTAATCACTAAAGCTGGTGCTTTTGGGGATAGAGAGACCCTGGTAAAATTAATAGATTTTGTGGGGGAGGAACAACAATGCTTATCGGAGTGACCATGGGTGATCCCAACGGAATAGGTCCGGAAATAATTTTAAATTCTTTTCAAAAAGGAGAAGTAAGAAAAGACTTGGTAGTGATTGGCGATTATCAAGTGATGGATTTCTGTAATCGCTTGCTGCAATACCAGGTTCCCTTAAACAGAATAGTGGACCTCGATCAAAAGGAAGAAGGCAAACTTAATGTCTTTGATTTGGGACTTTTGGGGGAAAAAGATATAGAGATAGGGAAGGTGTCTTCTAAAGCAGGTTTTGCTGCTAAAAAATATGTGGAATATGCAGTATCGATGGCTTTAGATGGTAAGATCAGTGCCTTAGTGACTTTGCCAGTGAATAAAAAAGCTGTTCGGCTAACCGACCCTCATTTTACCGGTCATACCGAGTTTATTGCTCAGCTCTGTAGCCAATCTAGTTATGCCATGATGTTAGTGTCGGAAAAACTGACGGTTGCTCATGTAACTACTCATATTCCTCTATCACAGGTAGCCAAGTCTATTGACCAAGGTAGAATTGTGGAGGTAATAAACCTTGCCGGAGAAGCTATACAGATGCTCTTGGGGAGGAAACCTAAAATTGCAGTTTCAGGACTCAATCCTCACGCCGGAGAGGATGGAGCTTTTGGAAGGGAAGAAATAGAAGAAATTGCTCCGGCAGTGAAGGAAGCAAGGAACCAAGGCTGGGAGGTGGAAGGACCTCTTTCTCCCGATACTGTCTTTCTGAAAGCTTACCGGGGAGAATATGATGTGGTAGTGGCCATGTACCACGACCAAGGACACATTCCGGTAAAACTCCTTGATTTTGAGGGAGGAGTTAATGTTACTTTAGGGCTAAAAGTGGTTCGTACCTCAGTAGACCATGGAACTGCCTTTGATATTGCTTATAAAGGAGTAGCTAATACTAAAAGCTTTGTTCAAGCTTTTAGTGTGGCAGAAAAATTATCCAAGCAAAAAGGGAGAGCCCAAGATAGATAA
>JAKPIQ010000049.1 GCA_029549715.1 Candidatus Atribacteria bacterium | reverse complement strand
TAAGCGAGTCCGTCTACTATAATGGAGTTTCTTAGAGAAAGAAATGGGAAAAACACACTTCTGGCGCGCCTGGAGGGAGTTGAACCCCCAGCCTACGGATCCGAAGTCCGTCGCTCTATCCTGTTGAGCTACAGGCGCACCACTACACTTCTGTCTCCTGAATTATTGTATAATTTTATACCTTTATCTGTCAATGGTATTTGGCAGAATACAGGGGGAAAGCCTCCTTCGGTAAAAGCATTGGGATGCTTTGCTAAATTTCAGGCATGACGGAAAAAGGTGGATGGTAGAAAAGGTTCCTCCTACAATCTCCGGGGATTGTTGCGGGAAGGGTTATGTGGTTGGCTATATTCTTTACAGAAATTGACCTTTTTCGGTCTTTGGCTATAATTGGTGAAATAAATATAAACTGGGGGATAAATCAGGGCAGGAGATTTTGCCATGGAAAATTTTATCAAATTTTTAGGAACAGCAGGAGCTCGAGTGGTGGTCTCCAAGCAGCTGCGTGCCTCAGGAGGAGTGTGGATAAAATATGGGGATACCAATTTTCACCTTGATCCTGGTCCGGGAGCTTTAGTTAAAGCTTTATCCAGCCGTCCTCGTCTTTCTCCTTCTTCTCTGGATGCTCTGCTTCTTTCTCATCGTCATCTGGACCACTCCAATGACCTCAATATCATGGTAGAGGCTATGACCGAAGGGGCTACCCGGGAAAGAGGGGCCGTTTTCCTTCCTCGGGAAGCCTTAGGAGAGGAGCCGGTATTGTTTAGTTATTTGCGAGATAAACTGGAAAATTTAGAAATCCTGGAAGAAGGTGGGCAATATCAGTGGAAGGACATTTCTTTTTCTACTCCCTTACGCCATCTCCATTCTGCCGAAACCTATGGTTTTCGTTTTATCTTCCCCCAAGGAGATGTATCTTTTATCACTGATAGTCTTTTTGATGAAAAGCTGATAGAGGCTTACAAAGATAGCAAGATTCTGGTCATAAATACTGTTCGCCTCCACAGAGAAGTCCACCCCCATATACTTCACTTGAGTATTCCAGATGCCCAGGTCCTGGTGGAGAATATCAAGCCTCGCTTAGCTTTCCTTACCCATTTTGGATTGACTGTTTTGCGAGAAAAGCCCTGGGAGATAGCAGAGGAGATGTCCCAGAAGACGGGAATAAAAGTAATAGCCGCTAATGATGGAATGAAAATCGATCTAGAAGAGGCACTAGAAGATTAAAAACGGGTTAGATAAAAGTAAAAAGAGGAAAGTAATAGAAATACATAGGCTAAAATTATTCCTCCTGTTATAGTGTTTAACACCAGCCCCGCTATGCCTAAAAAACCTAAAAGCCAGAACAGCAAATAGCCCACCAGAAGAAAGAAGAGCAGGAGAATGAAGAAGGTGAAGCATTCTCCAGGATTTTCGGTAACTAGATGGAAACTGTTCCGAATGGCAGAAAAAGGATTGTCTCCTTCCACCACTGTAAGGGGAATGGTAAAAAGAAGCAGGAAAGCCAGCAAGAGCCCTAAAAACAGAAACCAGGCGGCAAAAAATCCTCCCAGAAAACCCATTATAAGAGAAACCATTGCCACATCTGGCAAGCGCTTCTGGACTATTTTCCAGGCTCGGCGCAAGTCCACCGTACCCTGGTAGCGGTAATCCCAGACTACTGCTGTTATCAAAGCCAGAGCAATGAAGCTCAAGAAAATTCCCAGAATCAACAAAATCAAGCTACCTGCTTCCTGGAAAAAAATGGAAATCCAGGCCAGGTGTCCTTGCCAGGTTAAGTAATTGGAAATTGCAACCAGGAGAGAAGGGACAAGGGTAACAAGAACAATCTGAGGGTGACTAACTATTAAGTTCCAGCTTTTTTTCAATTCCTGCCAAAAGTCAAAAGTTTCCATTCTTTTTATGCTCCTTTCTCAAAACATGCTATAATTATACTAATCTTGACCATAAATGAGCAAGGGGCCGGGGAAAAAGCTTGATTTGCTTTAGCGGGATTGAAAGTTAAACAGTAATAGCAAAGACCTTGTGCCGAAAGTGTTGGGGATTTTCTGCCGCCAGTTGTAAAAGAAAAAATTGCTCTATTTCTCTGAAATAGTTCCCCTTTGTTAGCTTTGTGGAGTTTTAGCCAGACATCTTATAAACTTTTTAAAAATTACCGAGAGAGAAAAAGGAGAAATAAAATTTGAAATCTAAGTTTGTTTCTTTGGTTATTCTTCTTTGTTTTATCTTGCTGATAGGTAATAATGGGATTGTTCTATCTCTGGAGCCCTTAGACCAGGCTCGATGGTTGTTAGAAAAAGGAGAGGTTGACAAGGCCCTTGCTCTCCTTGAACCTCTTCTGGATTCTTTTTCCGAAGAAGAATTATTTCAAGCAGTGGAAATAATTTATCAGATATATCTGGAAAAAGGAGAAAATGATCGAGCTATTCAGGCATTGGAAAAGTATGTTGATAGATTTCCTGATACTCCATCTTCTTATCTTTTTCGCTACTGGATAGCTAAGATTGAAGAAGATAGAGGAAATTTTGATAAATCCTTGGAGCTTCTTTACCAGATTGCTAATTCTTATTCCTTAGATGCAGAAGACCCCTACGACCTGAAAATTATAGTTAGAGAAGACATAGCTTACTATCTTCAGTATCATAGTAAAAATTATCTGGAAGCTATCAAGGTCTACCAGGACCTTTTGAGCTTTTACTCTGATGCCGGGGAAAGAGCGAAGGTTATGATGGAGATTGCTTCCTGTTATGAAAAGTTAGGGAAGATAGAAGAGGCTATTTCTTATTACCACAGAGTAATCAAGGAGGCTTATGATTATTCTTATGGTCGATGGGCAGAGTTGCGTATAGTTTATCTTCAGTCTGAGCCTACCTGGGTAGAAGCCAGCCCAGAGGTTTTAGCTCAAAAGCTTGGCGAGGCTTTCCAGAGCAGAGATATAGAAAAGATTGAAACTTTAGCTAAAAAAGGCGATTTTTTGATGGGAGTTATGTTCAGCGAGTTTGATATAGACGAGTTCTCCAGGGTTAAAGATTACCTGAGCACGTATCTTTCTCTATCTACGACTTTGCAGGTAGGAAAACTGGAGAAAAGAAACGATGATCTGGTTCTGAAAATTGATAACTGGCCGGATCCTGACTATAATATTCTGTATCTTCTGATAGGAGAGGGATTATATGGCTGGGAGTGGAAGGGCGTCTTTCTCTCTAATACTGAATTAGAAGCTTTACAATGATAAGGAGTGATTAGACTGGAAAAAAGAGAAGCTCTGGTCCAGAGAGAAACTCGAGAGACTGATATTGAAGTTTATCTTTGCCTGGAGGGAAAGAAAAATATCCAGGTAGAAGCGGAACCTCCTTTTTTTTCTCATCTTCTGGAAAGTATGGCTTTTTATGCTAATTGGGACTTGAGAATAAGAGCTACTGCTCGAGAGTTTATTGATGATTATCACCACCTAGTGGAAGATACCGGTATAGTTTTGGGGGAAGCCTTGGGGAAATCCTTAGGAGATAAGAAAGGAATAGAGCGGTTTGCTACCGTTTTTATCCCTATGGACGAGGCACTGAGTATGGTGGCTATCGATTTGAGCGGAAGACCTTATCTTCTGTGGGAGGGACCTGATTTAGGGGAGAAAGTGGGGAGTTTTGAAATAACACTGGCAAGAGAGTTTCTTCGGGCACTGGTAAATAACGCAAGAATTACTCTTCATGCTAAGATATGGTGGGGTGAGAATGGCCACCATTGTCTGGAGGCCCTGTTTAAAGCTCTGGGTAAATCTTTATTTCAGGCTGCTACTATAACTGGTATTAACCTTCCTTCTACTAAGGGAACTTTGTAAAAAAGAGGGATAGCTATGATTGCTGTGGTAGATTATAAGATAGGAAATTTATATAGTATTTCTAAGGCTCTGGAGAGATTAGGCGAGAAGGTAGTGGTTACCGACCAGCCTTCAGTGGTTAGCGAGGCTGAGGCAGTAGTTCTCCCGGGAGTGGGGTCTTTTGGAAAAGCCATGGAGAATCTGGAAAAAAACCAGATGAAAGAAGCCATCAGAGAAGCGCAAAGTGGTGGTAAAGCCTTTCTGGGGATATGTCTGGGTTTACAACTCCTTTTTGAGAAAAGCAAAGAAGCTCCTCGCACAGAAGGGCTTTCCCTGCTCTCTGGGGAGGTAGTCAAATTACCTCCTACCAATAAAGTGCCTCATATAGGCTGGAATCAGGTATACTTCAAAAAAGATTCCCCCCTTAGTCAGGATATACCGCAGGGGAGATTTTTCTATTTTGCCCACTCTTTTTATGTTTTACCAGAAGAGCCTCTGATAGTAGTGGGCATATGCAATTACAACGTAGTAATCCCGGCTATCATAAACCAGGATAACATCTGGGGTTTTCAGTTTTATCCTGAAAAAAGCTCTACCTGGGGTATGAAGGTCCTGGAAAGCTGGTTGAGGAGCTGGAAGAAATGATTTTGCCCATTCCCGCCATCGATATCCTGGAAGGGAAAGTTGTGAGGTTAAATAAAGGGGATTATGAAAAGGTAGAAGTTTTTAGTACCTCTCCTTCTCTCGTAGCTCAAAAGTGGGAAGAAGAAGGCGCTCCTCTTTTGCATGTTGTAGATTTAGAGGGAGCAAAATCGGGGCATCCAGCTAACTTTCCGGTTATCAGAGATTTGATTCAGGCGGTTAAAATACCGGTACAGGTGGGAGGGGGAATCAGGGAAGTTTCTTCTTTTTTAAATTATCTTAATGCTGGAGCAGCAAGAGTGGTGCTCAGCAGTGTAGTGACCAAGAACCCCGCAGTTTTTGAGGAGATGCTAAAGATAGCTCGAGAGAGAATAGTGGTGAGCATTGATACCCGGGACCAGTTTGTTTCTTTACAGGGGTGGAAAGAAGAGGTGCCGGTTAAGGCATCGGAGTTGGCTAAAGCTCTGCGAGAGAAAGGAGTAGAGCATTTTATTTTTACCGATATTAAAAGAGACGGGACGCTGCAGGGAGTGAGAGAGGAAGTAATTAAAAATTTTATTACCGAAAGTGGAGTGAGTGTTATTGTAGCAGGAGGGATAAGCGATAGAGAAGATATCCAGAAGATAAAAAGCCTGGGAGAAGGCATTGAGGGAATAATATTGGGTAAGGCTCTTTATGTCGGTAAACTTAATTTCAGAGAAGTGTGTAGTATTTTAGAGGAGGAATGAGAGTGCTGGCTAAAAGAATCATCCCTTGCCTGGACGTGAAAGAAGGGAAGGTAGTAAAAGGGGTGCATTTTGAGAATATAAAAAATGTGGGAGACCCGGTAGAGCTGGCTCGCAGATATGAAGAAGAAGGAGCAGATGAGCTGGTCTTCCTGGATATAGCTGCTTCTTATGAACAGAGAGAAGTTACAGTTCAGATGGTGGAAAAGATAGCTACAGTTTTGACTATCCCCTTCACTGTGGGAGGAGGGATAGGGAGCACTGAACAGGTGGCCAATCTTCTTAGAGCCGGTGCAGACAAGGTGTCGATAAATACTCAGGCAGTGCTTAAACCGGAGTTAATTAGCGAACTGGCAGAAATGTTTGGTAGTCAGTGTGTGGTGGTGGCTATTGATGTGAAAAGAACCTGGGATCGGATAAATAGGCGTAGTTACTGGGAAGTATTTATAAATGGAGGACGAACTCCCACGGGGAAAGATGTTTTATCCTGGGCTCAACAGGTAGAAAAATTAGGAGCAGGAGAAATATTGCTAACCAGCATGGATGCTGATGGAACCCAGGCCGGTTATGATATCAGCCTTATCCGTAAAGTGGCAGAAAGAGTTCGTCTGCCTATCATTGCTTCAGGAGGGGCGGGAAAGTTAGAGCATCTTCTGGCTGTTTTGAGGGAAGGGAAGGCTGATGCTGCTCTGGTGGCTTCTATCTTTCACTATCGTTATTTCAGCATCGGAGAAGTTAAGGATTTTCTTCAAAAAAGAGGAATCCCGATGAGGTGGGAAAACTGATGGACAAATCCTGGGAAGATGCTCTTTTTGAAAACCAGGAATTAATCCCTGCTATTATTCAAGACGCAAGAAGCGGCAAAGTTTTGATGATGGCCTATATGAATCGAGAAGCATTGTCTCGCACCTTAGAGACAGGAAAGACCTGGTTCTACAGCAGAAGCAGAAAAGAGTTGTGGAATAAAGGAGAAACCAGTGGCCACTTTCAGGAAGTGGAGGGGATTTATCTGGATTGTGATAGTGACACCTTGCTTATTCAAATACAGCAGGAAGGAGTAGCCTGCCATACTGGTTTTTTTTCTTGTTTCCATCGGGAAGTAAACAAAGAAGGTATTTCTGAGCCCCAGGATGAGCTTCCACCTTATTCTCTTTCTTCTTTTTTGCAGGAACTTTTTGAGGTTATAGAAGAAAGAGCCAACACACCTTCGCCTAATTCTTATAGTTACCGTCTTTTGGAAGAGGGAAGAGAGAAAATTTTGCGCAAAGTGGCAGAGGAGACCACTGAAGTAATACTGGCTACTTTTGAAGAGGAAGACCATAACCGAGAGCATCTGAGGTGGGAAGTGGCCGACCTTCTTTATCACCTTCTCCTTCTTTTGCGGCGAGAAAATTTAACTTATTACCATATTATGGAAGAATTGAAAAAGAGAAGGAAATAGGGAGAAAATATACCATTGGTGTGGCAGGTAATTGCTGTAGGGATTTTAATTTCTTAGTGTTCGCTGTCTACTTAAAAGGAGACATTTTTTCGGTCTAAGGAGCGAGATAACTTGATTGTAACCTTTAATCAGAAGCTGAGTGATTTAGAAAAACTGGAATTAGGGGAAAAACTAAAAGGGGAAGGCTTAAACCCTTATTTTTTAGAAGAGGAAACCGGGGAAACTATTTTAGTTACAGAGAACAATTTTCCTCTCTCCTGGCTGGATGAAAAATTGGTAGATAAAGCGATAGAAGTGGACACTCCTTTTCAACTGGCCCATCGCGTCTTTCGCCCTGAGGGAACGATTATTAATGTGGAAGGAGTGGAAATCGGGGTTGATAATCTCACCGTTATAGCTGGCCCCTGTGCTGTAGAGTCTGAAGAACAGCTTTTTGAGACTGCAGAAATAGTGAAAAAAATGGGAGCTCATATTCTTCGGGGAGGAGCTTTTAAACCTCGTACTTCTCCTTATAGTTTTCAGGGCTTGGGAGAGAAAGGGTTGGAAATTTTAGCCCGGGCGGGAGAGAAATTTGGGTTGCCAGTGGTCACTGAGGCTACCAGCCCCGAGATTGCCGAGATTGTAGCCCAGTATGCTGATATCATTCAGGTTGGAGCGCGTAATATGCAAAACTTCGAGCTCCTGAAGAAAGTGGGTAAGTTGCGTAAACCCGTGCTTCTCAAGCGAGGCTTATCTTCTACTATAGAAGATTGGCTGTTGGCTGCGGAATACATTCTGAGCTGGGGAAATTTCCAGGTTATTCTCTGTGAACGAGGCATCAGGACCATTGAAACCCTTACTCGTAACACTCTGGATTTGACTGCTATTCCGGTAGTGAAAGATCTTTCTCATCTGCCGGTGATAGTAGATCCCAGTCATGGGACGGGTCTACGGGAGAAGGTAATTCCCATGGCTCGAGCAGCTGTGGCTTGTGGGGCAGACGGAGTGATGGTAGAAGTTCACCCTCACCCCGAGAAAGCTCTGTCTGATGGCCGACAAAGCCTCTATCCGGAACAATTCAGAAAGCTGATGAATGACCTGGAAGTAATTAGCATCCTGGTGGGCAAAGATCTAAAGAAGAGTGATATACCACAGAGGCTGGAAATGAAAAGTAAATCTGAGCCTTTAAGTTTGCGAGTGGCTTTCCTGGGGGAGCGGGGTTCCTTTAGTTATCAAGTAGCTCATCGCACCTTTGGGGAGAAAGCAGAACTATTGCCTTGCTCTAATTTTCGGGAGATATTTGAAAAGGTGAGGCGAGGGGAAGCCACTCATGGTTTGATACCTATAGAGAATACCATTACCGGTAGTATCCATAATAATTATGACCTCCTGTTAGAATTTTCTGATCTTTATGTGGTGGGGGAGCGATTCATCCGTGTTTCTCAACATCTGGGCCTTTATCCAGGGACTGAGCGAGATGAGATTCAGGTATTATTTGCCCATCCTCAGGGTTTTGCTCAATGTGGTCGATTTCTTGAGTCATTAAAAGAGGTACGGGTGATAAATGTGGGTAGCACTGAAGAGGCAGCCCGTCGGGCTAAAGAGTTTGGAGTGGGGGGAGCCAGTATCTCCAGTGAAGAAGCTATAAAGAAATATAACCTGGAACTGAAAGAAGAAGATATTGAAGACAATCCCCGTAACTTTACTCGTTTTTTAATTATCTCCCCTTATTTTGAGCCTTCTTCTCAAGATGATAAAGTTTCTTGTGTTTTTGCTGTGGGTAATTATCCGGGAGCACTCTACGAAGTGCTTCGTGCTTTTGCGGAGCGAAAAGTTAATCTCTTGAAACTGGAATCTCGTCCTCGAGCGGGAAAACCCTGGGAGTATCTCTTTTATGCAGATTGGGAAGGAAATTTAAAGGAAGATGTGTACCAGGATCTCATAAAGGATTTGTCCGCTAAAACTATTTTCTGGCGTATTCTGGGAAGTTATAGAAATTCCTGGAAGAAATCTGGAGAGGAAAAAGAGTGGAAAAAGTGATAGATTTGCGCCGCGATACCATTACTCTTCCAACCGAGGAAATGAGAGAAGCAGCTTTCCGTTCTCCTCTCGGAGATGCAGTTTATGGGGAAGACCCCCGGCAGAGGGAGTTAGAAGAACTGACTGCCTTTATTTTGGGAAAAGAAAGAGCAATTTTTCTCCCTAGCGGGACTATGGGTAACCTGGTTGCGCTTCTTGCTCACACTGAAAGAGGCAACGAGATGATATTAGAAGAGAATGCCCATATTTTTACCTCTGAAACCGGAGGACTGGCTCAGGTAGCCGGCCTGATGGTCAAAACTTTGCGAGGTGAAGATGGTGCACCAGAGCCCCGGGATGTGGAGAGGGCTATTCGGCCAGAGAACATTCACTATCCCAGAACTGCTCTCATTGGTCTTGAGAACACTCATTATCGCTATGGAGGCATAGTGGTTCCACTCAGTAAATTTGAGAAGATGAGAGAGGTGGCAGATAGACATCATTTATCTATTCATCTGGACGGAGCGAGGCTGTTCAATGCTGCAGTTTATCTGGGAGTAGAGGCTAAAGAAATTGCTCGCTATTGTGATTCGGTTATGATTTCTCTCTCCAAAGGGCTGGGAGCCCCGGTGGGTTCCTTACTCGCCGGATCTGGCGATTTTATAAAAGAAGCAGAGAGATACCGTAAAATGCTGGGAGGGGGGATGAGGCAAACCGGTTGGTTGTGTGCCTGTGGGATTTTGGCTCTTTCTGAGGATAATATTTCTCGCCTCCAGGAAGACCATGACAACGCCCGGTTTTTGGCGGAAGGCCTGCAATCTTTACCCGGGATAGAAGTAAATCAGCATCAAGTGCAAACTAACTTTGTTCTGGCTGATTTAAGCCAGAGTCAGTTAAAAGCTTCAGTTTTTCTACAAAGACTCAGAGACGAAGGAATTCTGGCCACTCAAGTCGATGATTTCAGAGTTCGTTTTGTCACTTCCCGGGAGGTAGAAAGAGAAGATATCACTGTTGCTCTCCAGGTTATTAAAGAGGTTATATACATTTAAATATAGCTAAATCCCGCATTAAAATAGTGTTAGAGAATAGCATCTCATGGAATAGAAGGCCAAATCTCTTTTATTTTCTAATCTTTATCCCCGACTGAAATCATTGGCGTGGAAGACCGATAAAATAAGGGATTTACTTTTTCCCAGTGAAATAGTATAATTTACCTGTCTTAGAACAATAGTTTGACAAGGAGGGAAGTGGGTGCTTTAGCGTGGAAGAAAAGAGGCTTTTTGAAGAAAAAGAGTTATTTCAAATTCAAGACAAAGAGGTACAGCCCCTTGCTTTTCGGATGCGTCCTCGAAACCTGGATGAAGTAGTGGGCCAGCCCCATCTTACTGGAGATAGCGGGATTTTAAGAAAAATAGTGAAGACTGGTTTCTTGCCTTCCCTTATCTTCTGGGGGCCACCGGGGAGTGGTAAAACTTCTGTTGCTTATCTTGTGGCTGAAGCTTGTAACTACCGATTTACTTCTATCAGTGCAGTGAGTTCTGGAGTAAAAGAAATAAGAGAGGCAGTAAAAGAAGCACAAGATAATTTAAAGTTTCATCACAGAAAAACAGTTTTCTTTATCGATGAAATTCATCGCTTTCATAAAGGGCAACAAAGTCTCCTTCTTCCTCACGTGGAAGAGGGGATAGTTACTTTAATTGGTTCTACTACCGAAAATCCCTCTTTTGAGATTATCTCTCCTTTGCTTTCTCGCTCTCAAGTGATAGTTTTTCAAAAAATTCCGGCGGAAGATTTAGTTTCTTTATTAAAAAGAACCTTAGAAGATGAACGAGGGTTGAAAGACCAGAAAATAAAAATAGAAGAAGAAGCTCTTTTTTTCATAGCTCAGCTTGCCGATGGAGACGCTCGACAGGCTTTGAATCTCTTAGAAGTTGCCTCCTATATTGCTCAGCGAGAAAATGAAGGAGAAATAGGAATTCAATTTCTGCGGGATACTTTCCATAAAAATTTCTATTTGTACGATAAATCGGGAGAAGAACATTTTAACCTTCTTTCTGCTTACCATAAAAGCCTGCGAGGTAGTGACCCTGATGCTGCTGTTTACTGGCTGGCTCGCATGTTAGAGGGAGGAGAAGACCCTCATGCTATCCTGCGTCGTTTGATCGCTTGTGCTTCTGAGGATGTGGGCAATGCTGACCCTCGTGCTTTGTTGATAGCTGTTGCTGCTCAGGAAGCCTACGATTTTCTGGGAGAACCGGAGGGAAGGCTGGCTCTGGCTCAGGCTACTTTATATATAGCCAGTGCTCCCAAAAGCAATGCTTCTTATCGAGCGTTGAATCAAGCATTGGCAGATGTAAAGGAATATGGGGCACTCCCCGTCCCCCTACACTTGCGTAATGCTCCCACTGGTATGATGAAAGAGATGGGGTTTGGTAAGGAATACAGGTATCCCCATGACTTTCCTGGAGCATTTGTAGAGCAAGAGTATTTGCCTTCTCAACTTAAGGGCAAAACCTATTTTCACCCCCATGAGAGAGGTTATGAAAAGACCATAAGAGAGAGACTGCGCACTCTCTGGAAAGATCGGGAATCTTACAGTTAAGTTAACCACAAAATTAACGGCAGTTTCTCTTCTTTCCTTCTTCCTCAGGTGTCATTGTGAGTTGTGGTACTTCCTGTAGCAATATTTCTGGAGGGTAATCACGATTCTTCCAAAGGGTCTTATAATCTTCGCATGCTCCCTGGCGTGGTAATCCCCAGAAGTCAATAGTGGATCCCCTGTCATGCGGTTCCTTTCAACCATCGCTACTGCAAGGACTGAAGAAGACACCTCTTCTCCTCAGTAGTCTTTTGTCTTTATATTTTCCGTCTTTTTTTGCCCTTCCTCCCCTTTCCTTCCTCAGTTGCGCTTGTTTCTTTACTTTTTCAATTCTTTTTTTACCTTTTGTGCTTACGTCGCAGACTGTCTGTCTTTATGTTTTTATCTTTCTGGGGGGTTATAGGGGTTTTCCCCCTATGGTCTGGACTCCTGATAAATAAGCAGGGGCAGGCTGAAAACGGCTTAAAATGCCAGGGTGATAGATAGGAGAAAGAGAGGTCGCCAACAGAGCGCTTTTTCTTGCGATGATGGAAGAGGGAGAGAAGACCTTACGCGCGGCAGGAGGAGCCGT
>JAKPIQ010000046.1 GCA_029549715.1 Candidatus Atribacteria bacterium | reverse complement strand
GGGATAGGGCTTTCTATAGGGGCTAAAGGTATCTGTTCTCTATATGCTCTGTTTGCCAGCGTAATCAATGAAAAGATAGAAGAGATATACCTGGAGGATCTGTTATACTCTTACGAGGACCTCATCTCTTCAAGATACTATAGATACGATCCGAGGCTGGAGATATATGGTATAGCCAGATATTTTGATATTGAGGATTTAGTCTCCGGCTTGAAAGATAGGGAAGTTATTCTGGTAAACCCCAGGAATAGTAAAGGGGAAATAGCCAGTATAGATAAATTAGTAGGAGGAATAAAATTATACAAATACTGAGGAGGAATGAAAAATGAAACGTTATGCATTGGCTGGAGCAAGCAGTAGAGGATTTCGTATGTATGCTGTTCCAATAACTGAAACCTTCAAAGATTATGCAAAGTTAGTTGGTATCTTTGATATTAACAGGAAAAGGTCTGAATATATCAGTAATCGCTGTGGAGGAATTCCTGTTTTTGATGACTTTGATAAGATGTTAGAAGAGACCCACCCTGATTATGTAATAGTCACTACTATAGATAGATATCATCATGAGTATGCAATCAGGGCCATGAATGCCGGATGTGACGTTATAGTAGAAAAGCCAATGACTATAGATGAGGAAAAATGCCGGGCTATGTTAGAGACGGAGAAAAGGACAGGAAAGAAGATAATAGTAACTTTTAATTATAGATTCAGTCCTTATGTAACAAGGATAAAAGAGTTACTAAAGGAAAAGATAGTAGGGGAAATATTGAGCGTAGATTTTGAATGGATTCTCGATACCAGACACGGGGCAGATTACTTTAGAAGGTGGCACAGGAGAAAGGAAAATTCTGGAGGTCTTCTGGTTCACAAAGCCAGTCATCATTTCGATATGGTCAACTGGTGGATAGAAGAAGACCCGGAAATAGTTTATGCCTTTGGAACGCAAAGATTCTACGGACCTACAAGAGAAGAAAGGGGAGAGAGGTGCCTGACCTGTCAGTATAAGGAATCCTGTGAGTTTTTTGTAGATTATTCTAAAGATCCTTTCATGAAGGAATTTTACTTCGATGCAGAAGATATAGATGGGTACTACAGAGATAGATGCGTGTTCTCCCCAGACATAGATATTGAAGATACAATGAGTGTAACGGTAAAGTATTCAAAGGGAGCAATCTTAACCTATTCTCTCATAGCATACAGTCCTTATGAGGGATGGAGGATGGCGATCAGTGGAACTGATGGAAGAATAGAGGCAGAAGAATTTCATAGCGGGCACTATGCCGGGGACCCTTACCAGTACATAAGAGTATTTAACAGAAAAAATGAGGTAGTCACTTACGAAATAGAAAAATTGCGAGGAGGGCACGGGGGAGGAGATGAAAGGCTCCATAAGATGCTCTTTATAGGAAATCAGCCAGATCCTCTGGGACATATGGCAGATTCGAGAGCCGGAGCTATGTCAACGATGATAGGGGCTTCAGCGAATAAAGCTATAGCTACCGGGAATCCGGTCAAGATTAAAGATCTGTTGGGGAATGCACTGTGACTCACAGAGAAAGATTTATAGAAACCCTTACCTTTAGAAAACCTGATAAAATTCCTCTGCTACCCGGGAGCCCGAGAGAGTCGACTCTTAAAAGGTGGAGAGCGGAAGGTCTTCCAGAAGGAAGGGATTATTGTTCAGTGCTATTGGAAACTTTAGGCATAGAAGAAGAACCACAAGGTAAGAAAATTGACCTGGGAGTCTCTTTTAAGATGATACCTCAGTTTGAGGAAAAAGTACTGGAACATAAGGATGGCCATTATATAGTTCAGGATTGGATGGGGGCAATAGTCGAGATATCTGACCGGTATGATTACACATATCTCAGAGAGGCGAAGGATTTTGTTACCAGGAAATGGCATAAATTTCCGGTAGAGAATTACTCAGATTGGGAAGAAATGAAGAAACACTACAGTCCGGATTCTCCGGGAAGGTTTCCTGAAAACTTTGAGGAGAGGTGTAGCAAGGCTCAGCATAGAGACTATGTGTTGAGTATAGGTTTTAATGGGCCATTCTGGCAGCTGAGGGAATGGTGCGGGTTAGAAAATTTATGTATTTTTATGATAGAAAAGTCTGACTTCGTCAAAGAAATGATTGACTTCTGGGCTAACTTTGTAATGGATGTTCTGGGGCCAATACTCGACAGAGTCAGTTTAGACTATGTCCTGATTTCTGAAGATATGGCTTACAAGGAGCACAGTATGATATCACCAGAGATGGTGAGAGAGTTTCTCTTTCCTGCCTATACTAAATGGATTCCGGAACTTAAAAAGAGCGGCTGTCCAGTAGTCTCTATGGATTGCGATGGTTATATAGGAGAGCTCATTCCCCTGTGGATAGAGGTGGGGTTTAACTGTTGCACACCTGTGGAGGTAGCAGCCGGGAATGATATAGTAGAATTCAGGCGAAGATGGGGCAGGAATATGGCTTACATAGGCGGTATCGATAAGAGAGCTATTGCCAGAGGGGGAAAGGAAATGGAAGAAGAAGTTTTAAGAGTTGTTCCTCCGCTGCTTAAAAGTGGTGGCGGATATATACCCGGCTGTGACCATGGAGTTCCTCCTGATATATCCTGGCAGAACTTTATAGATTATACAAAACTGTTAGCCAGACTCACCGGGTGGATATAAAATGGGAGAGGAAGTACTCTGGGAGGTTAAAAACTGGCTGGATAAATATTGCTGTGCGAGAATATGGCTATAGATGCTGAATAATTCAGTCTGGATAATAGTGTAGTTTGCCTGGCTTTGGGGACTAAGATGCCTGGGATTGCTTCTAAAAATATAGGAATAGCATTTGATATGAATGGGTGTCCTAATAGATGTAGACACTGTTATTTGGGTTGTGCTTCAGGGTCCAAAGTGTCAATTGATAGAGCCAGGCTCATAGTTAAAAATTTCAAGGACTATATTATAGAAAATAAACCATTTATAGAAAATATTGCTGTATCTACCTGGTTTAGAGAACCTAACTATTCAGACAACTATAAAGAACTTTACAAATTAGAAGAAGAATGGAGTGACGTTAAGCCTTATAGATACGAACTTTTGAGTATATGGAGGCTGGCAAGGGATATAGAATATGGTAGATGGGCAAAAGAAATTGGAACAGAAAAATGTCAGATCTCTTTCTTTGGGATGAGAGAGACAAATGATTGGTTCTACAGAAGGAAAGGTGCTTTTAAAGATGCTATCTTAGCAACTGAAAGACTTCTGGATGTTGGGATAAAGCCTAGATGGCAACTTTTTTTAACTAAAAAGATAATCCCCGAATTAGGAAATATCTTAAATTTAGTGAAAAAACTAAAATTAAGAGAAAGGGCAGCGGCACTGGATGGAGAATTTGAAATATTTTTACATACACCTGGGCCCGATGGAAACGCCCGAGGGATAGAGTATCTACGTCCTGATATAGAAGAGACAAAGAATATCCCTTCAGAGATAATAGAAGAGTCTAAACTTTATCTAAAAGTAGAGAATCTGTGGTATAAAGAGGGCGAATTAATTAAAAAGATTCTCGAGGCAGGGGAAGAATTTCCATATGCTTATAAATATCCAGATACATTATGGTTATTAATAGCAGGGAATCTTGATGTGTTTGCAAATTTTGCCACATTAGAACCATGGTGGAAACTTGGAAATTTAAATAAAGACTCGATAGAAAAAATATTTCAGAATTTCGAAAACGATACCCCTCTGGGTTTATATACTATTTACAATGTATCTTCAAAAGAACTCATAAAAACATTTGGTAACCCGAATGGTGCCTTAATATATACAAATAAAGATGATTTACTATCTCTGTATTTAGGAAACTTTCTGGAATGGAAATTCAGAAATAAAGGCAGAGAATGAATTTCTCTCAAGTTTGATACTTTCTCACCAGGGGGTTCTCATTTTAACGCTCCAGACTCAGAGAATACAGACATTCAAATTTTAATCATCAAAAGTGTAGTGGCAAAATGCTCAATTTTGATTTAAAAATCTGAGGATTGGTGCGGGTTTCACCTGAGTTAAGTGTCAAAGTGGGGATTATGCGAAGAGGGGGTTGGGATGAGTAACAGGAAGATAAAGGTTCTCTACCAGGCAATTGGTATTATTGTCATAGCCGGAGTGGCCAGCTTTATGAGCATTTTCTCTGAGATAGCGGCAAGTGCAAAAGAAGGTATTGATCAAAGTGGGTATGATAAGTTTCTTTACACAAGGCAGGCCAGGATTTATCCGGATGTTTCCAAGAAGGTACTTACCTTTTATTATCCCTGGTATGGAAATCCACAGGTGAGCGGGCGGTGGTTTCATTGGGAGGGGGTCGATGAGGAAAGCAAGTATATAGCTTCGTCTACTCATTATCCGGTACTCGGTCCCTACGATAGCAATGATCCGGAGGTTGTGGCACAACACATGAGACTCCTTGCAGATGCTGGGGTAGACGGAATCATCGTCTCGTGGTGGGGAGTAAACACATTTGAAGATAAGGCTATGCCACTCATCCTGGACGAGGCAAAAGAGCACGGGATCGAGGTTTCGGTGTACTTAGAGAGTGAGGAATATTTCTCTTCTGAGGACCGCATATACTGGACCTCAGAAGACCTCCGCTATATTCTCAAGAACTATGGTCCGCACCCCGCATTTCTCCAGGTAGACGGGGCACCTGTGGTCTTCGTTTATAGCCGGGTGATGGGCCAGGTCTCCAGCCTGGAGTGGATGTCCATTATCCAGGAGGTTGAAAAAGACCTTGGTAGGTTCCTGCTGATTGCTGATGGTGTAAACTTTTTGAATATTGTTACCTTTGACGGGGTTCATGATTATAATCCACTCGGGATGGTATTGAGCGCCGGGGATAACCTTAGAGAAGCTGCACTGGTTTCCTACGAAAGAGCGGTCTCCCAGGAAAAGGCTGCGGGTAAGATTTCAACGGTGACCATCATACCGGGGTATGATGATACGAAAATAAGAAAACCTGGGATCGCTGTAGATCGTAAGGAGGGCAGGATTTACAGGACACTCTGGGAGGCCGCGATCGAGGTAAACCCTGACTGGGTTCTTATTACCTCATTTAATGAGTGGCATGAGGGTTCACAGATTGAGCCTAGCCTGGAGTTTGGTGATGAGTATATGAAGCTTACAGGGGAATATACAGCTGCTTTTAAGGCTAAACCTTCGCGGTCAGTTGCTCTGGCTGAACCCGGGGCAGATCCCTTTACTATCTCTGTTGATAAGAAAGAAGAGCTTAAGTCGATGTTTGTGGGGAAGACTATAGGGGTGCTGCCAGAGCTCAGCCCCATGAGTCCTATAGTCTTATGGCTTTCCAGGGTAGGTCTGAATGTAAAGCTTCTGAGTTATGAGGATGTAGTTGAAGAGCTTGACCCCGAGAGATATCAGGTGCTGGTCTATGCAGGCGGGGAAAACTACAGGAGCACATTTAAAGAACTTCTTGATGTTGACAACACACTTGTGGGTTATCTCCACCGAGGAGGGATTATCTTTGCCGCTCCAAGCTTGCCATGGCCTTTCTACTACAATGAAAAAGGCACCGTAATAGCTACAGAGAAGTTTGGAATTCCGGTGGATGCTGGTTGGGAGTCCCCTCCGGATGGGCTCAAACTTATCTTCAAGGTGAACTCTGAAGTAATAGGTGATTTCCCAGAACTACCATTTCCTGCCTTCGGTGATCTTCGTTGGCGTCCGGCGCGCCCCACAAAGGTTGCTTTGAAGGATGAATACGTGCCATTCGTATCTCTATATGATGAGACTGGCAAGTGGTATGGGGATGGGGCAGCCTACGCTAAGCATGTAGCATCTACACCCAGGGGAGGTCAGGCAGTTTATGTATGGTTTCGGTTGATGGACCAACCGCTTGCCGGGGAGCTTCTTTACCAAATTTTTAAGTTTGTAGGAGAAAGGCTGGGAAAGTAAATTCTTGTCATGAAATCTCAAATTAGGAGAAGCCTCCAATTATAGTTAACCACAAAACTCACCATAACCTTTATTTAGTATTATACCTCTTTCCTCTATTATATATGAGGGAGGAGTTTTTCCTCTCTTGATGGTCCTCTGTTTTTAAGGGAGGTCTGGGAGATTCACCCCTTGTTCTGTAGTGGTCTCCATTTTGCTTCTTTTCTAAGAAATTATACCGGGCCTTGCGGGATACTATATTTATCATTGTTTACCTTATCAAGAGGTAGAAGAGAACTCCGGAGAGGTGATTTCCTTAAAAACTGCAGAGACCGAGGCTTTTGGGAATTAGAAACTTCTTTTTTTTGAGGTGTTTCCTCGCTATCAGTTTATAATCGGTTTCTTTGTTGTACCTTGACTCCTCATTGAGAGAATGGCACTGGAGTAGTGAAAAGGCTATCCACTTTTACAGAAAAAAAAGAGACTTGATGTAGTGTAGATTTCAATCGCGCCTGCTAATACTTTAACTCTCTTATTCGATTGAGTATGTTGAAAAAAGCTTGCTTCTGTGGTCGGCCAGCCCGCAAAAAGTTGCACTATTTATCAATTTGAGTTAAAATAATAGCAATCGAAAAATGATACTAAGAAAGAGTGGGTTCCCCCACTCTTTCTTGTTTAATAAGTTCTTCGAGCTTTGAAAAATTTTTTTGGGGTTGGGATATATGAGTAAAGAAATTTTTGCTGCTATTGAACAAATAGAAAAAACTAAGGGCATCCCTCAGGAGGTTTTGAAAGAAGCCGTCGAGGCTGCTCTTCTTTCTGCCTATCGGAAGAACTTCAGGAGTTCCCACAAAGGGGTTTCGGTGACTCTCAACCCTCAGGATGGTACTATAAAGGTTTTTGCTCGGAAGACGGTAGTGGATAAATTAAGGGACTCTGTTACGGAGATACTGGAAGAAGAAGCTAAGAGATTGGGTTTTGATGCTCAAGTGGGAGATGTGGTGGAAATAGAGGTAACTCCCCAGGATTTTGGAAGAATTGCTGCACAAACTGCCAAACAAGTGATTATTCAAAGAATAAAAGAAGCAGAAAGAGACCTGATTTATGAGGAGTTTGTGGAAAGAGAAGGAGAGATTATTACCGGTATAATTTCTAAAAGAGAGGGTAATAACGTTATTGTGGATTTGGGTAAAACAGATGCCTTGCTTCCTTTCAGTGAGCAGACTTCCACCGAGAACTATCGGATAGGAGAGAGGATGAAGTTTTATATTGTGGAAGTTAAAAAAACCAGCAAAGGTTCTCGAATCGTCCTTTCTCGCACCCACCCGGGTCTGGTGAGAAGGCTATTTGAGCTGGAAGTCCCGGAGGTGCACGATGGTTTAGTAGATATAAGGGCTATTGCTCGGGAGCCGGGAGTGAGAAGCAAAGTAATAGTAGAGAGTCGGAGTGATAATGTAGATCCGGTGGGTTCTTGCATTGGTAATCGAGGTTCTCGAGTCAAAAATATTACTGATGAGTTAAGAGGGGAAAAAATAGATATAATAAAATGGAGTAATGACCCCCGGGCTTTAATAGCTGAATCTTTGAGTCCTGCTCGGGTGATAAGAGTGGAATTAGATGAGGAGACCAATACTGCTCGAGTTTTTGTGCCTGAAGATCAGGTATCTTTGGCTATTGGTAAAGATGGGCAGAATGCTCGTTTAACTGCTCGGGTAACCGGTTGGAGGATTGATATCAATAGGGAAGAAAATGGTGGCCAAAAGGAAAATACCGATTAGAACCTGTGTTGGTTGTCGAGAGAGGAAAGAGAAAAAAACCTTAATCAGGTTGGTTAAAAAAGAGGAGGAAATTGAAATAGACCCTACCGGGAAGAAAGCAGGGAGAGGGGTTTATCTCTGTCCCCGCCAGGAATGTATAAATAAATTGAATCTCAAAAATCTGTCTCAAGCTCTACGAGTAGAGGTTAAAGAAGAAGAATTAAAGAGATTAAAGGAGGTATTGGGTAACTATGTAAAATCCCAAGGAAAGGAGGTAAATGATGCCCAAAATAAGAGTCTATAAAGTGGCAGAGAACCTGGGAATGCCCACTAAAGAAGTGGTTTCCTTGCTTAAAGAATTGGGAGTAGAAGTCAAAAATCATATGAGCAATGTTGATGAAGAGCTGGTGGAGCTGCTACAGGAGGAAATAGAATATCAAAAAAAGAAGAAAGAAGAAGCTAAAAAGAAACAGGAAAAAACTCTTTATTTTGAATCCTTACCTACTTTAAGGGAATTAGCCAAATTGTTTAATGAAGAAGTGGAAGAATTGATACTACAGCTGGCGGACTGGAATATGGTTTTTGATCCTAAGGATCCCCTCCCTCCTCTGGTGGTAGAAAGATTGGCCAGAGAGCGGGGCTGGTGGTATGTAGAGTGGGCAGAGGACGCTGAAGAACTGGCGCTAAAAACTTTGGAGACCGAGACCTATCCTCGACCTCCGGTGGTTACTATTTTAGGCCACGTTGATCATGGAAAAACTACCCTCCTGGATGCTATCAGAGAGTCTCAAGTGGCAGAGAGTGAACTTGGTGGTATAACTCAGAAGATTGGAGCTTATCAGGTAGAGGTAGATGGTAGAAAAATTACCTTTATTGATACTCCTGGTCATGAGGCTTTCACCACTATGCGAGCACGAGGGGCACAGGTTACCGATATCGCTGTTTTAGTAGTAGCTGCTGATGATGGAGTTATGCCCCAGACTATAGAAGCTATTCAACACGCTAAAGCGGCGAATGTTCCCATCATTGTGGCCATTAACAAAGTAGATAAAGTGGGAGCTAATCCCGAAAAAGTGAAACAGCAACTTTCTGAACATGGTTTGATTCCTGAGGAGTGGGGAGGAGAAACTATTTTTGTGAATATTTCTGCTCTTCAGAGGAAAGGTATTTCTGACCTTTTAGATTTGATTCTTTTGCAAGCCGATCTTTTGGAGCTGGAAGCTCGACATACTGGCTATGCCACGGGAGCGGTTATAGAATCCCGCTTAGATCGGGGTAGAGGTCCAGTCGCTACGGTAATTATTCAGGAAGGAATCTTGAAAATAGGAGATTGTTTTGTAGCAGGCAGCACCTGGGGGAAAGTGAGGTCATTAATTAACGATTTAGGTAAAGTTGTTCCTGAAGCTTATCCCTCTATGCCAGTTGAAGTGGTGGGCTTTTCTGATTTACCCATGGCGGGAACTAAATTGATGGTGGTGGGAGAAGAAAAAATAGCTCATCTTATCGCTGACCGAAGAAAAGAAAAGGAGAAAGAACAGTTACTCGAAGAATCTAAATCTTATTACGTATCTCTGGAAGAAATGCTGGCCCCTGAACAAGGGAAACCCCGGGAACTCAACCTTATTTTGAAAGCTGATTTTCAGGGGTCGTTAGAAGCTCTGGAAAAGAGTATTACTGCTCTGCAGGAAGAAGAGGTAAAAATCAATATTATATACCAGGGAGTAGGCAATATTGGTGAAGCTGATGTTATGTTAGCTTCTGCTTCCCAAGGAATAGTTGTGGGCTTTAATGTTAAGTTGCTTGGTGAAGCAGCCAGGTTAGCCAAGAAAGAGGGGGTAGAGGTAAGGCTTTATCAAGTTATTTATGAGGTAATTGAAGACATAGAAAAAGCCATTAAAGGTCTTATGGAGCCTCGCCGGGTGGAGGAAGTGATAGGGAGAGCTGAGATAAGAGCAATATTTAGAATACCCCGAGTGGGAGCAGTGGCTGGCTCTTATGTAACTCAGGGCAAAATAGAGCGAGAAGCGCTGGCTCGAGTGATAAGAGAAGGAGAAGTTATAAAAGAGGGAGCAAAAATTTCCTCTCTCAAGAGGTTTAAAGAAGATGTGAAAGAAGTAGTTCAGGGGTATGAGTGTGGAATAGGTTTAGAAGGTTTTGATGATTTTCAAGAAGGAGACATATTAGAGGTTTATACCATTAGAGAAGAAAGATGAGAGTGGGAGCGTGTCAGATTGACATCTTCATTAACGAGAGTTTCTCTCTTAAGGATAAAAGAAGAGTGGTGAACTCTGTAAAAGAGAGAATTCGTAACCGATTTAACGTCTCGGTGGTGGAGATTTCCACCAATTCTCAGTGGAGAAAAAGTAGCTTAGGAGTTTCTTGTGTGGGAAAAGATGAAAAGAGCGTTCAGTCTGTTCTCCAGCAGGTGATTCAATTCGTAGAAGGGGATGGCCGTCTGGAGATTACCGATTTGACCATAGAGATTTTTTAAGAAAGTGGGAAACAAAGAAAGAGTCAGGTGAATCTAGATGAAAGAACAAAGAGCAGAGCGGGTGGCGGAATTAATTAAAAGAGAAATATCGGTTATTTTGTTATATCGGGTAGGAGATCCCCGCTTGAAGCGATTTACCATTACTCAGGTCAAAGTATCTCCGGATTTACGACAGGCTAAGGTCTTCATTTATTTTCCAGGGACAGAAAAAAAGGAAAAATATCAAGCCTTGCAAAAAGCCACTGGTTTCATAAAAAACGAGTTAGCTCTCCGTCTGAGAATTAAGTTTATGCCGGAAATTATCTTTGTAATGGATGAAACCATGGATAAAGCTTTTCAGGTAGTAGAACTTCTCAATCAGATGGAAAGGGAAGAGGATGGACGAGAAACGGGAGATAATTGAAGCTTTAAAGCTTTGCCATCATTTTGTAATTATTTCTCATCAAAATATTGATGGAGATGGATTAGGATCCATGTTTGCTACCTTCTTCTTTTTAAAAGAAATGGGGAAAGAGGCTTTCTTAGTCGGGGATGGAGTAGTGCCTTATTTTTATCAGTTTTTACCGGGAAAAGAAAAAATGTTAGATCTCCGTGATTTTTATTCTCTGGATTTTCCCTGGGAGGTGGGTGTGGTAATAGTTCTGGATTGTTCTCATCCTGGTCGACTGGGGCGGCTGGAGGAGTTATGTGATAGAGCTGCTTTCATTATTAATGTAGATCATCATCCCGATAATACCTATTTTGGAGATATAAATTGGGTGGTTCCTGATTCTCCCTCTTCTACTTTTTTAGTTTATGAATTGATTAAGGAAGCAGGGGTAGAAATAAATCCTGAGATGGCGGTTAATCTATTGGCCGGTCTGGTAACTGATACTGGTGGTTTTCAGTTTGTAGAGCTGGACTCTTCTCTCCTTCAGGTGGTGGCAGACTTGATTAGCTCAGGAGCGTCTTTAGCAGAAATAATGCGTTATGCTTTTCGCTTTCGAAGATTAGAAGCTTTGAAGCTCTTGGGGCGAGCGTTGAATCACCTTTTTTATGATGAAGATTATCGATTTTCCGTGATTCACTTGACTCAAGAAGATTTTAAAATTTGTGGAGCCCAGGAAGAAGATACCGAGGGAATAGTGGACTACGGACTTTATATTCCAGGAGCAGAAATTTCTCTACTTTTTAAAGAAGTAAACAATAATTATTTTAGAGTTAGCTTGCGCTCTCAGGGGGAAAAAGATGTTTTGCCCATTGCTCATCATTTTGGAGGGGGAGGGCATCGTAAAGCAGCGGGTTTTGGAATTAAGGGTGATTTATCTCACGTTGAAGAAGAAGTTTTGGGTATAGTAAGGAAATTCCTGGCTAACTCCCGATTGGTAACAGAAGAGACAAGAAAAAACAGTGACGGGTGGAATACTTAATATATATAAGCCAGTAGGAATGGCCTCTTTTGAACTTACAGAGCAGGTAAGAAAAATTCTAGGAGAAAAAGCTGGTCATACTGGAACTCTTGACCCTTTTGCTCGGGGAGTAATGCTAATTTGCTGGGGCAAAGCTACTCGTTTCGCCTCTTTCTTTCAAGCTCTGGATAAAACTTATCGAGCTCGAATTCGTTTCGGTATATCTACCGATACTTATGATGTTACAGGGAAAATAGTTAAAGTCAGGCGAGGAAAGTTATCACCAGAAGAGGGAAATATGCTTTTGAATCGGTATCGGGGAACGATAAAGCAGTCAGTACCTCCTTTTTCTGCCAGTAAATATCGAGGCAAACCTCGTTACCGGTACGCTCGCCAGGGCAAGAAACTCCCTCCCCGGGAAAAGGAGGTAAATATTTATGAGTTGGAACTGGTCTCCTGGGAAGAGGGAGAATGGCCGGAGGCAGAAATTGCGGTTCGTTGCTCTGCCGGAACCTACATTCGAAGCCTGGCTCAAGAGTGGGGGGAAGACAGTGGTTTAGGTGCCTACCTTTATTCTCTATGCCGAGAAGGAGTGGGTAATTTTTCCCTGGAGCAAAGTGAAGAAATAACAGAAAGAGACATAGACAGGGAGTTTCTTATTCGAAAAAGCATCCCTCCTGATGAAGGTTTGTATTGGCTTCCCTCGATTTATCTGGAGGGGAGGGAAGCTAAAAAAGTGGGGCAGGGCAATCCCATTTTTATTTCTTCTTCGGAGAGGGGATGGATAAAAATGTATGAGGAGGATAAATTTTTAGGTGTGGGCTGGATGGAGGAAGATGGAAAGCTAAAACCTAAAATAATTCTAGGAGAATAAAGATGTGGATAAGAGGGATAGATTCTGTAGAAGAAGGTGATGTTTTAGCGTTGGGTTTTTTTGATGGTGTTCATCGTGGTCACCAGTATTTGTTAGGCGAAGCTTACCGGTTAGCTCAAGAGAGGAAAAGAAGATTACAGATTCTTACCTTTTACCCTCATCCTCAGAATTTTCTCTCCACTGGTCGAGATATCAAGCACATTGTTACTTATCGGGAAAAGTATTTTCTGATCCAGAAATTGTTTCCCCAGTCTCTGGTGTGTTTTGTGCATTTTAATAAGAGTTTTCGAGAAAAGAAAGCTTATGAATTTCTGGCTCTCATAGAAGAGAAGGTTAAACCTCAAGTAGTAGTGGTGGGAGAGAATTTTCGTTTTGGTTTTGAAGCACAGGGAGACGCTGAGCTTTTGAAAAATTATTTTTCTTCCCGGGGAACAGAGGTAATAGTGGTTCCCACTCTTCAAGAAGGAGGAGACCCTATCTCCAGCTCCCGCATCAGATGGCATTTAGAAAATGGTGATTTACTCTCTGTTAACCATTTGCTGGGTTATTCTTTCTTTTTACAGGGGAGGGTTCGAAGAGGAAGAGGAATGGGGAGAAAATTAGGTTTTCCTACGGCTAACTTTTATCCTCCTTCTTATAAGCTTCTTCCCCTCTCTGGAGTATATGCTGGTTCAGTTTCCGGGAAAGAAATAGGGAACCACAATCTCTCCCTGATCTACGTGGGTAATAGACCTACGGTTAATTTTTCTCCTCGCCGCTTGGTGGAGGTTTTCATTCCTGGTGTCTGCCGAGAATTTTACGGAGAAAGATTGACTATAGAGTTCCAGGCTTTTTTGAGAGAGGAGATGGTTTTCTCTTCTCTTGAGGAACTCAAGAATCAGATAGGAAGGGATCTGGAGGCTTTATATATTAGTGCAGCCCGTTGTAAGAGTTCTTTCTATGTTTAGTACGCTAAATGGTCATATTCCTCTTTAAGTGAATGGCTATCAATGTTTATTGAGCCTGCAGAAGTTATTTTATTTACCGGGAACACTATTTGAGGTTAAGTGAAAAATAAGGCAAGTTTACAATGGGAAAAACAAAAATACCCTGTAATGAGTTAAATTGCGGGCTATTTTTTTGTCTTTTCTATCAGAACTGTAGAGGGCTCCACCCTCTGTAGTTTCTACATATTTACAGTATAATCGGGGTGTGGTAAACTACTAAATGAAGTATAAATCGGAGGTGTAAATACTTGGCTTTAACTAAAGAGAAAAAACAGGAGATTATAGAGCAGTTCAGAATTCATGAAACAGATACTGGTTCACCTGAGGTCCAGATTGCCATTCTTACCGAAAGGATTAAGGACCTTACTGAACATCTAAAAAATCACCCTAAGGATTTTCATTCCCGACGGGGGCTATTTTTGATGGTAGGGCAAAGAAGGAGATTACTGAACTACTTGAAAAAATATCACGTGGATCGTTATTATGCTGTTATAGAAAAATTAGGATTAAGAAAATAAGAGGAGGTTGTTTAATATAACGAAGCAATTTGAAATTGGTTTTGGTGAAGAAAGTTTGTTGGTGGAAACAGGAAAACTGGCTAAACAGGCCGGGGGAGCGGTAACAGTAAGGTATGGAGATACTGTGGTGCTGGTAACTGCTACCGCTACAGAAGAGCCCAGAGAGGAGATTGATTTTACTCCGCTTCTGGTGGAATTTGAAGAACGATTTTATGCTGCGGGTAAAATTCCGGGAGGGTTTATTAAAAGAGAGGGTAGACCAGGACAGGGAGCTATTTTGAGTGCTCGTCTGGTAGATCGGGCTATCAGGCCTCTTTTTCCTGAGCTCTTTCGTAACGATATTCAAGTGGTGGTTACCGTTCTTTCGGTAGATGAGACTCATCCTCCCGATGCCATGTCCATTATAGGCGCTTCTCTGGCGTTAGGGATTTCTGATATTCCTTTTGATGGTCCTCTGGCTGCCTGCCGTATGGGTTTGTTAGGAGACGAGCTGGTGATTAACCCTGGTTTGGAAGAGCTCTTATCCAGTAGGCTGGATATGGTAATAGCAGGCTCTCAAGAGGGTATTACCATGATTGAGGCAGGAGCGCGAGAAGTACAAGAATCAGAGGTAGCTGAAGCTATGAGGTTAGGCTATCAGGAGATAGCTAAAATTATCAAAGCTCAACAAGAAATAATCGCTCAGGTGGGGAAAAGCAAAAGAGAGGTGATGATCCCTCCTCTCTTTGAGGATCTTTCCTCTTGGTTAGAGGATAACTACCGCCTTCCTATCCGGGAGGTGATCACCATTCCGGAGAAAACCGAGCGAGAAAAAGAAGTAAAGCTTCTTCTCCAAAAAGCTCAAGAACAGGCGACAGAGAAGTTTGAGAGTGTTACCTTTTTCACCGTAGCCTGGGAGCAAATTATGAGGGAAGAGATTAAGGAGCTGATTTTAAAGACTGAAAGAAGGCAAGATGGTCGAACTCCTAAGGAAATAAGACCTATCAGCTGTGAGGTGGGTTTTCTACCCCGGACTCATGGTTCTAGCCTTTTTACTCGAGGACAGACCCAAGCTCTGGTTATTACTACCCTGGGGGCTACTAGCGAAGAGCAAAAAGTAGATGCTCTGCAGGACGAAGAAGCTAAAAGGTTCATGCTCCACTATAATTTTCCTCCTTATAGCACAGGAGAAGTCCGACCCATGCGGGGTCCGGGAAGAAGGGAAATAGGGCATGGAGCTCTGGCAGAGAGAGCACTGGAGTGCTTTATACCTCCTGAGGAGGAATTTCCTTATACCATAAGAGTGGTTTCTGAAATTCTGGAGTCCAACGGGTCTTCTTCCATGGCCACGGTTTGTGGAGGAAGTCTATCACTCATGGATGCTGGAGTTCCGGTTCGGTCTTCTTGTGCCGGCTTATCTATAGGTCTTGTACAATCTGAGGATAAGTATCTCCTATTGCGAGATATTTTAGGCTCAGAAGACCATTATGGAGAAATGGATTTTAAAGTGGCAGGTAGCAGAGAAGGAATAACTGCTATCCAGCTGGATGTTAAAAATAAGGGGTTGAAGTGGGAAATACTCGAAAGAGCTCTGGAAGAAGCTAAAGAGGGTCGATTTTACATTCTGGACATCATGGATGGAGTCCTGGATCGGCCTCGTAGTTCTGTGTCTCCTTATGCTCCTCAGATAGAGATACTGGAAATTAATCCTGACCGTATTGGTGCTTTGATTGGTCCAGGAGGGAAAGTTATCAAAAAAATTGTGGAGGAGTCAGGGGCTACTATTGACATTAAAGACGATGGGAAAGTGATAATTTTCTCTCGTACTGAAGAAGGTAAAAATAAAGCTCTCAGCATGATCAGGAGCATCACTCAAGATGTGGAAGTGGGCCAGGTATATCTGGGTCGAGTCACCAGGGTAACCGACTTCGGGGCTTTTATAGAAATATTTCCTGGAAGAGAGGGCTTGTGTCATATTTCCCAGTTTTCTTCAGAAAGAGGAAAAAAAGTGGAGGACTTTGTAAAAGTGGGAGATGACGTTCTGGTGAAGGTGACTGGCATAGACTCACTGGGAAGGATTGCTCTCAGTCATAAAGAGGCGGTGGGTGACAATAGTGACAGTGCCGACTCCAAAAGGAACAGTAGCCAGTCTAAAGACTCCAGAAGGCATCGAACCAGATAAAGTGATTATATACTTTCGAGGTTGGACGAAGTGACTAAGAAAGTTTTAGTAGTTTGCTTTTTGAGTTTTTTTGCCATCTATAGCTTGCTCATTGCCCTTTCCTTTGACGTAGGAAGGTTAGGAGAATTGATTGGGGACTTACTGTTCCGCTTTTTAGGAGTGGGTACTTATATTTTCCCCTTCTTTTTAGGTTATCTGGCTTATGAGATTTACCATTTTCAACCGGCTCGTAAGTTTCGAATCATAGGCCGGATAATCAGTTTCTCTCTATGGATAGTGATCTTCCTTACTTTAAGTCAGCGAGCGGCAGAAAGAGTTGATTTTTCTCTTTCCGGGGGAGAATTTGCCGGGATAGCAGGTGTCTTTCTCTATCAACATCTGACCTATTACCTGGGGGATACTGGTTGTCTTCTGGTCCTTTTTTTTGCGGCTTTTCTGGCTGTTTATCTGGGAGGAGAGGGAAAACTACTTCGTCAGATTTCCCAGGGCTGGCGCTTTTTAAAAAGTAAGGTAGGGGAGGCTTTTTCTCGCATCCGGCGAGTTCCGAAAGAAAAAGCTGCTCCGGTAATGGTTACCTCCCGGACGGTAGTAAAAAGAGAAAAAAAGTCTCATCCAGAAGTTTATCAAGAAAGTCTTTTGGATGAGATTTTTAACCCTGTGGAGCTGGAAACCGAAGAAAAACTTGCCGCTTCCCGGGGGTTTTCCACTCCCCGTCGAAAGAAAAGAAATACTGCCAGTGATTGGGCTCTACCTTCTCCTCAATTATTAAAAGTTTATCCTCCTCGAGGGGAAGAGAAGACCAGGAAAGAAATAATGGAAGAAGTGGATAAACTGGAGCAAACTCTGGCAGAGTTTAATGTGCTGGGGAAAGTGGTGAATGTGCAAGTAGGCCCTACTATTACTCGCTTTGATTTTCAGCCTGCTCCGGGAGTTAAGGTGCAGAAGATTATCAGTCTTTCCAATGATTTAGCTCTGGCTTTTGCCGTTGCCGCAGTAAGAATTGAGGCACCTATTCCTGGAAGGTCAGCGGTGGGAATCGAAGTTCCCAATCGTCATAAGGAAATTGTTTCTTTGCGAGAGTTGGTGGAGAATGAAGAGTTTCAAAAAAGTGGATCCCCCCTTACCGTGGCTTTGGGTAGAGATGTGAGTGGTAGACCTATTATCTGGGATTTACGAGAAGCACCTCACCTTCTCATTGCTGGAGCTACGGGTTCGGGTAAAAGTGTGTGTATTAATTCCATTTTGGCCAGCTTGCTTTACCGAGCTACTCCTAATGATTTGAGGATTGGATTGATAGATCCCAAAAGGGTAGAGCTTTCTCTATATGCTGGCCTTCCTCATCTATGTGCTCCGGTGATTTCTGATATTCGCTGGGTGGTGAGGTTTCTCAAATGGCTATGTCGGGAAATGGACACTCGTTATGAACTTCTTTCTGAAGTTTCTGCCCGAAATGTGGAAGAATATAACCAAGCGGTGGAGGAAGAAGAAAAGCTTCCTTATGTGGTGATAGTGATAGATGAGCTGGCTGATTTGATGATGACTGCTCCGGGGGAGGTGGAAAGTTGCTTATGCCGCCTGGCACAGATAGCTCGGGCAGTGGGAATGCACCTGGTAGTAGCTACCCAAAGGCCCTCGGTAGATGTTATTACCGGGTTGATCAAAGCTAATTTTCCCTCTCGTCTGGCCTTTGCTGTGTCTTCTCAGGTAGATTCTCGGACTATTCTAGACAGTCCGGGGGCAGAAAAACTTTTAGGCAATGGAGATTTGCTCTTTGCTCCTCTGGGAGTGAGCAAACCCATTCGAGGGCAGGGAGCGTTTATTAGTACCTCAGAAACTAAAAATCTGGTAGAATATTGGCTAAGTCAAAAGGGAGAAATTTACTATCCCCTGGAATATATTCCTCGAGAAGAAAAAGGAGAAGAAGAAGGAGACGATGAGCTCTATCAGGAAGCAGTTAGACTGGTGATAGAGAGTGGGAAAGCTTCTGCTTCTCTTTTGCAAAGAAGATTAAGGGTGGGGTTTAATCGGGCGGCTCGGTTGATTGAACAAATGGAGAGGGAAGGAATTGTAGGGCCTTATGAAGGTAGTAAGCCTCGAAAAGTAATTGTTTCCAGAGGAGAGGAAATGAAATAATGGAAGAACAGCTTAAATTGGGGGAAATATTGCGGAAAAAGAGAGAAGAGAGAAATCTCACTCAAGATGAAGTGAGTGAAGCAACGTTTATTTCATCTCGATATATTAAGGCTCTGGAAGAAGAAGATTGGGACAAGTTGCCAGAAAGAGCTTACGCTCTGGGATATTTGAGAATCTACAGCCGTTTTTTAGAGTTAGATGAAGAAGAGATGCTTTCTCTCTTTAATCGGGTTTATTCGGCAGAACCTCCCGATTTAAAAGCTCTGGATTGGAAAAAAGGCGAGGAAACCCGGTTTCGGGGAACTAGAAAAGAAGAAAGCGAGAGGGCTACTGTATTCAAGAAGGTTTTGGCTGTTTTGATTTCTTTGACAATATTTTTTGCCCTCCTTTTTGTTTTTTTGATTTTTCGTCCTGTGCCCGAGGAAGAAGGGATGATAGTAAACCCCCCGGTTGCAGCGATCGAGCCAGAGGAGATTCCTCCTCCTTCTGAGGAAGTTGTGCCTCAGTTTTCTCTCACTGTTACTCTTTTTCCTGAAAGAGCAGCCTGGGCAGAGATATGGTCAGCAGGAAATGAAGCTTTCTCTGGAATTCTGGTTCCTGATAAAAAATATGTGATAAAAAGCAACTACCCTGTAGAGGTGTGGGTAAGGGGAGGAGATGGGGTTAGGGCGGTAGTGAACGGAGAAGATCGAGGCTATCTTAGTGAGGGAGAGGAAAAGACCCGGCAAATATTTGAGCCATGAATAAAATTGCTTTTATCACTTTGGGTTGTGATAAAAACTTAGTAGATGCGGAAGTGGCTTTGGGAAAGTTGCTTTCCGGAGGATATAATTTTTTTTCTTCCCCAGAAGAAGCGGAAATATTGATACTTAATACCTGTGCTTTTATTGAAGAGGCTTGTCAGGAAACTGAGGACTGGATAAAGAAATTATCTCTTCTTAAGCAGGCTTATCCCCCTAAAAAACTGCTGGTTATGGGATGTTACGCTCAACGGTGGGGGAAGGAAAAGCACTCCCTATATCCCGCTGTAGACTACTGGGTGGGGGTGAACGATTTTCCTTTTGTGGTTTCGATTTTAGAGGGTGATTTTCCCGGAAAGTTCTTTCTGGACTCCCCTTTCTTTCTTTACGACCACAGGACAGAGAGAATGCTATCTACCCCCCCTCACTATGCCTATCTCAAAGTAGCTGAAGGCTGTAACCATCAATGCAGTTTTTGTTTGATACCTTCTATCCGGGGTCCTCTGCGTAGCAGGACCATGGAATCAATAGAAAAAGAAGCTCTCAATTTGGTATCGCAGGGAGTAAAAGAAATAATATTGGTAGCTCAAGATCTGTCTTCTTATGGCTTAGACCTCTACCACCGGAGAATGATATCATCTCTTCTTCGCCGGTTGGATGAAATTTTGCCCCCCGGGATATGGTTAAGATTGTTGTACTTTTCTCCCCAGGGGTTAGATGATGAATTTATAGAGACCATGGGGGAGTCTTCTCATGTGGTGAAATACCTGGATGTTCCTCTTCAGCATGTAGAACCAGCCATTCTTCGCCGAATGAGGCGTTCCTCATCGATAGAGCAAATAAGGGGGAAGCTGGAGACCTTGAGAAAAAACATTCCCGGTGTATTTTTGCGGACCACTTTTCTGGTGGGTTTTCCAGGAGAAGATGAAAAAGCTTTTCAGCACCTGGTTGATTTTGTAGAAGACTTTTGCTTTGAGAGGATGGGAGTTTTTATCTATTCTGAACCTCCTGATGCACCTTCTGCTTCTCTTTATCCCAAGGTGGAAGAGGAGGTAAAAAGAGAGCGTTATCAGAGACTTATGAAGGCACAAAAAAGAGTTATGAGAGATTTTCATAACTCTTTGATAGGTGAAGAGCTGGAGGTAATAGTAGAAGGAGCTCAAAGAAGAAGAGGCATCACTCACTGCTGGGGGAGAACTTATGGAGATGCTCCGGAAGTAGACGGAAAAGTAAAGTTTGAGTCCCGGGAAGGGGAGGTAGACAAAGGAGATATAGTGAAAATTAGAGTTACTCAAGCTCACGATTATGAATTGAAAGGAGAAAAAATTTGAAAGCGGCTATTCTTGGTGTGGGGACAGAGTTGTTAACCGGACTGATTAGGGATTATAACGCTTATTTTTTAGCCCAAAGGCTGGTGGAGAGAGGAGTATTGCCCCAGTTTATTATTTTTGCTCCTGACCAGATAGAAAAAATAGTGAGTGCTTTGCAGTTCATTATGCAGGAAGAAGAGATAAAGCTGGTTATTGTGTCAGGGGGGCTGGGTCCTACCGAAGATGACCTGACCCGAGAGGCAGTAGCCAGAGCTTTTAATAGAAATTTAGTTTTTAACTCAGAAGCATGGAATAAAATCCAGTTTTTTTATCGCCAGTTAAGAAACGTTGAACCTCCTGAGAATAATAAAAAGCAGGCTTTTATTCCCCAAGGAGGAGAAATACTCTATAACGAGCGGGGGACTGCTCCTGGTTTTAAACTTCAGGTGGAAGATAAAAACATTTTTGTCATACCCGGTGTTCCTCGAGAGGCGGAGTTTTTCTGGAGCTTGATAGAAAAAGAACTTCCTCAGGAAGAGGAAAATTTTTATCGTTCTCCTGTCTTCAAGTTTTGTGGTATTGGAGAATCTAATTTAGCCGAAGAGGTAAGGCCATTTTTGGCTTATTTGCCTTCTTCTTTCAATATAGCTTTTCTCCCTAATTATGGAGAAGTATGGCTTTATGTTTATAGCTCAAATTATTCTTTAGAACAAAAAGAATTGGCCCTTCTCTTTTTAGACAAAGTAGCTCACCATTTAGATCGATTTTTCTTCACCCCCTATGGTGATACTTTAGAAGAAGCAGTGGGAAATATGATGAAGGAAAAAGGACTGAAATTGGGGGTAGCAGAGTCATGCACTGGAGGGTTGGTGGCCAATCGGATAACCGATGTAGCAGGTAGTTCTCAATATTTTGAGCGAGGATATGTGGTTTATAGCAACGAGGCTAAAAAAGAGGATTTAGAGGTTCCAGAGGAGATTTTAAAAGAAAAAGGAGCAGTGAGTGAAGAGGTGGCTCGGTTTTTAGCTCAAAGTGTGCGCAGGAAGGGAAAAGTCGACTTAGGCCTTGGAATTACCGGTATCGCTGGACCGGGAGGGGGGAGCGAAGGAAAACCGGTGGGGCTGGTCTATATTGCTCTGGCCAGTGAAGATGATATTATAGTACAGAAATTCCATTTTTCGGGAGATAGATTGATGAATAAAAGATTTGCTTCTCAATCTGCTCTGACCATGGTTTTTCAGTGTTTAAAGGAGAAGTTTGACTTATGAGTACTACTATCAGGAGCTTTGTGGCTTTAGACCTCCCCTGTGAGGCTCAAGATTTTCTGGAAGATTTAATTGCAAGGGGGAAAAAAACTTATCCTCGAGCTAAGTGGGTTAAAAGAGAGCAGCTTCATCTGACGCTCCACTTTTTTTCTGCTTTTCCTGTTACCCAGGTAGAAGAAATGAATAAACTGTTGGAAGAAGTTAGTGGGCGGTTTTCTGTCTTTCCTGTGACTTTGGAAAAATGGGGAGCTTTTCCTTCTCTTCGTCGCGCTCGAGTGATGTGGGTGGGGATAGATCAGAGGGGGGAGGAAAGGATAACCATGATAAGAGAAGAAGTGGAGGAAAGAATAGCTAAAAAGGGATGGGAGAGGGAGGAAAGAGAGTTTTCTCCTCATATTACCCTGGCTCGTTTTCGCTCTCCTTTTGCTCTTACTTCTTTAGAAGGGGAGAATATCAGTTTTCCTACTGAGGTTAGGAAAATGGTTTTTTATCAGAGCACTTTAACCCCTCAAGGCTCAGTCTATCAAGAGCTGGGTTCTTTTAATTTGAAAGAGGTGAAGAAAAATGGGTGAGGAAAAAAGCTCTAAAGATTTAAGAGAAAGTATGATTGAACAAGCTATAAATTCTATAGAAAAAAAGTATGGTAAGGGGTCCATTATGTATTTATCTCAAGATGCCCTGGCTACTGACGTAGAGGTGATAAAAAGTGGCTCAATCCTTCTCGATATTGCGTTAGGGGTAGGAGGGTTCCCCCGGGGAAGGGTGGTCGAGATTTTTGGTCCTGAAGCCTCGGGTAAAACCACTATTGCTTTACATGCCATTGCTGAAGCTCAAAGGCAAGGAGGAATGGCAGCCTTTATAGATACCGAGCATGCTCTGGACCCTAACTATGCCAGTAGAATCGGAGTGCAGATTGATAAGTTATTGATTTCTCAACCCGGAAGTGCCGAGGAAGCGCTGGATATAGTGGATGCTTTAGTGCGTACCGGGGGAATTGATGTAGTAGTGCTGGATTCTGTGGCTGCTCTGGTTCCTCAGATGGAGCTGGAGGGAGGGATGTCCGATTCTTATATCGGCTTGCAGGCTCGCCTGATGTCTCAAGCTCTGAGAAGACTGGCTGGTTACATCAGTAAGACTAAAACTGTGGCTATTTTTGTCAATCAACTCCGGGAAAAGATTGCCATGAGTTACGGACCTTCGGAAACTACTCCCGGAGGTAGAGCACTCAAGTTTTACGCCAGTGTAAGACTGGATGTGAGAAGAAGAGATTATCTGAGGTCAGGAGAAGAAATAATAGGGGCTCAGACCCGAATTAAAGTAGTTAAAAACAAAGTAGCTTCTCCATTTAAAGAAGCAGAACTGGAGTTGATTTATGGGGAAGGAATATCCCGGGAGGGGGAGATATTAAGTCTGGGAGAAACCTCCGGGGTAATCAAAAGGGCAGGTAGCTGGTTTTCTTTCGAAGAATATCGCCTGGGTCAGGGTAAAGAAAATGCTCGGCAGTTCTTGAAGGAAAACCCGGAAGTGGCGCAAGAAATTTTGGTAGCGGCTCTCTCTCAAATGGGAATTGATCCTGCAATAGCTTATAGTTCATGAAAGATATAATCCAGCAAAGTTTTCGCTACCTCAATCGGAGGATGTATACCCGGCGAGAGCTTTTGCAGAAATTAGCTCGGGATGGCTTTCTAGCAGAAGAGATAGAAGAGGCTCTCCAATTTTTAGAAGAGCGTGGTTACTTGAATGATGAAGAGTTTGTAAAGATTTACATAGAAGAGAGAAGAAATTTGCGTCCTCGAGGGTTACAAGTTATAAGGGATGAGTTGTACCGGAGAGGTATTCCCTTTTCTCTTCTGGATTCTCTTCGGGAGTTTTTTCCCCGGGAGGAAGAAGTGAAAGACGCTCAAAAGTTGATACAGGGATGGTTAAAGGAAGGGAAAGAAGAAGAAAACATCAATAATCGCCTTCTCCGCCGGGGTTTTTCCTGGGAAGTAATAGAAGAGGCCTGGCAGAAGGGAGGAGGATCTTGACTCGATTTTGAGTCGCCATTAAAATAATCTCTACTCATGTGAGTCGCACATTGAAAAGTGAATAAGGGGTGAATCCAATAGATGGAGTTTATATATATTTTGCTAGGAATAGCGATAGGGTTGATAGGGGGGCTTAGTTTTTTAAATTTCCAGCTGCAGAAGGAAAGAAAAAATGCCCAGGAAGAGATAGAGAGAGCGTGGGAAGAATCTCTCCGCCAGGTGGAAGCTTCTAAAAAAGAAGCGCTGATTTTAGCCAAGGAAGAAGTTTTAGAAGACAGAAAAGCTTTGGAAGAAGAAGTTCAGCGGAAGAGAAAGGAGCTGCAGAGTTTTGAGTCTCGACTTTTACGTCGGGAAGAAATGCTGGAGCGGAAGTTAGAGCAAATAGAGAAAACGGAAAGTCTTTTGCGCAAGCGACAAGAAGAAATAGAGCAACAGAGAGAAACAGTAGAGGTTTTGAAATCACGACAGATACAGGAATTATCCCGGATTGCTAGTCTTTCTGTGGAGGAAGCTCGCCAGGAGTTGCTGGAACGAGTAGAAAAAACTCTGGATTACGAGATAGGGATGAAAATAAAAGAAGCAGAAGAACGAGCTAAAAGAGAAGCAGGAAAAGTAGCTCAAAAAGTTGTAGTCCAAGCCATTCAGCGTTACGCTGCCGATTTCACAGTGGAAAATACGGTATCAGTGGTTAACTTACCCAGTGATGAAATGAAGGGAAGAATTATAGGGAGAGAAGGTCGCAATATTAGAACTTTTGAAATAATTACTGGAGTGGATTTAATTATTGATGACACTCCTGAGGCAGTAGTTATTTCTTCTTTCGATCCCATCCGAAGAGAGGTGGCTCGCCTGGCTCTGGAAAAATTGATTGTGGATGGTCGTATTCACCCGGCTAGGATAGAAGAAGTGGTGGAGAAATCTAAGTCTGAGGTAGAGGAGAAAATAATCCAGGAAGGGGAACAAGCTCTTTTTGATGTGGGAGTGAAAGGGATTAACGAGGAGCTGATAAAACTTCTGGGGAAACTATACTTTAGAACTAGCTACGGGCAAAATGTTTTGCAGCATTCCAAAGAAGTAGCTTATTTTGCTGGTTTAATGGCCAGCGAGCTGGGAGTTGATACCACTTTGGCTAAAAGAGCTGGTCTTTTACACGATATAGGCAAAGCTGTAGACCACGAAGTAGAGGGGCCTCATGCTAAAATTGGGGCAGAGTTGGCCTCTCGGTATGGAGAGAAAGAGGAAGTGGTTCATGCTATTGAGGCTCACCATGGAGAGGTAGAGGCGAAAACCTTGGAAGCAACTTTGGTGCAGGCAGCTGATGCTATATCAGCTTCCCGGCCTGGGGCAAGAAGAGAGAGCCTGGAATCGTACATTAAGCGCTTGGAAAAGTTAGAAAAAATAGCTGACGGTTTCGAAGGAGTGGAGAAATCTTACGCTATTCAGGCAGGTAGAGAGGCCAGAATCATAGTAAAGCCGGATAAGATTGATGATGCTCAAGCGGCAAAGTTAGCTTATGATATAGCTCAAAAAATAGAAAAAGAACTGGAGTATCCCGGACAGATCAAAGTAACCGTGATTCGGGAAACCAGGGTAGTAGAATATGCTAAGTAGTGGAGGAGTAAAGCTTTGCGATTTTTAATGGTAGGAGATGTAGTAGGTAAACCCGGTCGGAAGATATTGGCTGATAAATTGAAAATCATCAAAGAGGAATTTGATATTGAAGGGGTAGTTGTTAATGGAGAGAATGCCGCTGGGGGGTTGGGCATTATGCCTGAGGTTTGCGAAGAGATTCTGAGCTATGGAGTAGATGTGATTACCACCGGTAATCACATCTGGGATAAAAAAGAAATTGTAGATTATATTGACTACCAGCCGCGGCTCATCCGTCCCCTCAACTACCCCCCAAGCGTTCCGGGTAGAGGTTGGGCAGTAGTAGAAAAGCGAGGTAAAAAATGGATCGTGGCCAACGTAAATGGCCGGGTTTTTATGCCTTCTTTGGATTGCCCATTTCAGCGAATGGAGGAAGAGCTGGAGAGTTTTAAAAAAATAACCAATATAATTTTGGTTGACTTTCACGCTGAGGCTTCTTCAGAAAAGATAGCCATGGGGTGGTTTTTAGACGGTAGAGTATCCTGTATTTTTGGTACTCATACTCATGTGGCTACTGCCGATGAGCGTATTCTTTCTCAGGGTACAGCTTATATCACCGACATCGGTATGACAGGAGCTCATAATTCGGTTATCGGGGTGAGAAAGGAGGATATCTTAAACAGATTTTTAACTCAAATGCCTGTTAGATATCGGGTGGCTAAAGAAGATGTTCAACTTAACGGTATTGTAGTAGAGGTAGATGAGATTACGGGAAGAGCTACTGGAATCTCTCGCTTATCTATATCTTGAATTGCAAAAAGGTAAAAAAAGGAGGAATTGCCATGGATGTCCTAAAAGTTTCTTCTAAGTCTAATCCTAATGCTGTAGCTGGTGCTCTGGCCGGAGCTATCCGAGAAAAAGGCATAGCTGAGGTGCAAGCAGTGGGAGCAGGAGCAGTTAATCAAGCTATCAAAGCTATTGCTATAGCTCGGGGATATGTTGCTCCTAGCGGTATTGACCTGGTTTGTATACCGGCTTTCACCGATATTAACATTGATGGAGAGGAGAGAACAGCTATTAGATTGGTGGTGAAACCCCGAAGCGCTTAGGCGTTTTATTGAATAGTAAAGTGAACGATAAAAGAAAACCGGGTTTTCTGGCACCAGAAGTGGCGCTGGCTACTTTTGGAGTGAGAACTTTTGGTTGTCAGATGAATAAAAGCCGCTCTGAGCACTTAGCTTATCGATTGAGAGAGCTGGGCTTTTCTCAGGCTGAGAAATTGGAAAACGCGGATGTGGTGATATTTAATACCTGTGCGGTGCGAGAACATGCTGCTCAGAGAGCCATGGGTATAATAGGCCAATTTGCCCGGGAGCACAAAGAGCGAAATCCTCATTCTCTCCTTGTGGTGTGTGGATGCTTAGGACAACTACAGAGGGAAAAGCTCCTCGAAAAATGTAAAGAAATAGATGTTCTGGCGGGTACTCACAACTGGGAAGATTTGCCTTTTCTAATTCAACGGGCCTGGTGGGAGAAAGAAAAAATAGTAGCTTTCAGGGAAACACCTCCTTCTCTCTATGAAGAAAAAGGGTACTGGCATTCTAATAGAATTTCTGCTTATTTGCCCATTACCTTTGGTTGCGACAACTTCTGTAGTTATTGCGTAGTTCCTTATACTACCGGAAGGCAGAGGAGTAAACCCGTAGAGATAATAGAGGAAGAGGTAAAAAACTTGGCAGACAATGGTTTCCGAGAAATTACTCTTCTCGGGCAAAATGTCAACAGCTATGGTCGGGATTGGGGTAGAGAAGAAGCTTTTGAGGATCTACTTTCGGATATAGAAAAATGGTTGCGAGGTAAAAAAATCTGGCTTCGCTTTCTTACTTCTCACCCCCGAGACCTGCGAAGAGGAATAGTGGAGGTAGTAAAATATAGCGACTGTATTTGTCCTTATTTTCATCTTCCTTTACAAGCTGGTTCTAATAAGATTTTGCACCTTATGAACCGGGGCTACACCCGAGAAAATTACCTGGATAAAGTCAATCTCATTCGTCAATCTATTTCCGGTGCTAGAGTTGGGACAGATATTATTGTTGGCTTTCCCGGAGAAACGGATTCCGATTTCCAGGAAACTTTAGAAGTGGTCAAAGAAGCTCAATTTGATGTGGCTTATACCTACATTTATTCCCCTCGACCGGGGACTGGAGCCTCCCTTTTAAAAGACGATATTCCTCTTGAGGTAAAAAAAGAGCGCCTTCATATTTTAAATGACATTTTGCGCGGTATCTATCAGAAAAAATTACCCCGATTAGAGGGAAAAATAGTAGAAGTATTGATTGACCAAAAAGAAGGGGATTTGGTTTCGGGAAGAACAGCCAATAATTTGCGAGTATACCTGCGGGAAGCACATGCTCTCGAGATAGGAGAGTGGGTAGAGGTGCTTTTAACCCCCGGAGAGGAAAATAAAGTTTATGGTTCAGTTGAAAGGTAAAAAGCTTCCCGCCATCGTAGGTCCTACTGCCACCGGGAAAACCGATCTCTCTGTGGCTCTGGCTGAGAAAATAGGGAAAGTGGAATTGATTTACGCCGATTCCTTGGCTGTCTACAAATACTTAGATATAGGAACAGATAAGCCCCCTCTCAGTTTCCGAGAAAGGGTTCCTCATCATCTGGTAGATTTTCTGGATCCCGGCGAGCGGTGGAGTGCTTTTCAGTTTAGAAAAGAGGCCATTTATCTCCACAGAGAGGTTTTAGAAAGAGAAAGTCTCCCTGTAGTAGTGGGGGGAACTGCTTTTTATCTTTGGGCGCTTTATCGATCTTTTCTCTTTGAGGGAGCTCCTGCTGAAAGCAACATCCGTCTTATTCTGGAACGCTTATCCACTGAAAAGCTTTATGCTCTTTTGCGAAGTATTGACCCTCGAAGAGCGCAAAAGATAGGGAAATATGATCGAAAAAGGCTAATCAGAGCTCTGGAAATATTTTGGAAGACGGGTCAGCTTCCCTCCCTTCTTTCTCCCCGCCCGTCTCCTTTTTTACCTTTGATGATTGGCATTTACTGGAGTAGAGAGAAATTGAAGGAAAGGATTCGCCATCGAGCGAAAGAGATGTTTGACGAAGGCCTAGTAGAAGAAGTGGAAATGCTTTTTGCTCAGGGATATTCTCCAGATATTCCTGCTCTTCTTAATTTTACTTACCGTCCGGTAGTGCGACTTCTTCAGGGAAAGGTTTCTCGGGAAGAGGCTCAAGAAGAAATAGTACGGGGCACTTTTCGATTTTTGAAGACCCAAATAAACTGGTTCAAGAAAGCCCCTGTAATATGGATAGAAGGAGAGGGAAAATCTCTTTCTATTTTGGTAGAGGAAACTTATGAGATTCTCAAAAGCAATTTAGAATAGGAGGATTCAAGATGAATGAAGAAAAAATAATAAAACCTGCTAAGACCAGAGATTTGGGAGTTTATTTTTTAGGCCTTCTCTCGGCTAAAGCCTGGCAGTATTTGGGGCTGGTGGTACACACTGAGACTGGAGAGATATTAGTAGACTTAGAAGAGGCACGTAAATTTATTGATCTTTATTCTGTGATTCTGAAAGAGATTAGAAAAGACCTGGAAGGAGACGAATTACGAGAGTTAGAAGCCCGGCTTTCTCAACTCCAGCTAAATTTTGTAGAAAAATCTAAGGAAAGCAGGACGTCTGAAGCACCTCAAGAGCCTCAGGAATCTGAGGAGCAAGAAAAATCTGAGGAAACATAACAGTCAGAATTCCTCATACAGGGAACTCATTTTACTTCTTTTCCTTAGGAGAAGCTCGATTGAGAACATGGATAAATTAAACTACCGATATCTTAATCAGTTCAGCACCAAAACTTTTTAATCGAATTTGTTGTCTTGATAATACTTTGTTAATCATCAATCATTGTGGATTAGAGAAATATTCCTGCTGATAGAGGATAGTAATTGCTATTTCTCGATATATCTATTTTAGAGTTCTCCTTTTCTCATTGTGAGATTTTCTCCGGGCATCTAAAATTAATTCGCTTCCTATTATCACTGACATCCCTGGGAAAATTCGTAAAAGGAAACCTCCTCCTGGGGATGGGGAAAGAGAAAGTCGTATCTATGTTTGTTTAGACCGATTGAAATTTCCCAGAGAGGAATAACTTCTCTCTAAAGTTAAAGCAGAATCTGGTGGATAATAAGGAGTAAAATAGAAAAAGACATGATATATTATATATGTAAATACTTAGCCATTTTTTTATTAAAAGTGTTTTGTTCTTTTCAAGTAAAAGGGGTGGATAATATTCCCCTGGAGGGGCCTTGCTTTCTGGTGGCTAACCATTCTAGTAATCTGGACCCCATTG
>JAKPIQ010000027.1 GCA_029549715.1 Candidatus Atribacteria bacterium | reverse complement strand
TTTCTTCCCATGGCTCTATTACTACAGGATTCTTGGGTAGTCTTTCTTCTACCGGCGGCAGCTCACCCCGCTCTACTAACTCAGCTAATTGTGGGGCTTCGCTAAAGCTCGTTATCTTTTTACCTGTTACCTCCTCATATTCTGCTGGAGAGCTATATTGAGAAGAAGATAATGTTTCCTGAGCAAAGGAAATGGCACTAAAACATACCAACACACTAAATACCAAACTCAACACTGCTATTCTCACTAAGCACTTCTTCATGAGTTTAAAACCTCCTTTTTATTTTTTGCTTACGTATAATCTAAGTCGAAGGACCTCTTCACTTCCCACCTCTTTTCTGGTTTTAATTTTCAGCTTCATAACTTATTGTAACAGCCAATACCCAGCTGCTACTTTCCTTTTGTCTCTCCTCTCAGCCCTGGTAGATTATCAAAGCTTCCAAGCCTCTTGTAGTTTTAAGCCAGAAGGCCATATTTTAATGTTTGCCTTTCCAGCCTTCCTGCCTTGGTTTACCTTTCACCGTGCACCTACCTTACCCCCTGAACTACAATGCACCACAAACTCATCCCCATTACACCTTCCTCCCAAGTGCACCTCCCTTCATCTATACATCTCAGTAGTAAATTTAAATCTATCTCCTCTTATAATGCTCTTGCGGAACTCTATAGGGATCTCTTCTAAGTTGTACGTAATTCGTTCTACCAGGAAAGCTGGTATCCCCGGCTTGCACTCCATCACGCTGGCCTCATTCTCGTTGATTATAACCGGCTCCAGCATTTCCCTCACTTTCAGAATCTTCAAATTGTAGTTATACTCCAGAATATCGTATATGGGAACGTCATCTTTAACTTTCTCAGTTAAATCAGAACAGAATTTTACCGGAATCCATATAGTCTCTAAGATGATTGGCTCTCCCTCCAGATATCTTACCCTTATTAGTTTATTTACATCTTCATCTCCATTTATACCCAGAAACTTTATCACTTCTCTGGTGGGCTTTGTTACCTCTCTAAGAATGGTTCTGGAAGTAAGCTCTATCCCTAAATCTCTCATCTCTCTGCCTATGCTGTAAAACTTCAAAAGACTCTGCTCAAACTTGGGCTTGACAGCAAATGTGCCTTTACCTGCTTCCGTTACTATAAAGCCTTCGGACTCAAGCTCGGAAAGAGCCTTTCTTACTGTACCCCTACTTACTGAATATCTTATACAGAGCTCCTCTTCAGTAGGTAGTCTTCCTCCCTCCAGCTCTCCACTCTTTATGAGATCCAGCAGAATCTCCTTTAGCTGGTAATACAGAGGTATTGGACTTTGCCTATCAAGTTTATTCTGTGTCATGTAAATATATATACAACTATATTTACTATATGTCAATATCTCATGTTTCAGCTTTGGGAAAAATTTCCAGGATGTCTCAAGAAAAGCCCGTTATATCAACTCAAAATCCAGTAAAAAATAAATTAGAGGAATAAAAAATATTTCCTATATTCCACAGGACAAGTCAAGAAAGGCTACATGAAGCGCCATCCCCTCTGTACGCTCTTCGAGATAGCTTACCATTATCCCCTTGGTAGTTCCAAAGAAAGATTCTATAAGACAGCTCTTCTTAAATTTCAGATGGGCATTATATCTTTTTAGAGCTAACTTTCTCGCCTCATCCCTTATGCTTCTGTGCGAGCTCTCGGCTACTTTTACTAAAGGTATAATGAGGACCTTTTAGATACCCCAAAGCTATCTTGACATTTTAGGGGATTTTATTTAGCATTTATCTGGTTATAAATTAAAGAACCTGCGGTGAGGAAGGTTTTCTGAAACCAAGGGTAAAAATATTTAATGCCTGGTTCTACCTCAACCGTAGGGCCAGGCATTATTTTTTGGAAAGGAAGGAGAAGAAAATGAAAGTTCGAGAATGGATGGATAATATCATTAAGGAAGAAGAAAATGAAAAATTCTTGAACGAAGGGAAAGACTTCATAAACGATGAAGAAATAGAAGAACTCCTCCACAAAAACCGCAATCCTGACCCCCAAAAAGTGCGCGATATAATAGCTAAATCACTATCTCTTGAGCGCTTGGAACCTGAAGAAACTGCCACTTTACTGAACGTAGAAGATGAAGAACTGTGGGAAGAGATGTATGAGGCCGGGGGTGAGGTAAAAAGAAGTGTTTACGGAGATAGGATAGTAACTTTTGCTCCTCTTTACTGTAGCAATTTCTGTGTCAATAATTGTCTGTACTGCGGTTTCCGTCGAGATAATAATTTACAGAACAGGCATCGACTAACTCTGGAAGAAGTAAGAAAAGAAACCGAAGCGCTGGTCTCTTTAGGACATAAGAGGTTAATAGTGGTCTATGGGGAGCACCCTCTCTCCGATGCTGACTATATCGCCAGCACCATTAAAACTATTTATGATACCAAAGTGGGAAATGGGGAAATTAGAAGAGTAAACGTAAACGCTGCTCCTATGGACATAACCCGGTACAAAATCTTGAAAGAAGTGGGAATCGGAACTTTTCAGGTTTTTCAGGAAACTTATCACCATGAAACTTATCGGCAACTTCACCCTTCAGGAATAAAATCTAACTATCAATGGAGGTTATATGCTCTCCACCGGGCTCAAGAAGCAGGAATCGATGACGTAGCTATTGGAGCTCTCTTTGGTCTGTACGATTGGAAGTTTGAGGTGATGGGACTTCTCTATCACACCATCGACCTGGAAAAACACTTCGCTGGAGTTGGCCCTCATACTATATCTTTCCCTCGCTTAGAGCCGGCGGTCAATACTCCTTTAGTAGAGGAAACTAAATATCGAGTGTCTGATCGGGACTTCAAGCGATTAGTTACTGTTATCAGGCTTTCTGTTCCCTACACGGGGATGATTCTTACTGCTCGAGAACCAGCTCACATCCGCCGGGATGTAATTCCGGTAGGGTGTACTCAAATTGACGCATCCACTCGCATCGGTATTGGAGCCTATAGTGATAGCTCCGATGAGCAAAAATTAGAACGGCAGCAGTTTCAAATTGGAGACCCTCGCTCCTTAGATGAGGTAATCCGGGAGCTGGCAGAAATGGGGTATATCACTTCCTTTTGCACTGCTGATTATCGCTGCGGGAGAACAGGGAAGCATTTTATGGATATAGCCAAAAAAGGTAAAATCCACTATTTCTGTACTCCCAATGCCATTTTAACTTTTAAAGAATATCTGGAGGATTATGCCTCTCCCCAAACTAAAGAGATAGGAGAAAAAGTCATCCACAATCACTTGTCTCATCTTAAAGATGGAATAAAACCTAAAGTAGAAGAATACCTGCAGAGGATTGAAAAAGGTGAAAGAGATCTGCGAGTTTGAGGAGTGGCTCAAGCAAATAGAACAAAAGGTTAACAAACTTCCGGTAGAAGAAAAACTGGAAGTAATAGCGGAGGAAATCCACTCCCGCTATGGCGCACGAGCGTGGTTTAGCGAGATTTTAGGAAAAAGGTGGTCACATATTGCGGGGTGGGGCGGCTATGACCCCACCCCTGTCCATCAAGTCGTTCTCTTGCCCCGCTACGGCATAACTGTAGAAAGAGAGAAAATCCCGGAAGAAGAAAGGGAAGCTCTCCTGAATTTTATTAAACAGGAGCTTACCGGCTGACCCTTTCTGCTTCTTCTTGAGCAATCTTGCACCAGCAAATGACGTTTTGGGGATTGTGACCAATGGTGTTATTGTCCTTCATAATTACTTCTACTATGCAGTCTCTGGTAATTTCTAAATCTTTGCGTAATTCCTGCCTTATAAAATCTTCATCCAGATGAGGAACAGCAAGATAAGCGGGGTTAGGCTTCATAGAGAAAATATATCTGTTCTCCAGCTTTCGAGCCATATCTTTCCGATCTGCCCAGGGAGAAACTGAAATTCTTCTCAGGCGGGGAAATTTCTTCACTACTTCCCATCTTTTATTCAACGGCTCACAGCAACCATAACAGTTGAGCCCAAAACGATCCAGGAGAGGATACTGGTAGGGAAAAATAAATTCTTCAAACAGTTGAGGAGAAAACCCCACGGTTTCCTGACTTTCTGCAAATCCCCACATATCTTTAGTCCTTACTTCACCGCTAAAGTCAGGTTGAGGAAGCTCATGGGTAAAACCAAATCCACCTGAACCCACGTACGTATTATCATTGTTTAAACTCAAAAGGCCATTTTGTTCTAAAAAGTCCAACTTGGCCAAATGGCCATCCCGCAAGAAAGCCATGAGCTGGTGGAGCTCCTGAGGATGATCATACACATCATACATAAATTGTTCCAAGCCCCGTAAATTTATCAAGGTCCAGGTCATTCCCAGCGTCCACCACCACACTCCTTTTATTCTCACCTCTAAAATGTCTCCCATTATTTCCTGAGCTTGAGAAAAAATCTGTTGAGTGGCTTCATAATCCACTACTATCTGGGGGAAATGTAATTTATCCATGTCTTGATAACTTTTGAGGGGAGGATCCCAGCGATATGAACCTCCATCTTCTCCTCCTATTTTTCTTTCTCGCATTCCCCAATCACTTTCGGCATAAACGTAGGGCAAGTCAAAATAGGGCTCAACTACTCTGTCATCCCCCATACTTTTCCCCCAGAATATTTCCTTGCGTAGCCTCCTTTCCCATTCTCGAGCAAGCCCTCCCTTGCAGCGCAGGTCACCGGAGGTGATGATTTCGTTCCATCCATTTTCCGGATCACAAAAAATCACCGGTCGAGTTGGCTTTAAAGCATTGTGTTCATACCACAACTTTCTCTTTTCCTCCTGGGAAGGCTGAGAAGCAATATCTGCTACCTGGAATGCCAGCTCTCGCAAAACAACCCGGTCTTCTTTGCTTATCTTTTCTCCCGACCAAGTGTATCCTCCTGGTAAAGAAGCTCGAGTTTGCTCAGTCACTAAAACCTCCTCTTCTCTCCACTATTTCCAGAGTCTCTCCCATTGGTCCAGAAAAATAGGCATACTTGAATCCTCCACTTTCGGTGGGAGGAAGAGTGAAATTTATCCCTTTTTCCATCAGCTCTTCGTAGGTTTCTTCTACATTAGAAGTGGCTAAAGCGAGATGGAAAGAGGGAGAGAAGTTGATTTCTTTCTCTTCTGGCCGATGAGGAGCAATGACATCCAACCGAGTGTTTCCTAAGGAGAGAAAAACAATCTCTGATTCTTCCCCGGAATCGTAAAACCGCTCTTCCACTTCTAACCCTAAAATGCCGCAATAAAAATCAAGAGTTTTACCCAGATCGCTGGTTTTAATAGCTACATGATGCAAGCCTTGAAATTCCACAAGACCCCTCCTTACCTTATCAAAACTTCACTGCTGAATTTTCTATACTTGGTAATCACTTTTTCTTTCAAAATTTCGAATTCCCCTGAAAGCCGGATATCTTCTGAAGAGCTACCTACCATAACCTCAAAAACTCCTGGCTCTACTGTGAGTCTCATAAACTCATCATAAAAAGCTAACTGTTCAGGAAAGAGAGTGAAAATAACTTCCTTCTCCTCATCGGGCTGAAGAGTAAGGCGCTTAAATCCTTT
>JAKPIQ010000209.1 GCA_029549715.1 Candidatus Atribacteria bacterium | reverse complement strand
AGAGGAAAATAACTCTTTTAATCAGTCTTTTAGGGCAGGCCCTGTTTTGCCTTCTCATTCGCCTCATGCAACATTTATTGGGTCTAGTAATAGTGCGATTTTTCTTTGGGTTTTTTATGGTAGCCCAGGCTTTAACTCTTAATGAGTTAACAGTCAAAATAGAGGAAGAAGAAAGAAGAAGTAAAGAGATATCGGCTGTCAACGTTGCCCGGGCAGCGGGCTACTCCTTAGGTTGTCTTCTGAGCGGATTTCTAGGAGACCTTCATCCCCACTTCAGTTTCTATTTAGGAAGCTCGGTGGTCATTCTAATTTTTTTCTTTACTTTTTATCTTCAGGAAGAAAGCATAAAAATTGTTCCCTTCTCCCCGGAAGAAAATCCCACCAAGCACTGGATTTTGCAAAAAAGAGTTGCTCTTTTTTACTTCTCCATTTTTCTTCGTTCTACTGCAGTCAACGGGCTATCTTATTTCTTGCCCCTGTTCTGGAAAAATATGGGGCAAACCACTGCCCTTATTGGCTTGGTCATTGCCATTTCCAATTTAGCTCAATTATTTTTCTTCCCTTTAAGCGGGAAAGTAAGCTCTCGGTCAGACCAGATGGCTTTTCGGTCCGCCCGCTTTGGGCTTTTGCTGACCATTATTCCTTTCCTTATTGCTCCTTTTTTCCATCAAGGAGTATTAATCCTGCTTCCTCAGTGTATTTTGAGTACCAGCTGGGCATTCTTTTACATCGGGACCATTCTTTCCCTCCGTTCTTTTGTCCCTCTGCAAAGGCAAGGAGAAGCATTAGGATGGTTAGAAGTAGCCCTAAATTTAGGAGGTATAGTAGGTCCTAATCTTTTCGCCTTTTCTCTTTCTTCGTTTGACAATAACTTTACACCTGCTTTTCTCTCCCTTTCTTTTTTACCCCTCATTGCTTTCTTCATTTCCAGGAAAAACGAAAAGAATCTCCTTCCTCAATCGGAACTAAGAAGAGGAGACCAGAGCTGACTTTACTTTCACTCCCGGAATACTCCCTAATCTGCCAGTTAAAGCCCCCAGCTCATCTGTACTACCATCTACAATTAGAGCAATTACTGAAATGTCCCTCTCTCGATAAGGAACGCCCATTCTCCCTACGATTAGCTCTCCAAACTCTCCCAGAATTTCATTTACCCGCTCAGCTTGCTTTTTTCGATCAGTAACTATTATCCCTACTACTCCTACTCTATTATCTATCATATAAAGCTCCTAATTTTTTATTGATTTCTCTCAAGTCTTTTTCCACCTCCACATACACTCTAAACCATTTTTCTAAACTTTTTTGCCATTCCTTTTGAGGCTCAAATACTTCCTTAATACAAAAGGTTTTTTGAAAAGCTTCTTCAAAATCTCTATAAACTCCAGCACCTAAACCAGCCAAAAGAGCGGCACCCCGGCAACTTCCTTCTCTATCCCGGGGAACAGGGATATTTTTATTCAGAGTAGTGGCTTTTAACTCCATCCATACTCTATTTTGAGTTCCTCCTCCTACATTAGTGGTTTCTTTTATTCGAAGACCCAGAGTGTTCTCCATTTTTTCCCAGATGTTACGATACTCAAAACATAAACCCAAAAGAAGACCCAGGATTAACTCTTCCCTCTCTGTACTCCCTGTGAGATTCAAAAATGCTCCCTTTGCTCCTTCGTAATCTCCCCCCAGAAGATAAGGAAAAAAGAGGGGAATATGAGAAGAAAAATGAGGAGAATAATTTTCCAGAAAGGTATAATCCTCCTTTAATAATCTCAGCATCCAATCAACAGCATAACCTCCACTATAAATCCCATTCATAGCATAGTAATAAGGATAAGCTACATGATGCCCCCAGGAGAAAGGTTTCTCTTCCCCCCTCGGGGGAAGAGAGGGCAAATTTTCCAGAGCCATGGTTAGAGACTCGGTGGTTCCAGTAGAGATTAAAGCTCTTCCCTCTCTGTATACCCCCACCGAAAGAGCAGCACAGAGATGGTCATGCCCTCCCGTTACCACCAGTGTATCAGGAGATAAACCACAGTCTCTTGCCACTTCTTCTCTTACTGTTCCTAAAACTACCCCTGAGGGATAAAGAGGCGCCATGTCTTCTGCCGATAATCCTACTCGCGCTAACATTTCTTCCCACCAGCATCTTTCTCTCTGTCGGAAAAGCATAGTACGAGAAGCCAGAGAATAATCAAAAGAAGGAATTCCGCTAAAGTGGAAGAGAATAAAGCCAGACATAGAAGTCCAGAATTTGGTTTTCTCAAAAGCTTCTTTTTCTCTTTCTCGATGCCAGAATAATTTATAGAAAGAATAAATATGGTAAGGATAAAGGCCGCTAACCCGATAAACTTCTTCTTTGTCTAATTCTATTTCCCGGAAGTATCTTTCTGTGCGATTATCATACCAGGGAATACTTCCCCCCACCGGTTCTCCGTTTTCATCCACTTTGACCAGCACTTCAGCATAACTGGATACACTGAGAGCTATGATTTCTCGCCTTATTTCCCTGGAGAATTGGCTGATAGCTTGTAAAATTTGGTGTAAAATTTTCTGGGGGTGATATAACTCTCCTTCCTCGTCAGGGAAAAGAGGAGTAGGAAAGCTTCTCTCTTCCTTTATCTCTCCTTCTTGATTATAAACCCGTAATTTAGTATTAGTGGTTCCTACATCTATCCCCAAA
>JAKPIQ010000205.1 GCA_029549715.1 Candidatus Atribacteria bacterium | reverse complement strand
GGAGGAATAAGAGATGAGGCAGAAATTCGTGGTCATCGCCGTACTTATGTAGGAGCGTTACCGGGGAGAATAATTCAAGGTATCAGAAAAGCAGGAACTAATAATCCGGTTTTTATGCTCGATGAAGTGGACAAAATAGGTATGGATTTTAGAGGGGATCCTGCTTCTGCTCTTCTGGAGGTCCTGGATCCGGAGCAAAATTATGCTTTTGTAGACCATTATCTGGGAGTTCCTTTTGACCTTTCTCGAGTGATGTTTATTGCTACTGCCAATGTTCTGGACACCATTCCTCCTCCTCTTTTAGACCGAATGGAGGTTATTTTTCTTTCTGGTTATACCGATTTAGAAAAAATAGCCATTGCTCAGCGATACCTTATACCTAAGCAATGCGAGGAGAACGGTCTTCAACCTCAGGATGTTATTATTGGGGCGGATATTATTCAAAAGATAATTAGAGAGTATACTCGAGAAGCAGGAGTGCGAAATTTGGAGAGAAATATTGCTACCATTTGTCGGAAAATAGCTAAAGAGGTGGCTCAAGGGGCTCAGGGTCCTTTTGTGGTAGATGAGGAAAAATTGAGAGAATTTTTAGGCCCTCGCCGATTTTGGGATGAAGTAGTGAAGGGGAAAAATGAGGTAGGAGTAGCTGTAGGTCTAGCCTGGACGGAAAGCGGGGGAGAAATACTGTTTGTAGAAACAGTAGTTTTACCGGGTAAGGGCAATCTTCTTTTAACTGGAAATATGGGGGAAATTATGCAAGAGTCAGCCAAAATTGCTCTCTCTTGTGTTCGGGCTCGAGCAGGGGAGTGGAATATTCCTCCTGATTTTTACGAGAAGAGCGATATTCATGTACATGTTCCTGCTGGTGCTATTCCCAAAGATGGGCCATCAGCGGGGATCACCATGGTGGTGTCTATGATTTCTGCCTTAGCTAAAATACCAGTTCGTCGCGATGTGGCCATGACTGGAGAAATTACTCTTACTGGTAGGGTATTACCGGTGGGGGGAATAAAAGAAAAGGTTTTGGCTGCTTATCGAGCAGGGATTAGAACAGTAATTCTACCCTGGGAAAACGAAAAAGATTTGCAGGAAGTGCCAGAAGAAGTTAGAAAAACAATGAACTTCCTTCTGGTGGAAAGTGTCGATCAAGTTTTGGATTTGGCTTTAGTTAGCGAAGAATTCATAGAGATGAAAGGTTAAGGAGGTAGAGCATAATGGAAAAAGACCAGCTAGATTTTCTTAAAAATTTGATTAATACTCCCAGTCCTTCTGGTTTTGAGGAAAAGGTGCAGCAGGTTTTTTTGGAGCGAATCAAAGACCGAGTAGACCAATGTTATAAGGATGTTCATGGCAATGCTTTTGGAGTGGTTAATCCAGAAGGAAAGGTTAAAGTTATGTTGGCCGGCCACTGCGATGAGATAGGAATGATGGTAGAATACGTAAATGATCAAGGATACATTCACTTTTCCTCGGTGGGAGGGATCGATGCTCATATTCTCCCCGGGAAGCGAGTGCTGATTCATACTTCAGGAGGAGCGATACCAGGAGTGATAGGTAAAAAGCCCATTCATCTTCTAGAAGAGAAAGAGCGAGAAAAGGTGGCCAAAATTGAAGAACAGTGGATAGATATTGGAGCTCAGAATAAAGAAGATGCTTTGAAACAGATTACCATAGGTGATCCTATTACTTTTGATGTAGGATTCGAACATCTATTGGGAGAGAGAGTAGTGGGGAAAGGTTTTGATGATAAAGTGGCAGTATTTGTGGTAGGAGAAGTATTGCGCCGTCTGGAAAAAGATAAATTACACTGTGCTATCTATGGAGTGAGTACAGTGCAAGAAGAATTGGGGCTGCGAGGAGCCAGAACCAGCGCCTTTGGCATAGCTCCACAGATAGGTATTGCCATTGATGTTACTTTTGCTTCTGATTGCCCAGACATTGACAAAAGAAAAGTAGGAGAAATAGCTTTAGGTAAGGGTCCGGTAATTTCTCGTGGTCCTAACATAAATCCCCATATCTGGCGGAAAATGGTAAAAATAGCTGAGGACCAGGGTATTCCTTATCAGGTGCAGGCTGAACCCCGAGCTACAGGTACTGATGCTAATGCTATTCAGATTACCAGAGAAGGGGTAGCCACAGGTTTGATTGGTATCCCTAACCGCTATATGCATACTCCAGGGGAGGTAGTGGATTTGAGAGATTTAGAACATGCTATTGAACTTTTGGTGCTATTTTTGCATAGTTTAGAGGGAAGTGAAGAATGGATTCCTTGAGAGAGTGGTCACTTTTAATGCCTGAGTGTAGAAAAGATCTGGAGAGGAAGGAGCTATTATAGCTGAGGAAAGAAGTGTGAAGCTTATCAGCTCGATGGAAGGGAAGGGGAAAAGTTCTTTCCCGGTACGTTCTGATTCTGCCTTTTCGGAGTGAGATGGTGAGATTCGAATGGAGTATAATAGATTTCTATATAATTATGTAGCTTCGGGAGAAGCGGTTAAAATCCTTCTCCCGGTTTGTAAAAAATAATGGTTAGGTGAGAAGTTTGGCTATTAAATATGCTATGATTTTAGCAGGAGGAAAAGGAGATCGCCTGAGCGTTCTCTCGGTAGAGAGAGCCAAAGCAGCTGTACCTTTTGGAGGATGTTATCGCCTTATCGATTTTCCTCTTAGTAATTGTGTTAACTCGGGTATTTATGATATTGGCGTTCTTACCCAATATCAGCCTCGCTCTCTTATTGAACATATTGGAGTGGGACGTCCTTGGGATTTAGACCGAAAAAAGGGGGGGATAGAGTTTTTACAACCTTATCTGGGTAGAACAGCCGGAGGCTGGTATCGGGGAACAGCAGATGCTATATATCAAAATCTCAACATCGTGAAGCGTAAAAAGGTATCCCACCTTCTGGTTCTGTCTGGGGATCATGTTTATCTGATGGACTATAATCCTTTATTTTCCTACCATCAAGAAAGAGATGCCGATGTAACTTTGGTTGCCACTCGAGTAGATAGGAAGGACGCTCCCCGTTTTGGTATTATGGAAGTGGATGAAGATGGCTGGATTACCGGATTTGAAGAAAAGCCTCTTGTTCCTCGCACTGACATTGCCTTCATGGGTATATACGTTTTTCGAGTGGAATTTTTAGCGGAAAAATTGATAAATAATGCTCGAGAGGGAAAATTTGATCTGGTTCGGAATGTCATTATTGAAAACGTGGGAAAAGCTAAAATGCAAGCCTATTTCTATAATGATCCCTGGTTTGATGTAGGGACGGTTCAAGCCTACTGGGAAGCTAATATGCATCTTTTGGAGCCTCTTCCTGTTTTTAACCTTTATAATCCTGACTGGATGATTTTTACTAACCGTGGCCATCATCCCCCTACCCACACGTGGGAAAAAGTGGACATATCATCCAGTATAATAGGGGAAGGAGCAGTCATTAAAGGGAAAGTATCTCATTCAGTGATTTTCCCTGGAGTGGTATTGGAAGAAGGGACGGAAGTAGTGGATTCTATTATTTTTAATGATACAGTGGTGGAAGAAAAAGCCAAGATAAGTTTAAGTATTTTAGATAAAAATATAGTGGTGGGACGAGAAGCTATTGTAGGCTGGGGAGACGATCTTACTCCCAATGTTGCTCGACCTGATCTTTTAAACTGGGGGGTTAGCTTAGTAGGAAAGGGGAGCGTGATTCCCGCTGGCACGGTTATACACCGTAACTGCCTTGTGGGCATAGGAATAAAAGAAGAACATTTTGGTGGCAAGAGAGAGCTTAAAAGTGGTGAAGTTTTAATCTAGGTCGAAAGGGGGTCGAGAAATTGCTTTTAGGTATTTTATTAATCGTAGTGGTTTTGTATGGACTTTTGCTCTTCTGGGTGTTGAACGAAAGGTTGAAAGACTTAGATTATTTAGTGAACAAGGTGAGAGAAAACTTAAAAGAAGTAAATGATAAGTTGACTCTTTTGTTGGGGTTAGAGGGTGAGGGAAAAAAGGAAAATAGAGATAATACTGTAGAGGAAACCTTTTCGCTTCATAGCTTACGAGGAGAAACTGAAAAGAAAGGAGAAAAATACTGATGAGGAAGCAAATAGTTTTTTGGTCGATAATTTTAGTTTTACTTTTAAGTTTAGGATGGGGAGCGCTGGCTCAGGAAGTTCAGGAAGAAACCGGTGAGAAAACCGTGGTAGCTGAGGTGAATGGAGAACCTATTTATGCGGAAGACTTACAAGAAATATGGGATGCACTTCCTGAGGTTTATCGAGTTCAGTTTCCAGGGGGAGTAAAGGACATTTTGGAGCAGTTAATTCGAGAAACTTTATTGGTTCAGAGAGCTCAAGAGTTAGGCTTAGAAAATGACCCAGTGGTGCAAAAACGGCTGGAGGAAATTAAGCGTCAGCTTTTGGTACAGGAGTTAATCAAAAGAGAGATTGTGGACAAAGTAGAAGTAACTGATGAAGAAATTGAAGAAGAATACACTTCTAACCCTTCTCTTTATACTGAACCAGAGCGAGTAAAGGCCAAACATATTATGACCTCTACCAAGGAAAAAGCAGAAGAAGTTTTACAAGAATTACAGTCTGGCAGACCATTTGAAGAGGTAGCAAAAGAAAAATCGGAGTCTCCTGATGCTCAGCAGGGAGGAGAAATGGGTTACCTGAAAAAGGGAGACTTAGAATCCGATTTAGAAAAAGTCCTTTTTGACCTTGCCCCGGGAAAATTCAGTGATATTGTGGAAACTGGCTATGGTTTTCATATTTTCCTGGTGGAAGAGCACATTGATCCTCGTCTTAAAGAGTTAGGGGAAGTAAAGGGAGAAATATCTAGTCGTCTCCTTCCCCGTAAACAGCAAGAAGCTTTTGAGAAGTTGATCGAAGAGCTGAAAAACCAGGCGGAAATTGTCATAATAGAGGAAAATCTTCCTGAAGAAGTCGATTCTCAGTCGGAAAGTCAGCCCCAGAGCGAAGAATTAACGACTTCTCAATCGGAAAATCTCCCGGAGTAGGGGAGGGAATTAATCATGATGGAAGATTTAGAGAAGTTGATTCATCTTCCCCAACGGGGGGAATATATGGAAATTCGCCTGGAAAAGATTTTTTCTACCACCATCCGGGTTCAAAATGGAATGGTGGAGAAAATTAGAATGGGGACGGACGAGGGAGGTTATGTCCGTCTCCTTACCCCTCGAGGCAGCTGGTGGTTTGAAAGTTTTCAGCGATGGGAGGGCTTAAGAGAAAAGGTAGAAAGAGCCATAAATGGTGTATCTCTTTTACCCTCCAGTGGAATTGAGGTGGTAAGAAGAGCACCGGTTCAGAGTGAAGAAAAAGTCGCTCTTGCCGATGATTTTCGTTTCAAATCACTTGAAGACAAGACTTCTCTTCTTTTAGAATATGACCGGATTTTAAAAGAGGTTTCTCCTCTTTTAGTGAGTTCTTTGGTAGAATACCGAGATGAGTTTCGGCAGATTTACCTGGCCAATTCTGATGGCTCTTTAATTTATTGGGAAAAACCCGATATTGGCTTGAATTTTATAGCTACAGCAAGAAGGGGAGACAATATAGAAATGTACAGAGATGGAGTAGCAGGTAAGGTAGGATTTGAGTTAGTAAAAAACCGAGAAAATTTAGCGCAGGAAGTAGGGCAAAAAGCTGTTCTTCTTTTAGAAGCTCCTTCTTTCCCCGGAGGAGTATATGATGTAGTTTTAGATCCGGTATTGGCAGGGGTTTTCATTCACGAAGCTTTTGGACATCTTAGTGAATCTGATACTCTTTATCGTAATGAAGAGCTAAAAAAAATAATGACTAAAGGCAAAAGAGTAGCTTCACCGGTATTAAACGTGTTTGACGACGGAAATTTAGACAATTTGCGAGGGTCTTCTCCTTATGATGATGAAGGTATACCTACCGGTAGAACTTATCTTATTCGGGATGGCTACCTGAGTGGAAGACTCCATTCTCGAGAAACTGCTTGTCTCATGCAAGAGGAGGTAACGGGTAACGCCCGAACTATTGGTTACCGTTTTCCTCCTATAGTGCGGATGACTAAT
>JAKPIQ010000193.1 GCA_029549715.1 Candidatus Atribacteria bacterium | reverse complement strand
CTTTGGTCCTTTGGCTGTGACTACGGAGCTGCCGGTATGTACGCCTCAGGAGGTTAAGGCTAAGGTACGCCACGCTATTGATGTATGCCGCGGCAATGCAAATTTAGTGCTGTTTACGTCCAATACTATAAATCCGGATGTGCCTCTGGAAAATATCAAAGCTATGTATGAGGCAACGTTAGAGGAGTAGAGCAGTATATAATTAATGCCAGAGTTGGGTATAGTATTTCTTTACTGTACCTTCTATAATGCTTGTAACAATGAAATAGGAGGAAATTATGAAATACAAGGAAAACTGGGATGAGACCAAAGAGCGATTCAAAGCCTGGTGGGAACGTTCTGCGATAGATAGACCGATGTTGAGGCTGGTGGCCCGTCGCCGAGAGCCGGTAGAGCCACTGGAGGAGGTGATCTCACCTCAAACACCTGAGGCTCTGCATCTGGATGTGGAGCGCCGGGTGAGGGAGCTGCGTAATTTCTGCCGTACGCATACCTTTATAGCTGAGGCCTTCCCATCGCTGGATATCAATATAGGGCCGGGTTCTATGGCTACATATCTAGGGTCAGAACCAAATTTTTCGTGGGATACAGTATGGTATACAGAATGCGTTAAACCTGACTGGCGGGAGTGGGGGCCGCTGATGTATGACCCCGACAATTATTGGTGGAAGCGCCATTTAGAGCTTGTCCGGCGGGGACAGGAGCTCTCCTGTGGTGATTTTCTGGTTAATATTCCTGATATAATGGAAAGCATAGATATTCTCTCAGCCCTGCGAGGACCTCAGCAGTTCTGTTATGACCTTCTAGATGAACCGGAGGTGGTTAAGGATTATATAAGGCAGATAGATGCTCTCTATTTTATATATTATGATGCTATGTATGATATTGTAAAAGGAGAGGATAATAGCAGTAGTTTTACTACCTTTCAGATATGGGGTCCGGGCAAAGTTGCCAAAGTGCAGTGTGACTTTTCAGCTGTAATGTCTCCCGGGCAGTTTCGTGAGTTTTTGATGCCGTCTTTACAGCAGCAATGTCAAAAACTGGATTATACTCTTTATCATTTAGATGGACCTGATGCTATCAAGCACTTAGATGCTCTGATGGAGATAGAGGAGCTGGATGCACTACAATGGACGCCAGGGGCTGGTAAACCCGACGGCGGAGATGAGCTGTGGTATCCCATATATGATAAGGTCAAAGCAGCGGATAAGTCCCTGTGGATAAGCCTGGAGGAAGGTAGTGTAGATGAATTGATAGCCAAAGCCGGTAAGCTGGTCAGGCGCTATGGCTCCGATGGTTTATATATTCTTTTTCCGGTGATGGAAAGGGAGGAGGCCTTAAAGATACTGGCTGAGGCTGAAAGAAAGTGGCGGTAATACCGTTTTTAAGGAGGGTAACGTGGAAAAGTTAATAACAACGCTGGGGAATTTGTCCTCTGCCCGGGCAGGTGTGATCTTGCCTCATGAACACGTATTTGTAGATTTGCGGACGTCTGATCAGCCGGGATATGCTCAGGCGTCAATTAAAGATGTAATCGGTGTGATGCGGCCGGAATTGGAAACGGCTCGACGGGCAGGTATTGGAACTATCGTGGAATGTTCTACTGTAGGAGTGGGTAGAAGAGTAGATATACTGAAAAAAGTGTCTGAGGCGGCAGGTTTTCCGTTAGTTTTGCCCACAGGAGTATATCGTGAGCCCTGGATCCCCGGTTGGGTGCATCAAGCTGATGAGGAGGCGCTTGTGGAATGGCTGAGTGCTGAACTCAATGAGGATATAGAGGGAAATGATATCAGGGCCGGCTGGATCAAGCTCAGTGCCGGGGATAATGGACTTACAGAATGTGAGAGGAAAGTTTTGCGAGCTGCTGCAAGGAGCGCTCGAGATTGTGGGGCCGTTATCGGGAGTCATACCGTCCGTGGTAGGGTAGTTAGGGATCAGCTAGATATAATCGAAAAAAGTGGTTATACACCTGATCGGTTTATATGGATCCATGCTCATTGTGAGCCTGATTTTGCGTTGCATATTGAGATGGCTAAACGAGGTGCATGGATTGAATATGATGCTATCGGCAGTGACTCAGATGAGCTGTTTATGGAGCTAATATTTAAGATGTTGGATGCGGGATTTGAGCATCAACTGTTGTTGAGTCAGGACTGTCCAGGTTATGATGCATCGCAACCTGGTGGGGGAACACTCAGGCCATATACGTATATTGTGGAAACATTTCTGCCCCGGCTCCGCGACGCAGGCGGGGATGAAGATACGATTCATACTATAGTACGTGAAAATCCATTCAAAGCGTTTGCTAGACCAGTTGCTTAACATATGATAATGTAGCTCCGGACATATCTGGTGGGGCAGATAATCTCAGATATGAGTTTTTGCTGGGGGGAGAGTAGTCGCAAATATAATCACGATTAATGTCCGGTAATGGCTGTCAGGGTGTTGAGCCCTCTGGCTTTTTACCTCTGTGATGGGGATTATAGCTCAAAGGGTGAATCGTTTTTATTCTCCCTTCCCCGGACAATTTTTGCAATTATTTCATTAATAAGTATTTATGGGATGGCAACAATGTTGCTTACTATACAAGACTGACATCTTTAGGTAGCTGCGGTTTAACGAGGAGAGTTTTTTCTCTTCGGTAAGTTACCTTTCCTATTTGAGAGGGGAGAGGTCGAACGTATTTCGCCTGAGTTACAATGACCTCTGCTTTGGATTCTCCCCGAACAGAGGAGAAATAGGCGGCTACTTGAGCTGCTTTCTGCACTTCTTCCTCTTCATTTTCTTTGCTTTTTACTTTCAAAATTACGTGAGAGCCGGGTAGATCTCTTACATGAAGCCAGTAATCCTGGGGGGAAGCGACTTTGGTGACCAGAAAATGGTTACTCTTTGCATTTTTCCCTACCCATATTTCGCTACCCTGGGAGGTTTTGAATCTCAGGGCCGGGGAGGTAGAAGGGGGGATTTTATCCTTTTCTTTTTCCTGGGTAAGCTCTTGTTCAAAAATTTTCTTTACTTTTCTCTCTTTTTCTTCCAATTCTTTTAGTCTTTCTCTTAATTTCAGGTTTCTTTCCCGACTTTTGCGATAAAGTCGAAAATAATTTTGCATGTTCTGGTTTACAGAAAGTCGGGAATTGAGAGAGATAAAAATATTTTGAGGAGGGGAAGAAAAAATGTTTTTAACTACTATCCCTTCCTCGGTTTTACTCATTACTTCTAAGCTGGGGAGAATTTTCAGAAGCTCCCCTTTTATCTTTAACTCTTCCAGTTCTTCCTCGTTTTTTATCAAGTTTTTGATTTTCTCTCTCTCCTTTTCTAAGAAATCCAGTTCTTCTTTCCATCTTTTTTCTTTTATTTTTTGCCGGGTTAGTTCTTCGTGCTTTTCCCACCAGGAGAAATGGAAATACTCTACTGCCTGATTAAAAGAAGGAAACTCTTTCCAGGAAAGAGAAGAATAAGAGGTGGATGAGTTCCAGAATATCCCTTGAGGCTCTCCGGAGGAAGAAAAAAATACTCTTATTTGATAAGTACTCTCTCGAAGGGGGGAAATGATTTCTCTCATCACCCCTTGCAGGCTTTTGCCTTCCTCTACCTTTTCTACTATTACCTGGCTCAAAAAGGGGCCAATGCCATCTATTTGTTGAATGAGCTGATATTGTAGCTCTTCAGGAGGGTAGAGAAGAGATAAATCTTTTTCTTGTCCTTCCATAAAAAGAAGGGGGTCGACTTTGCTCTTTTGGGGAGGGAGAGAATATTTCTCTCCGGGAAGAAGAGTCCGGAAACGGCTCTGGTCTTTGCTGACTCGACGATAAACTCCCAGGATGTGCAGGAGTTCACTCTGGTCAGTCAAAATAGCATTGGTGTTTCTTCCCGTTAATTCTACAAATAAATAAACATTCCCCTCTTCGGGGAGGTAGGGGTTTTTAATTTCTATTTTTACCACCCTGTCCCAACCTACCTGAGTAAAAGAAATGATTTTACCTCCCACCAGGTATTTGTTCAAAAGCTGTTGCCAGTTGTTGGGTTTTTCTTTTTCTACTTCTCGGCGAGAAGTGGTAAAAATAGAATTGATCTGGGGATGGAGAGAAATAACCAGAAATCTCTCCCCTCGAGGGGAATAAGTCTCCAACCAGGTTTCCCGCCGAGGGGTGGTGAAAACCTTCTGGATTCGTACTCCTTCAATTTCCCTTCCTATTTCTTCTATTAAGAAATGCAGTGCCAGACCTTCTAAAATCTTCATCGCTTTACTAAAAAAGGGAAACGCATCATAATTTACCTGTAGTTTTCCCTCTCTATTTGAGATCCAGGAGTTCCCCTCCATTTGAGAATAAGGGAGCCCAAAGGGGGGAGAGTGAGATTTAAAGAGAATGGTTGTCCATGCCTAGAAATACTTTCTGTCCATACCCCTCCCCAGTTTCCCAGATTGCTTCCTCCATAAATTTCTGAATCGGTGTTTAAGATTTCCTGGTAAAATCCTTCCCGGGGAACTCCTATCTGGTAGTTAAAGCGAGGAACGGGGGTAAAGTTACAAACGAAAACTAAAAAATCTCCCGGGTCTTCACTTTTGCGGATGAAAGAGATTACGGAGTTATCGGCATCGTTACAATCAATCCATTCAAATCCCTGCCAGGAATAGTCCAATTCAAAGAGAGATTTCTCTATAGTGTAGAGATGGTTTAAGTCTTTCGCTAATTTTTGAAGCTGGCGGTGAGTTTCGTAGCCTAATAAAAACCAGTCTAATTCCTCATCATGATTCCATTCTCGCCACTGTCCGAATTCGGTGCCCATGAAAAGGAGTTTTTTCCCCGGATAGCCAAGCATGGTAGCGAGACTCAGGCGCACATTGGCGAACTTCTGCCACCAGTCTCCAGGCATTTTATCGATGAGATTCCTCTTTCCGTGTACTACTTCATCGTGAGAAATGGGTAAAATAAAATTCTCCGAGAAAGCATAAAGGAGGGGGAAGGTAAGATTCTGGTGATGGTATTTTCGATGAATGGGGTCTTTACTGATATAGGTGAGAAAGTCGTTCATCCACCCCATATTCCATTTGAAAAGAAAACCTAATCCCCCCAGATATGGTGGTAGCGTTACTCCAGGCCAGGCGGTGGATTCCTCAGCGATGGTGGCGATTCCGGGAAAATAGTAGTAAACATTTTCATGTAAGTAATGGAGAAAATCAATAGCTTCTAAGTTTTCTTTCCCTCCATAAGGGTTGGGCATCCACTCTCCTTCCTTTCTACCATAGTCGAGATAGAGCATGGAAGCTACTGCATCGACTCGCAGGGCATCGATGTGGTATTCCCGGAGCCAGTAGAAGGCATTAGAGACTAAAAAAGTTCTTACTTCGTTTCTTCCATAATTGAAAATATAACTTCCCCAATGAGGGTGTTCTCCTCGTCGGGGGTCTAAGTGTTCGTACAGTGCAGTGCCATCAAACCTTCCCAGGCCATGGGCATCTTTGGGAAAATGGGCAATTACCCAGTCTAAAATTACTCCTATTCCCTCTCGATGACAGTAATCCACAAAGTATTGGAAATCCTGAGGGGTGCCAAAGCGGCTGGTGGGAGCAAAATATCCAGTTACCTGATAACCCCAGGAGGCATCAAAAGGGTGTTCGGCAATGGGAAGGAGTTCAATATGGGTGAACCCCATTTCTTTGACATAAGCCACCAGTTGGTGAGCTAAGTCTCTATAGTTTAAGAAGGAATTGTCTTCCCCTCTTTTCCAGGAGCCTAAGTGGACTTCGTAAATACTCCAGGGAGAAGCAAGAAGATCCCGGGATTTTCTGCTTTCCATCCATTCCTCATCTTGCCAGGGGAAAGGAGAAAGATGGTATACAATAGAAGCAGTAGCGGGACGCAATTCGGAGAAAAAAGCATAAGGGTCAGATTTGAGGAGGAGGCTTCCCTCTTTGGTTTTGATTTCAAATTTATATTTCGCTCCTTCTTCTACTTGAGGGATGAATATCTCCCACACTCCTGAACTTCCTAATACTCTCATTTGATGAACTCGCCCATCCCAGTGATTGAAGTCTCCCACTACACTTACCCGGCGAGCATTAGGAGCCCAGACGCTGAAATAAGCTCCTTTTATGCCTCCCACCTCCAGCAGGTGAGCACCTAATCGTTCATAGGCAAAGTGATAAGTGCCTTCGTTGAAAAGATGAAGGTCAAATTCAGAAAAGAAAGGAAGGAAAGAGTAAGCATCAGCGGTGACTCTTGTTCCTCCCTCTTCTTCTATTTCTAAAAGGTAGGCGAAAAAATCTTTTCCGGGGAGAGCCAGCTCAAAAAATCCTCTTTCTTCTACTTTATTCATGAGCCAGCTATTCTGGCTATTATATCGATCTATTACTTTTACTTTTCGGGCTGCCGGAATAAAAACTCTCACACAAACTCCCCTTTCCCCCTCCAGGGGGTGCATCCCCAGTATGGAGAAAGGGTCAGGGCAATCAGCGTTGATTATGGATTCCATTTTTTCTTTGCTGATGGTAACGGGTGAGTTACTCACACTTTTACCTCCTTTTGGGAAATGGCACGCCAGTATTCATGGTTTATTTCTTGCAGTATTTCTGGATGAACTTGATAAGGGGTAATAATTTTTTTGGGGGGGAGGGAAAGAGCAAGGTGGGGAAAGGGATAATTTCGTAGTTTTTCGTTGTAGGCGAACACCATTAGTTTTTCCAGGTTCACTGTATCCACGACATTATAAGCCAGAAGTGTTTCTAGGGCCTCCAGGCATCCCTCCCGGTATTTTTGCCATAGCAATACCGCGGTATAACCATTTACTCCTCGTAGCTCTCCTCTATCGATACCTATGGCTTTCTCGCAAGCTTTTAGTCCTCCTCGAAAACCTAAGCTGCGGAGAATGAAGCGAAGATCTAAATGCAGGTGGGGAAATTTCATTCCTAAATGTTGTTCCAGAAAGGGGATATCAAAACATTTGCCATTAAAAGTCACAATTACTTTGTATTTCATAATTTCTTCCTTAAACTCCGGTAGATTAATTCCCTGGATGAAAGTTTTTATCCTTTTCCCATCGAAAATGGTTATGGCGGTGACATAGTCTTGAGGGGGGTTCAAGCCCGTAGTTTCAATATCCAGAAATACAGTATCATTTTGAAACTGAGGAAACAGCCTCCAGTGGTCGCGACTGTCTAGGTGGTCTTTAAAAAAGCGGGGGTCTCCTTCTTCTAACTTTTGCAAAGAGCGATAGAGGAAAGAACGCGTGGAGCGGGGATAAGGAATAACTTTTTCTAAATTAGGGTAGTCTAAAGCTTCTTGCCAGTTAGTAATCCCCTCTTGCCAGATTCTCCTTTCTATTTTTTCTCCGATACCGGGAACATGACAAAAAGTTTGTAAAAGCATTTTTCTCCCTCAATTCTTTTTAATAAATGGAAAGGATTCCTGAGGCTTTATTTCCTGGACAGGAATCTCAAAGATTATGTCTTCTTCTAATTCCTGAAAACGAGGATGGCGAAAAGCACATAACACTCCTCTTTTACCTAACAAGCGACGGATTTCAGGATGTAAAAATTCTACATCTTCTTCAGAAAGTATGGCAGTAGAGGAAAGTCCTCCTCCACTCCATCCTGGCCAAAAACTTATTAAGCTCTCTAATATTTCCCCCCGGTCAGAAAGAACAAAGAGCTCTATCTCTCCGCTACTTTCAAAAAGGTTAGAAATTTTTACCGGGTAATAGAAATTCCGGGAGAGAAAAGCATACCCTACCGGCTCAACTTTCTCTCTGTTTTTTTGAAAATTTACCACATCCAGTACAAAGTAATTTATCCCTCTTTGTAGGTAATCATCAACTAAATTCTGGAGTTTTTCTTCCTGAGGAAGGGGGGGAAGGTTATTCTGCAGCAGAAAATTTGTAACCCATTCCAGAAATTCTTCACTATCATCCGCTTTTACTACTGTAATTTCATGTGCTCCCTGGCTGGTCTGATATTCCACGGTTACCTTTTCTCCCTTTTCTCCTCCCCTATAGGATATTAAGTATTGCAAGTTGTGTTTTTCACAGATATGAGAAAGCCTTTCCCATATCTCATTATCTATTTCTATTATGGTGGGGAGGGAGGGGAAGGGAATGAGGCGCAAAATAGGAGTGTTTTGAGAGGTGACAAGGTCAGTAGAAAGAATGAGAATTTCCTCAAAACCATCATGGGCGACGATGGCTTTTTGAGCTATTTCTGCAACTTTCGCGCCTGTTAGTGGAACTATAGCTCCCATGTCAGCGCATGCGGGAGGAGCCCAAATCATGAGAAAGGAGATAAATATCATCACCCAAGTAAATTTCATTTTTTACTCCTTTCTATTCCATTACCTACTATATTGTAAGATAATTTGGCATATTTTCCAATAGCGGGGTTACCTGGGTTAAAAATCACCGTCGTCCCTTCTCTTTGCACCTTTTAAACCAATTTTGCATTAGTATTCCCGGTCGAATTTCCTTTTTCCCTACTTACCATCTCAAGCGGGACTTAGAAACCTTTACTTTTTATCCTTTTCCTATCTGGCCCCGAAACTTTTCCCTGGGTATGAGCAGCGGCTGTTTTTCAAAAGTACAATTCAGGGGGGATAATTTTCTGCCCCCGGAAATCCGAGGAGCTAAAATTTCCAAATTTTTCAGGCCCCGTCCACTGCAGCGATGATAATAGTTAGAGGGTTGGGGTAGAGGAGATTGTAAAGCTCCTGGGATCAGGAATTGTTACAGGACTTTAAAATTTTACCGTTAATGCCGGGAAAGTTACTGCCAGCTTTTGGCTACCTTTCCAGATCTTCGATTTCTCTACTGCCGCTTGGGAAGATTTATCTCTTAATTCTAGCAAGAATGATTTTATTTTTACCTGTTTTTTGGTCCGGGAGACTCTTGTTGTGTTATATTCATTGTGGAAAATATATTCATATCAGTTAGGGAGGAATGACCGATGAAGAAAAAATTAATGGTGGGGGGAGTAATTTGGATCTTCTTGGTCCTTTTGACCGGATGCACAAGTGGAGACTGGAGTTCCTTAGATACAGAGATAGTTGAACATGAAAAAAGATGCCTTGCTTTAGAGAAAGAGTCTATCGTTGCTATCTGGGAGGGGGAGGATATCGTGGTTACTGCTATTTTTTCTACTCCCGTTCCTTGTTATCTGATAAAATCTGTTTCTGCTCGGCAGCGAGAAAATGAAATTGAAGTTGATATAAAAGTAGAGCGAGAAGAAGGAGTTTGCATAGAGTGTATAGGTTGTCAGAAAATAACTTGCCGGGTGAAGGCTCCTCTCTTTTATCCTGATATTAACTTAGAGTTGCAACTGGAGATTGATGGTCAAAAGGTAGTGGTTCAATCTCTCCCCATTTGAGCGGAAAGGCAGGGGGTTTTTAGAAGCGGAGAAGATACTTTTCGTAGCAAACTCTGTTTTTTTTGGCCTGGATAAGGAAGGGCTTATACTTTCTGAAGAGTATAAGCCCCTAAAGCACCATAATATACGGATACTCGGAAAAAATAGCGCAAAGGGGTGGATAAAAATTGAAAAAGCAGTTTTTGTTAATTCCTTTCTTTCTGGCTCTCATAATGATCGGTTTGGGTCTTTCGGGTATGGGAGTGATAATTCCAGAGATGGCTCAGCACTTTTCGGTTCCTTATTCGGTGGTGGGGAGAGTTTTCTTATTCCATGGTTTGGGACATTTACTCTCTATTTTTATTGCTGGAATTTTAGGAGATATGATCAATCAGGTTTCCATTTTGAGATGGGGAATTTTCCTGTCTCTGGTTGGCTTTGGGGGGATTTCCTTTTTTCCTTCTTTTTCTCTGGTGATGGCTTCTTTTCTCCTCATGGGAGTGGGGTTGGGATTTGTTGATGCCATGGTTAACCCTGTGGCTACCAGTATCTTTACTGAAAAACCAGCCGGTACCTTAAATATCATTCACGCTTTTTTTGGACTGGGATCTTTGACTGCTCCTCGTCTTTATTCCTTTTTAGTGATAGAGGGCTATGGCTGGCGGAATCTTTACTACATACTAACTCTTTTTGCTCTGGTAACTTTGGTTATTTTTCTCTTTCCCTTTATTCCTCGCAAAAATCAGCCTTCTCAATTCGGGGAATTATGGGGAGTATTTAAGCAGCCAGTACTGTGGGTCATGGGTTTCACTACTCTTTTTTATGCTGGGGGAGTGAATACTCTAAATGGATGGTTAGTTTCTTATCTGGAAGAAGGAGGAATACCAAGAGGAGAAGGAGCCATTTTCCTATCTTATTTCTGGTTGGGATTGCTTCTCGGCAGACTTATCCTTTCTCAAGTTTCGGATAAAATCGGGCATCTCAATATCATTCGCCTTAATGCTTTAGGGGGGATAGTGTTTACCTCTCTATTTTTGTTTTTGCCTTTTCATCCTACCTGGGCTTTGATTTTGCTTTTTGGGGCTGGTTTTATGCTCTCTACTTTGATACCTACCACTATTTCTTATGCTATTGCTACTTTTCCGGAAGTAACTTCTACTGCTTCCAGCTGGGTTTTATTTAATAGTAGTTTGGGTAGTCTATTGTTTCCCTGGCTGGGAGGAGTGGTGGGGACGGCTTTTGGTTTGCGATTGACTATGGTTTTTATACCTGTATTTCTGGTTTTAATGTTTTTATTTCAGCAGTGGTTAGCTAAAATGGGTAAAGAAAACGTCCCGGTTTTTGGTAGTTATCAAAAAGAATAATAGAAATAAAGGAGCAAGCTATGGACGATATTCAATACTGGGAAGAAAAGCTGGATAGTTTTGATTATGAAGAGCGCTGGAATGCCTTTTCTAAGTTAGTGGAAAAAGTGAACAAAGGGGAGATAACCTTTCCTCCTCCTTCCCCTCGGGTTAACCTTCATTTTCACACCTTCTTTTCCTTTAATGCCTATGGCTATTCCCCTCTTCACGTCGTCTGGAAGGCTAAAGAAATTGGTTTAAGCATGGCTGGAAGTGTAGATTTTGATGTTCTCGATGCGGTGCCTGAGTTTCAACGGGGAGCGCTGGAGGTGGGTTTACCATTCTCTTCAGGGCTTGAAACTCGGATTTATCTTCCTGAGTTTCCCGATAAAGAATTCAGTTCCCCCCATGAACCGGGGGTGGCCTATTACATGGGTAACGGTTTTACTCGCCTTCCCGACAAAGGCAGTGAGATAGATCAAATTCTCCTACATCTGAAAAAAGTCGCTCAGGCCAGAAATCAAAAGGTAATAGAAAAAGTTAATGCTTACTTAGATAAAGTGCGCATTGACTACCAACAAGATGTTTTACCTCTTACTCCCTCGGGTAATCCCACTGAGAGGCATATAGTTCTTGCTTATGCCCTGAAAAGTGAAGTTGTTATTCCTTCTGCGCAAGAGAGAGCAGAGTTCTGGGGGGAAAAATTGGGCCTGGGAAAAGAAGAAGTTAAAAAGCTCCTCGAGGATAAAGCCACTTTTTATGATTTTATTCGCAGCAAACTGATTAAATTCGGGGGAGTGGGTTATGTAAAGCCCGATAGCGGGGATTTCCCCTCTCGAGCAGAAGTTAATAAACTGATTGGGGGGTTAGGAGCCATACCTTCCTTTTCCTGGTTGGATGGAACTAATAGCGGAGAAAGAGATCCAGAAATGCTCCTGGAATTTTGTCTGGCTAATGGCATAGAGACTTTGTTTCTCATTCCCGACCGGGCCTGGAATATCTCTTGTGAAGAAGAAAGAAAGATAAAGGTGGCCAAACTCTATGAAATAGTAGAAGAGACACAAAAAAGAGATATGCCTGTTTTTGTGGGAACAGAGCTTAACCGCTACGGACAGAAGTTGGTTGATGACTTTGACTCTCCCTATCTCAGACCTCTGGCTCCTTATTTTCTGGAGAGTGCCTGGACTCTATGGGGACATGTGGTTATGGAAATGAGCTCCCAGCGAGGTTACACGAGCGGTTGGGCCAGGGAAAATTTCTCCAGCCGGCGAGGGAGAAACCAGTTTTTTGCCTCTTTGGGGAAAAATACTCCCTGCCAGAAAGAAGCAATAAGAGAGATAGGTAAGAGGTCTACTTCTCAATTGCTTCGACAATTTGGACAATAGCGCTAATTGCAGCATTTTCGGGAAGTGGTGATATGGAGAGAGCTAAAAATTAGGAGAAGGGGGAAATATTTTTATCCTGGAAGAAGGCCGCCTTTTCTCGCTGGTATGGGGAACTGGAAAAAATGCGCTGTGGAGGAGTAGAGAAAAGAAGCAGAAAAGATAAAGAAAAAAGTGGCGATAAAAAAGATTTAACTTTGCTATGGTAAAATAAATCAAAAGCTTCAAAGGAGGTAATAAAATGGCTGAGTTTTTAAATCCCTTCAGTGGTTTAGCTCCTGATAAGAAAATGACTTTACCAGAGCTTATCCGGGCTATTCGTCTGAGTATAGCAGCAGAAGAAGAAGCTATTCATCTTTATACTGCTCAAGCCGATGCTACCGACCACCCACTGGCTAAAAAAGTTCTCCTCGACATTGCTGATGAAGAACGGGTTCATGCTGGTGAGTTTTTACATTTATTGCAAATTCTTACTCAGGATGAAAACCAGTTCCTGGCGGAGGGGAAACAAGAGGTGGAGGAGATGCGAGAAGAACTGTATCAGGAGAGAAAAACTGTAGAGGGAGAATTTCCCACCGTGGGACCTCTCAAAGAAAACTGAAAGGAGGGCGAGAATGGCTAATAAATATCTGAGTCGAGAAGATGCTCCTTTAACTGCTCCGGTGTGGGAGTTATTAGATAAAACTATGGTGGAAGTGGCTAAGAGTTGTCTTTCGGGAAGGCGGATTCTTCCCTGGGAAGGCCCTTTTGGTTTAGGACTGAAATTCGTTCCCTTATCTAATATTTCGGGAGGAGAAGGAGTTGTGCTGAGCCAGGCTCTTCCTTTAGTGGAGATTCAGAAATCTTTCCAGTTGAGAAAGGTAGATTTAGCTAATTATGAGCGAGAAGGGACGGCTATAGATTTAACACCTCTTGTTGAAGCTACCCGGGAATGTGCTTGTCGGGAAGATGAGATTATTTTTCAAGGACTGAAAGGCATTCCTGGTCTTTTGACTGGGGAGGAAAGTCAAAAGATAAAATTATCTTCCTGGGAAGAGGTAGGCCAGGCAGCGACTGATATCATTCAAGCTATCACTCTCCTTGATGAGGCAGGGTTTCATGGCCCTTATACTCTGGCTTTAGCACCGCAGCGCTACAATCTCCTTTTGCGAATTTATCATCAGGGAGCTAAAACGGAACTGGAGCACCTGAAGGGGATGGTGGGAGACGGAGTGGTGAAGGCTTCCTTCCTCAAAAAAGGAGGAGTAATATTGGATGCCAATAGAATTTATGCTTGTTTAGTGGTAGGCCAGGACATGACTATAGGATTTATCGGGCCTGAGGAAGGGAATCTGGTGTTCAATATTTCTGAAACCCTAGTTCCTCTCATCCGGGAGCCTCGAGCTATTGGTGTTTTGGAAGAATAAAGGATTATTTACTTGGTAACTCCGTAGGGGAGACAATTATCTCCCCTACTCCTGAAATAAGAATGCTTTACAAAGTATTAAATGAATTTTAAGTGATGGGGAATTACTGATATCTTTGACCTTTTTGGGAGTGAATTTATCTTGTTCTATAATTTCTAAAAACCCGGAGGGGGAAGGGAGAGTTCTCATGTTTCCCGAAGGAGCTCCAGTTATTCTTGAAGCTAAAAATCCCGGGAAGCTCGGGAAGATTCCTGGGTCTCGGAGCTTTCCCTCTGGGAAGAGGTCAGGGAGAAAATAGGGGAGATTTACGATAAGTATAATAAGTATATTAATAAAGAAGTATAAAGGACCAAAACGAGAGGATTAAAGCAGAGCCGGGGTGGTTTTAAAAATTAAACTACGAAGAGGAAGCAGAGGATGAAAGAATTAGAATTTCAGGAAATAGTACAGGAAGTGGAAAGAGCGCTACAAGAGATAAATATCATTAGTTCCCAGCTACTGAGAGAGAAAATGTTAGAGGTTCTGGCAAAGGAGGATAACGATTTAGGGCAGGAAATGCTATCCCAGATAATGGAAAACTATGTGGTGGCAGAAGAACGGCGTCTTCCCCTGTGCCAGGATACAGGTATGGTAATGGCCAAAGTAGAAAAAGGAGAAGAGGTAAGAATTAAAGGAGGAAGTTTGCGCCAGGCACTGGATGAAGCTATAAGAAGAGCTTATAAGAACAACTACTTTCGAAAGTCCATAATATCGGACCCTTTTTGGGGTAAAAATACCGGGGATAATACCCCCGGAGTTTATTTCTTTGAGCTACAGGAGGGAGACGGACTTCGCATAGATCTTCTGGTTAAAGGCGGAGGATGTGATAATATTAGCTCTCTGGGAATTTTAGAGCCAGGTAGTAAACCAGAAGAGGTGGAAAGATTTATCCTCAGGGAATTAGATAAAAAAGGAGGGCAAGCCTGTCCTCCCCTTGTGGTGGGAGTGGGAATAGGAGGCAATGCTCCGTATGCCCTTTACCTTGCCTCTCGAGCTTTATCTCGTCCCCTGGGAGAGGCCAACCCTGACCCTCGCTATCGGGAATTGGAAGAGAAGTGGCGGGAAGATATCAACCGTTTGGGGATCGGTCCTCAAGGAGTGGGAGGGAGAACTACCTGTCTGGAAGTTAGAATAGAAACCTATCCCTGTCATATAGCCAGCTTTCCAGTGGGTTTGGTATGTAGTTGTCATGTTTTTCGTCAGAGAACCTTAGAATGGTGAGAAAATGGAGGAAAGGAAAGAAATAATTTTAAAAACTCCCCTTTCGGTGGAAGAAGTCAAGCCTTTACGAGCAGGTGATAAAATTTATCTCAACGGAGTGATCTACGCAGCCCGGGATTTGACTCATCAGCGCCTGATAGAGGACCTGGAAGCGGGAAAAGAACTCCCCTTTTCTCTTTCCGGATCGGTTATTTACTACGCTGGTCCTACTCCTGCTCGCCGGGGAGAAATAATAGGATCGATTGGTCCCACCACCAGTAGCCGAATGGACAAATATCTGGAATATTTTTTGCAAAGAGGGTTGCGGGCTACCATTGGTAAAGGGGAGAGAAAAGAGGAAGTAAAGGAACTTTTAGAAAAATATGGAGCGGTTTATTTGTTGGCCTGTGGAGGAGCAGGGGCTTATCTTTCCACCTTTGTAGTGGAAAAGGAAATACTGGCTTACCAGGATTTGGGAGCCCAGGCTCTTTTGCGTCTGAAGGTGAAGCAGTTCCCTCTTGTAGTAGCCTATGATACTCAAGGGGGAGATATTTTTGAACAGGGAAGAATAAAATATCGTGATATTGCTTTATATAATAAGTTTTGATATGAAGGAGGTCTAAAAATATGTTCTGGAATATAATTTTCCTCATCCTTCTTTTTAGTATCTACTTGCCTGCTATGCAAAAAAAGATGATTGAGCAGCAAAGAATGGCAGCAATTAAGAGTTTGGAGAGGAAAAGAAGGTCGCGGGTAATTGCTATGATTCACAGGCAAGAATCGGTTAATTTTTTAGGCTTACCTATAGCGCGCTACATTAATATTGAGGATTCAGAAAAAATATTGCGAGCCATTCACCTCACTCCCAAGGATATGCCCATTGATTTGATTCTCCACACCCCCGGAGGATTGGTGCTCGCTGCTCAACAAATTGCTTGTGCTATAAAAAGACACCCGGCTAAAGTTACGGTATTTGTTCCTCATTATGCTATGTCGGGGGGAACACTCATTGCTTTGGCAGCGGATGAAATAGTTATGGATCCCAACGCTGTTTTGGGACCTGTGGACCCTCAAATAGGTACAGCTCAGGCTCAGTATCCGGCGGCCTCAATTTTGAAAGCTCTGGAAGAGCCTAATCCTAACCGGGACGACCAAACCTTGATTTTAGGTGACCTTGCCCGCAAAGCTATTAATCAGGTTTATCAGGTGATTTTAAATCTGGTTGATGAGCGTCTACCCGAGGAGAAGGCGCAGGAATTAGCCACGATTTTGTCTGAAGGTCGATGGACCCATGATTTTCCCATTACTTTGGAAATGGCGCAAGAATTAGGCCTTCCGGCAAAAGAGGGCTTACCAGATGAGATTTACCAGCTTATGGACCTTTATCCCCAACCACCACAGCAGCGGCCTTCGGTGGAGTATGTTCCTACTCCTTATGCTCCTCATCGTCGACCCACAGGAGGGAAAGAAAAAGTTGAGTAAAGGATGTGAAAGTAGTAGTGGGTAAAAAATTAATTATTACTGAAAAACCCAGTGTAGCCCAGGACATAGCTCGTGCGCTGGGGGGAATGAAGAAAAAGGAAAAATACTGGGAAAGCGAAGATTGCATTGTTACCTGGGCAGTGGGACACTTAGTAACTTTAGCTGAACCAGAAGATTACGATAATAAATTTAAAATGTGGCGCTTAGCTCTTTTACCGGTTATACCAGAGGAATTTAAGCTAAAAGCCATGGAAGGGGCAGAAGATAGATTAAAGGTTATCAAAAAGCTCATTAATTCTGAAGAAGTAGAAATGATAATAAATGCTTGTGATGCAGGTAGAGAGGGGGAGTTGATTTTCCGCTATATTTATGAATTTTTAGCAGGCGACAAACCAGTTTACCGCCTGTGGCTTTCTTCTATGACTCAAGAAGCCATAAGAGAGGCTTTTTCTCGTCTTAAACCGGGAGATGATTATGAACTTTTGGCTCAGGCAGCTAAATGTCGCTCAGAAGGAGATTGGTTGGTAGGAATTAATGGCACTCGAGTATTTACTGCTCGCTACAAAACTCTCCTTTCAGTGGGGAGAGTGCAAACCCCCACTTTGGCTATTTTGGTTCAAAGAGAAAGAGAAATAGAGAACTTTGTTCCTCTTCCTTACTGGGAAATATTCGCTGAATTTTCTTCTCCTGCTGGCTCTTACCTGGGAAAGTGGGAAGAGAAAGAGGACCGGGTCTGGGAAAAAGAGAAAGCCCAATCGATAATAGATAAAGTTAAAGGCCAAGAGGGTGAAGTAGCTGAATACAAGGAACGTAAGGTTAAAGAGCCCCATCCTCTTCTCTATAACCTTACCGAGTTACAAAGAGATGCCAACAAACTCTTTGGTTATTCGGCTAAACGTACTCTGGATAGTGCCCAGAGACTTTATGAGCGTCATAAATTAATAACTTATCCCCGTACTGACTCTCGGTATCTTTCTCCTGATTTGATTTCCCAGGTGGAGGAGTGCTGGCATATGTTGGCAGAGTGTGGTTTTGCAGAATGGGTAAACAGAGACCTCTCTCCCAAGAAGGTCCTGAAGGATAAAAGAGTGTTTGATGAAAGCAAAGTCTCTGACCACCATGCTATTATCCCTACTGGAGAAAAAATCGATTGGGAAAGGTTAAGTGAAAATGATAGAAGAGTTATGGATTTAATTGTAAAGAGATTTATTGCTTCTTTTTATCCCGAAGCAGTGTGGGTGCATCGTAGTATCAAAACTGTGGTAGAGGGTGAGAAATTTGTCAGCAAATCTAAAGCTCTTGTAGAGGCAGGCTGGAGGGCGATTTATGGAGAAAGAGAAGGGGAAGAGTTTTTACCGGCAGTGGAAAAAGGAACTGTGGTAAAGACAGAAAAAGTGTGGATGGAAGAAAAAGAAACCAAAGCTCCTCCTCGCTACACCGAGGCCACTCTCTTGTCAGCTATGGAAGGAGCAGGCCGGTTTGTAGAGGACGAAGAGCTCCAGGAGATATTGAAAGAGAGCGGTATTGGCACTCCCGCTACCCGGGCGGCTATAATTGAGAGGTTAATTGAAGTAGGTTATGTGGAAAGAGATGGTAAAACTCTTATACCTACTCCCAAAGGGAAAGAATTGATAACTTTGATAGAAAATATCCCAATTTCTGAATTATCGTCCCCCCAGCTCACCGGGGAGTGGGAAAAGAAACTCAACCAGATTGAGAAAGGCAAGTTCTCTCGGGACACCTTTATGGAGGAAATAAAAGAATTTACAGTAGAGATGGTAGAAAAAGTCAAAAGCATGAAAGACCAGGGAGAAAGAGAGAAAATGATCTTACCTGTGGGGGACTGTCCTCTTTGCGGAGCTCCGGTTTATGAAAATCGCAAATCTTTTAGTTGTTCCCGGTGGAAAGAAGGCTGCCCGTTTACCATCTGGAAAAAGATAGCAGGGAGGTTTATCAATCGTCAAGAAGCGCATAAATTAATTACTACTGGAAGGACTGATAAACTTTATGGTTTCAAGTCTCGCAAGGGCAGAAAGTTTTCTGCTTATCTTGTTCTCCAAGAGGGAGGAAAAGTAGAATTTGAGTTTCCTACTCAGAAGACTTCTTCCTCCAATGCTTCTTGATTATGTCGGAGAAAATTTTTTAAAAATTCCTTGATGTAGGTATTAAAAAAATCAGCTATAATACAAGAGAAGATTTAACATTGGTGTCTGAAATGAGTTTAAAGTTCTAGTGGAGAAAGAGAGAAAACGATTGAGCAAATTCATAGTCCGAGGTTTACAGCCTTTACAGGGAGAAGTACAGGTAGGAGGAGCCAAGAACGCAGCCCTACCTATCTTGGCTGCTACTTTATTAGCTGACTCTCCTTCTTTGATTAGAAATGTTCCTAATCTTTTAGATGTGGTTACTATGCTCTCGGTTTTAGAGAGCATAGGGTGCAAAGTAGATAAGGTAGGGGAGCATGATTACCGAATTTCCCCGAATTTGTCCAACATAATTGAAGCTCCTTATGAGTTAATTCGTAAAATGAGAGCTTCTTTTTTGGTGACCGGTCCTCTCATTGCTCGCCGAGGTCGAGCTCAAGTACCTCTTCCGGGGGGATGTGCCATTGGCTCTCGCCCCATTGACCTTCATCTTAAAGGTTTTAACCATTTGGGAGTGGAAATATCCATGCATTCTGGTTATATAGAGGCCTGGGCTTCTCAGCTCCATGGGGGAGAAGTTTACTTCGATTTTCCTAGTGTGGGAGCCACAGAAAACGTTATGATGCTGGCTTCTACCATTGAGGGGGAGACCATCATATCTAATGCAGCTTGCGAGCCAGAAGTGGTAGATTTAGCCAATTTCATTTCCTTGATGGGAGCACAAATCGAAGGAGCGGGCACTAATACTATAGTAGTGAGGGGCACTAAAAAACTGCAGGGGTGTGAATATACCATCATTAACGATAGAATCGAGGCAGGTACTTTCTGTGTGGCTGCAGCCATTACCGGAGGTCAGGTGCGGATAAAGGGAGTAGAGTATTCTTCTCTTCGTTCGGTAATTACTAAATTAGAGGAAATCGGAGCGGTGGTAGAAAGGGAAGGAGAAGATACTATCTTTGTGGCTCTGGAGGGTAGACCAAAGGCTACCAATATTAAGACTATGCCTTATCCTGGTTTCCCCACCGATATGCAAGCCCAGTTTATGGCTCTCCTTTCTTTGGCTGAAGGAGTAAGCGTGATTACTGAAACAGTTTTTGAAAGTCGTTTTGCTCATGTGGGAGAATTGGAAAGAATGGGAGCTAAAATACGCGTGGAAGGAAGAAGCGCAGTGGTTACTGGAGTAGAAGGGCTGGCTGGAACTAAGGTTACTGCTCCTGACCTTCGAGCTGGAGCAGCTCTGGTTCTGGCTGGTTTAGCGGCGGAGGGAGAAACCGAGGTATATGGTGTTTCCCATATCGACCGGGGTTACGAAAATTTGGAAACCAAGCTTCGCTCTTTGGGGGCTTCCATAGATAGATGTAATGAATAACGGGAGGAATGTTTATGCTGGCTAAAAGATTGGGAATTGATCTGGGTACTGCTACCACTTTGATTTACGTTTATGGAAAGGGTATAGTTCTGAATGAGCCCTCGGTAGTGGCTGTATCTAAAAATACTAATGAAATTCTGGCTATTGGTAGAGAAGCTTGGGAGATGATTGGTAAAACTCCCGAGTATATAGTAGCTCATCGTCCTCTTCGGGATGGAGTGATCAGCGATTATGAAATCACCCGCCGGATGCTAACTTATTTTATTCAGCAGGTATGCGGTAAGAGCCTTTTTAAACCTGATGTGGTGATATGTATTCCCTCAGGAGGAACGGGAGTAGAGAAAAGAGCGGTATTAGATGCTGCTTATCGGGCAGGGGTAAGAAAGGCTTACCTTATAGAAGAACCCATGGCTGCTGCTCTGGGAGCAGGCATAGATATCACCGGTCCTTCGGGAAGCATGGTAATTGATATCGGGGGAGGAACCACCGATGTTGCCGTTCTTTCCCTGGGGGGAATAGTGGTCAGTCAGACAGTGAGAGTGGCTGGAGACCAAATAGACGAAGCGATAGCCAGACATTTGCGAAAGAAATTTAACCTTCTGATAGGAGAAAAGACGGCGGAAACTATTAAAATCGAAATCGGCTGGGCGGTTCCTCCTAAGGAAGAAAAAACTCTCAGGGTTAAAGGAAGAGATTTGGTCTCTGGCCTACCTCGAGAGATTTCCATTACTTCTTCGGAAATATATAAATGTTTGAGCGAGCAACTTTCCTACATAGTGGAAGCATCCCGGTCGGTGCTGGAGAAAACACCTCCGGAGATAGCTGCTGATATTGGAGAGAAGGGTATTTGTTTGACCGGAGGAGGGTCTCTGCTACGAGGGGTAGATGAGATGCTCGCTAAAGCCCTGGGCACTCCGGTATATGTAGCAGAAAATCCTATTTCCTGCGTAGCTCTGGGGGCAGGTAAGGTATTGGATTACTTGAAATTGTTAAGAAATGGATTCATTTATACCAAAAGGGAGAAGTAATCAAGATTGATTGGTGGGCTTGAAAAGCAACGCTGGTTTGTTCTAATTTTGACCTTTTTTCTGGTGGGGTTTCCTTCTTCTTGGGGAGAAAGCGCCGCTATTTCTTACTTCCCTTTTTCCGACATTCAGCGAGGTATGAAGGCAGTAGGTAAAACCGTTTTCTATGGTACTAAAGTTGAAGATTTTCGATTAGAAGTAATAGACGTGGTAGAAGGAAATAAAGTAGAAGAAAGTTATTTTGTGGTTAAGGTAGTGGACAAAAAACTTAAAGAGATGGGCGGAATATCGGCAGGGATGAGCGGTTCTCCAGTTTTTATCAGGGGTAAAATAGCCGGGGCTCTTTCTTACAGCTGGGAAACTAAAGATAATCTGGTGGGAGTAGTAACTCCTATAGAAGCTATGCTCTCTTTGTGGGAGAAAGAATCTATCCAGGAAGAAGAAACTACCTCTTTTGCTCTTACCCCTGGGTCAACTGTTTTCGTTGTGGGTTTGGGAGAAAGAGCCAGTGGAGAAGTAGCCAACCAACTGAGGAAGCGCTTCTATCTCCAGGAGATTTTCACCATTCCTCGACTTTCGTGGGGGGGAACAAGAGCTTCGGAGAACTATTCTTTGCAACCGGGAAGTGCCATTGGAATCCAGCTGGTGAGGGGTGATGCTGAGATAATGAGTATTGGAACCCTTACCTTGCGCGATGGTGATCGGATATTAGCTTTAGGGCATCCCTTTTTACATCGGGGAGAGGCGAATTATTTTCTCTCTTCAGTTTATGTGAACTTCAGCTTACAAGGAATGGATCTTCCCTTTAAAGTGGGAACAGTGATAGAAGAGGTGGGGATTATTGATCAGGATCGAAGTGCCGGAGTAGCGGGCAAAATAGGGGTAATGCCTGAGGTAAGTAAAATTATAATTAAAGTTAGAAATGGAGGAGAAGAAAGAGAATATAATTTTGAAGTAGCGAGGGATGAAGATATTTTAGTAGATATACTGCCGGGGCTGGTTTTAGACGCTATGGACCGGAGTATAGACTCTCAGGCGTCGGGCAGTGCGAATGTTAAGCTCAAGCTGGAGGGAGAAGATTTTTCCTGGCAAGAAGAGTATTTTTGGGTGAGTGATACAGATATTGCCAGCACTACCTCTGGTGGCTTAGGAGAAGTACTCAAAATTGTTTTGAGAAATCCTTATCGGGAAATAAACTTAGCTCAGCTGGATATGGAAATAGACATAGCCTCTGGTGTCCAGCATGCCTGGCTTATCTCTTTAGATTTACCCAAGGTTGTGGAAAGAGGCGAGGAAGCAGAAGGGAAGATAAATTTATTTCTGTGGCGGGAAGGGGAGAGAGTGGCTAGCTTTTCTTTTCTGGTGCCAGCAGATTTTCTGCCTGGTACAGCAGAAATTACCGTGAGAGGTAAAAGCGATGGTAATCTGGGATTGGACGCTGGCAGGGAAGGGATAAGTTTCTCTCCTTTTTTTGGTGATTATCTACAACAACAATTGGAAACTGTTCACAGCGAAGGCTTAATAGTTGAGATATCCAGTAAAGCAGGTTCTTCTCCCCCGGATGAAAGAGTTTATTTTACCCAGTGGGTCAGTCTTCCTTTAATTTTGGAAGGAAGTTCCTCTCAGAAAGTGTGGATTAGATAAGTTGAAAAAGTGGCTGTTTGGGGGGTTTGTTTTTTTTTAACTCTGGGTCTTATCTGGTTTTATGGTCAAAAAAGAGTAGTTGATTACTTTACCACCTGGGTTACTTCTGAACTGGAGAAAAAAGTGGAAGGCGAAATAGATGTAGAGGCATTTGCTTTCCGCTTTCCCAACCAGCTTCGGGTGCAGGGAATTAGGGGGAGAGGAAAAGACCTCTCCTTTTTTGTCTCTAAAGCTATTTTACAATGGAACTGGCGTTTTTTCTTTGATGCTTCGCCTTCTGAAGAAGCCTTTCGTTTGCTCTTAGAGGAAGTGGAAATATCTTCCTCTCAGAGCTCTCTTCGCAATTTACCTTACCTTTCTCTTTCTTTTCTCCCCCCCGGAGAGATAAAAATCAAAAAAATAAAATCGCTTCAGTTTTCTGGGGAGGAGGCTTATTTAAAAAAGGATAGAGAGGGTAAACTCTCTTGGGGAATTTCTCTTCCCTCTGGAAAAGTGGAGGGCGTTTTCTGGGAGAGAGATAGCCTCTCCTTTAACTTTGACCTGGCATCAAGTAACTTACTCTTTCAGGGGGAAATACTCTGGGATATGAAAGACGGTAAAGTAGAAGGGGAAGTTTCCTCCCCTTATGACTTAAGCTTTACAACTACTCTCTCTTTTACCGAGGAAGATATGGTCTTTTCTCCTCTTGAGTTATGGGATATGAAAGAAAACAGGTGTCTTTTCCAGGGTGAGGGGGAAATAAGTAGTCATCTTGTTTCTCTGGAGGGAAGAAGTGATATCTATTGGGGTGAAGAAAAAAATTCTCTGGAAATAAGAGGGAGTATAGATACCACTTCTCTTCTGGGAGAGGGGGAATTTTCTCTCTGGGGAAAAGAAACAAGCATAGCGGGTGAAGTTTCTCTTGGTGAGGAGAGGGTTGTAGTTTTGAATATCCAACCCGGGTTTACTTTGGGGGGAGTGAAGGGAGAGGGGAAGATACAGGCTGTAGTTTCGGGGGAAGAAGGAAGAGCTATAGTTACTATACCCCCTGCTGCGGTAAAATTGGATATGTTTTCGGAATTAGAAGGAGAGGGAATTTTTCAAGGAGTTATGGGAGGGAAAGGAGAGGAGTGGGAAGGTCATCTAACTTGGGAGGGTAGCTACCTCCGGTGGAGTGATTTTTTGGTGAATGATCCTCGAGTGAACATAAAAGTGGGAAAAGGCGGAGAAATAGTGTTGGAGGGTGAAGGAGAGTGGGGAGAGGGAAACATAACTTTTTCTGGACGAGGATCACAGGACCACCTTTCTCTCCAGGGTAATTTCCAAAACATAAAAGTGGAGCAGCTCACAGAAGGGACGGCCTTCCCTCTGGAGGGTTGGGTTTCTGGGGAGTGGAAAAGAGAAGAGGATGGATTAATTTTCCTCTCCCTGAAAGAAGGAGAACTATTCTGGGAAGATTGGTGTCTGGGCACCATAGAAAAGGGGGAGATTGAGTTCTCTCCTCCTGTTTTAATGGTTCGTGATTTATCACTCCGGCAGGGAGAGGGAATAATCTGGGGAGATTTAAGAAAAGCAGGAGAAGAGTTGGAAGGAGAGGTAGGAATAAACAATTATCCTGTTTCTCAGTGGTGGGGGGATGAAAAAATAGAATTGGTATTGGGAGGAAATATAAAGGCAAAAGGAGAGGACTTATCTCTTTCCCTTTTTTCTTCTTCCTGGAAGATAGGAGAAATGGAGGGTGAGAAACTCTCTTTAGCGGGAAAGGTCGAAAAAGGAGAGATAGAGGTGGAAGATTTTTCCTGTGATTGGGGAGATGGTTACCTTTCTTTACAAGGCAAAGTTATCCCTTACCGGGAGGTTAATCTTCAAGGAGAGATTCAAAATTTGGAAATACCTTCTTACTGGGATGTAGAGGGAAATTTGGAAAGGGTTGTTCTCTCCCTCTGTGGTCCCTGGGAAAAAGTTGCTTTTCTTTTAGAAGGTGAGGGTAAGAATTTTTTCTGGCAAGGAGAGCCGTGGGGGAATTATTTTCATCTCTTGCTTGGGGGCCGAGCTTCTCTTCCTCAGGAAGGCCAGGCTTCGCGTTTTAGCGACTATTTAGACCCTCGTCTTCTGGAGGAAGGGAGGGTGGAAGTCAGGGAGATAAACTTAGAGCAACTGACGAGGAAGGTTTCCTCCTATCCTATTACGGGGATTACCGATATAGTGATTGACCTGGATACTCAGAGAAATCAGTGGTTTTTTCACTCCGAAAATTTTTCTGTAACCATGCAGGATTTCCATTTTCAAGGGAAGCTGGAGGGGAGCTACGATGGGGAGGATTTGATTATTGATGAATTGTTTTTCCAGGAATTAAAGGGAGGCCTGGAGGTAGGAGGGAATTTAAAGCTGAGGGGAAAAACTGTGGAGGGAGAAATAAAAGGGAGAGTAAATCGCTCCTTTTCCATTTCTCCTTATGGAGTGCTACAATTAAAAGGAGAAGCTAATATCTCTCTTGCTGGCAGTGTAGAGGAGCCTCTCTGGCAAGGAGAGCTACAAGGAGAGGGCAATATGGGGCAAGAAGGGGAAAAGTATGCTTGCTTTAGCGGGGTACAGGGAATAATAAACGGAGAAGAAATTCAGCTTGTGAGTGGCAACCTGCAAATTGCTGGCCTTAACTGGGCGATGAGGGGAGTTGTTTCTCCTCTCCATTGTGAAATTTATCTTTCCGGAGGAGGACCATTAGAAATACCAGGGGAAAATATTGGGCTTTCCAGAATTGAGAGTGATATGATAGTTAGAGTTTGTGAGGGGAAGATAAACCTGGAGGGGGAAGCAAAAATTTTTGACGGGTGGGGAGATTTTACTAAGGGAGAGGATACTGAAGACTATTTTTCTTCACTTTCTCAACTGGAAGAAAAGTTAAAAGGCTTGCCCCTTTCTTTGGAACTCACCCTTTATACTGGTAATAAGATGAAAGTAAAAACTCGCTTTTTGGATTTGGAAATGGAAGGAAGGCTCAAAATTGAAGGGGAAAGTGGAAAAATAAGCGGGGAAGGTAGGCTGGAAGTGGTGAAAGGAAGCTATAATTTAGTGTTGAGGGAAATTCCCCTTACCGGATCCATAACTTTTAGTCCTCTTTATGGGTGGAATCCTCAATTGGATTTGCAGGGAGAAGAAAAGATAGGGGGATACCATATTTATTTAGAAGCTAGGGGTCCTGTGGATAGTTATCGGTTAACTTTGAAATCGGAACCTTCCCTAAAGGAGGAAGAGATCCTTTCTTTGCTTTTTTTGGGAGAAAAAGATGCTTATCTTTCTCTGGATAGTCTTAACTGGCAGCCTATTATCTGGAAGCTGGGGCAATTTTTGTTAGGAGAAGATTTTTCCCCGGGGAGTGGATTTTTTGATGGAATAGAGATAAAATTTCCTGGTTCAGAAAATTCTAACTTTTACGGGGTAAGATGGGAAAAGGGTATTGGTGAAAATTATTTTATAGGTTATACTCAAGATTTGAGTAGTGGGGAAAATTCTACCTGGGATTTTAAGATAAATTTTGATAAAGAATGGTCCTTAAAAATGGAAGGAAATACTGAGGGAGAAATTAACTGGATGTTAGAATTTAATACTAAATTTTGACGGTAGGGAGGGTTCGGAGTTGATTCATAAGAAAACTAAGAGGTTATTTCGGGGGCTGGTATTGTTGCTGGTGTTGGGAATGGGGGGAGCAGTTTATGCTCAAACTGTTTCTCCACCAGTAGTAGCTATCCGGGTAGAAGGCAATGAAAATGTTAATACCCAATTGATTTTATCTGCGGTATCTACCTCTCTTAAGGAACCTTACAATCCTGAAAAAGTACAGGCAGACGTTAAAGCCATTTATGACTTGGGATACTTTTCCAAAGTGTGGGCAGAAACTAAGGAATACCCTGATGGTATAGAGCTAATTTTTAAGGTACAGGAATTTCCCCGAATTAAGGAAATTCGCATTTCTGGTAACAGTGCCTTGAGTGATGATGAAATTAGGAAAGTTATGATTCTGTCTCCCGGTCAGGTTATGAATTGGAAGATATTTCAACACGATCTGGACCGAATAAGGGCGCTTTATAGCGACAATGGTTTTTTAATTACTGCGGTAGAAGAAATTAATTTCAGTGAAGAAGGAATTATAAGTTTTACCATTAAAGAGGGAATAGTGGAAGCGATAGAGTTTGAAGGGTTGGAGAAAACCAAAGAGTATGTTTTGCGTCGAGAATTGACTTTTGAGCCTCCTCTGGTTTTTGACTTTTCTAAAATCCAGGAGAGCTTGAGAGCCATTTATAACCTGGGCTTTTTTGAGGATGTATCTATGAAACTGGAGCCCGGTAGCGATCGAGACCACGTGGTGGTAAAAGTTACAGTACAGGAAAAGCTTACCGGTGAGGCAGGATTGGGAGTAGGTTATAATACTGAAAGAGGCTGGTTAGGTTACATTCGTTATCAGGAATCTAACTTAGGAGGCAATGCCCAGCGAGTGGAGTTAAGGTATGAATATGGGGTTCGCACTCTTTATCGTTTCTTGTTTGAAGAACCCTGGCTCTTTAATGAGCCCCTTTATTTTAACCTGGCTCTATATGACCAGATAGAGGAGAGAAGAGAGTGGGCCAATCATGAAGTAGTAGGAAGGTATGAAGAAGAAAGAATAGGAGGATATGTTACTTTAGGGGGAAAAATAGAAGAGGACTGGGGATGGCGGCTTCGCTATAAATCTGAAGATGTGAATATTAGTGTTTTAGAGGGTACCCCCCCCGATGGAGGAGGGAAAACTAATTCTTTAACTCCTATGGTGTTTTATGATACCCGGGATGTGATAGATAATCCCCACCAGGGGTGGTATGGAATTTTGCAGGCAGAGCTGGCCGGAGGGTTTTTGGGAGGCGACCATGATTATAATAAGTATATTTTGGATGTAAGAAATTTCATCGAGACGGGAGAAGATACAGTTCTGGCTTTGCGTTTTTTAGGAGGAATAGCGGATACAGAGTTGCCTGATTATGAGAAATTTTCAGTAGGAGGAGTTAGCACTCTGCGAGGTTATGACTTATTTGAGTTTGAAGGAGATAAAATGCTGGTTTTCAACCTGGAGTACCGGTGGGAGGTTTCAGAAGGAACACAGCTGGTATTTTTTGGTGATGTGGGATATGCCTGGCCTCTCCCCCAGGATATAGGCTGGGATGATATTAAAACTGGTTATGGGGTAGGAGTGAGGTTTGATACCCCTATTGGACCGGTACGGCTGGACTATGGTATTGGAGAAGATGGTGGACAAACCTACTTTAGTATCGGGCAGACTTTTTGAAGAGAACTAGAAGCACACAGAAAGGGAGAACGATAATGAAGAAAAGTAACTTTTTAATCGGGTTAATTTTGGTAATGGTGGTAAGTACGGTAATTGCTGTACCCGGCTGGGCAGCAGAACCTGTAGTGGGTTTGGTGGATGTCAATAAAATTCTCAATGCTCATCCTGGTACTCAGAAGATATTAGAGGTGGAAAATAGGCTGCAGGAAGAGATGCAAAAAAGGCAGGCTGAATTGAACGAAAAAGGAAAAGGGAAAACACGGGAAGAAGTACAAAAATTAGAAGAAGAAATGAATGCTGAATGGGCCCCGGTTAGAGATCAAATTTTAAAAGAGCGCCAGGACCTGGTGAATAAGAGGTATGGTGATGTGATTGCGGCAATTAAAAAAGTAGCTGAATCTCAAAAACTAACTCTGGTCATCCGAAGCGAGTTGCGTATCCCTGTTTCTCAAAATGAACTGCTAGAAATGCCCCTTGTTCTCTATGGAGGATTAGATATTACCGACCAGGTGATAGAAGAAATTAAAAATATAGCTGCTGCTTCAGGGGAGTAGAAAGCTTTGAAGCTGAAGGAGATTGCCGAATTGGTGGGGGGGAGCTTAATAGGCGACCCCCACTGGGAGGTAAAAGGAATAAAGGAACCAGAAGAGGCGCAGGAGGATGATTTAATTCTTTTTTATCACCTTCCTTATTTAGAGAAAGTGCTTTCTTCTCCTGCTAAGGCGGTGATAACTAAGCCGGGGATGGAAGATAAGCTGATAGGTAAAAATGTGATATTGGTAGACAATCCCCGTTATGCTTTCTCTAAATTAGTTCCTTGTTTTTTCCCTTCTTATTGTTTTCCAAGAGGAGTTCACCCTCAAGCTTTTGTTCATCCTCAAGCTTCCGTGGGTGAAAATGTTTCGGTGGGTCCTTTTGCCGTGATAGAAGAAGGTGTGGTTATAGGGGACGATACCATTATCTTTCCCCAGGTTTACCTGGGGAAAGGTGTCCAGGTGGGTAAAGAATGTATTTTTTACCCCCAGGTAGTGGTAAGAGAAAATTGCTGGATTGGGAATCGAGTGATTCTTCACAGTGGAGTGGTAATAGGAGCGGATGGCTTTGGTTATGAGAAGGTGGGGGACAGTTATTATAAAATCCCTCAGGTAGGAAAGGTAGTGGTAGAAGACGATGTAGAAATAGGTGCCAACTCTACTGTGGATCGGGCTACTCTGGGGACAACTAAAATTGGTGCTGGTTCTAAAATTGATAATCTGGTTATGATTGCTCATAACGTGAAGATAGGTAGAAATGTAGTGATAGTGGCTCAATCGGGGGTGGCGGGAAGTGTAGAAATAGGAGATGGAGTGGTGATGGGAGCTCAGAGCGGAGTAATAGACCATCGCCGTATAGGTAAAGGGGTGCAGATGGCTGCCCGGGCAGGAGTAGCAACTGATATTCCTGATGGTGTGACTGTTTCTGGCTTTCCCGCTCAGGAACACAAAAAAGAATTAAAGGAAAGAGCCCTGGTTAGAAAGCTTTCCCAGCTCTGGGAAAGGGTGAAAAATTTGGAAGATATGGTACAGCAGATTAAAAAATGAGCGCGTTAGCGAGACAAAAGACGCTAGCCTCTTCTTATACTTTCGAGGGCCGGGGTCTACATAGTGGGAAATTGGTAAAGGCCACTCTTCTTCCTGCTTCGGAAAACAGCGGCATTTTCTTTCGAGCTGGAGAAACAGTCATTCCTGCTACCATTGAGTATGTGAAAGATACTCCCCGTTGTACCACTCTCCAAAGAGATGGAAAGCAAGTATCTACCGTGGAGCATTTTTTAGCTGCTTGCTGGGGAAGTGAATTAGATAATTTAGAAGTGGTGGTGGAAGGGGAGGAACTCCCCGGAGGCGATGGAAGCTCTATTTTCTGGTTTGATATTTTTCAAGAAATTGGTTTTCAGACTCAGCGCTCTTTCCGGGAGTATGTGGTTTTGAAGAATAGTTTTAAAGTGGGAGAGGATCGCAGTTACATTTTTGCTTTTCCTGCCCGGAAATTTCGGACCTGGTATTTTCTAGATGGGGGAGATAGTTGCTGTTTTTCTCAGAGTATGGAGTTTTCTGAGAGTGACGATTTCGGAAAGCTTCTTTGTGCTCGTACCTTTGCCTTTTCCTGGGAAGTGGAAGAAATTTTAGAGAAAGGGTGGGGGCAGGGAGTAAGAGAAGCTGCCTTTGTTCTTGACGGAGAGGGGCGAAGCTCTATTCCCTTGCGTTTTCCCGAAGAGGCTGCCGGACATAAAATTCTGGATATGATGGGAGACTTAATGCTCATAGGTAAAAGAGTTAAGGGACATTTTATAGGTATTCGTTCCGGTCATACCTTGAATCGGGAAATGGTAAAAAAAATAATAGCAGGAGATAAATGGTGAAAATTGATTCTACGGCTAGAATTGACCGAGAAGTAGTGCTCGGAGAAGGGGTAGAAGTTGGTCCTTACTCTATCTTACAAGGGAAAATAGTAGTTGGTGATCATACTAAAATTGGTGCTTTTACGGTTATAGAGGGCAGAGTAGAAATTGGTTCTTGCTGTAACATTGGCCATCATGTAGTTGTGGGTGCTCCTCCTCAAGACCTATCTTACCAGGGAGAAGAAACTCAAGTGGTAATTGGAGAAAGGACTACTCTTCGGGAATTTGTAACTGTTCATCGGGCTACTGGAGAGAACAACGCCACCGTCATTGGTGATGATTGTTTTATCATGGCTTACTGTCATGTCGCTCATAATTGTCGCCTGGGGCAGGGAGTTACCATGGCTAATAATTCCACCCTGGCCGGTTATGTGGAAATCGAGGACTGGGCCACCTTGAGTGGATGGGTAGGAGTTCACCAATTTGTACGTCTGGGGAAATTAGTTATGGTGGGAGGCCTTTCCAAAGTGGTAATGGATATTCCTCCCTATACCTTGGCCGATGGACACCCGGCTCGGATTTTCGGTTTAAATGTGGTGGGGATGAAAAGAAGAGGGATAGAGGCCGAACAAAGGGAGAAAATTAGCCAGATCTACCACTTGATTTTTCACAGCGACCTTACTCGTTCTCAAGCTTTGGAGGAGCTAAAAAAGGGTGATTTTGACCCTCAGTTAGTAGAAGAAATTGTCGGTTTCTGGGAAAAAAGCAAAAGAGGAGTGGCACGGTGGGTGAAAGGAAGGGGGAAAAATGCTGATGAAGAAAATGCTTCTCTTAGCTGGTGAGGGGAAAATTCCCCTGCTGGTTTATAAAAAAGCTAAACAAGAAGGAGAGGTCCTGATTTTAAGTTCTCCTCTTTTTTCCCTTCCTCGAGAGCTAAAGCCTGACTTGTGGATGGATGGTTTATCTTTGGCTCAGGTATTAGAAATTATAGAGCAGGAAGAGATAACCCATCTGTGTCTGGCGGGTAAAATACCTAAGGATTTAGTTTTTGAAGAAGACCTGCTTCATGGAGAACTGAAAGGGCTATTTTCTTCTATTTCTAAATGGCAAGACCAGGCTCTTTTGCAGGTGGTGGTAGAAAAACTGCAAGAAGTAGTCGAGATAGTCCCCCCTCTTTTTTTCTTAGAAGAGTATCTCACTCCTCCGGGAAAAATAGCGGGAAGAGACCCATCGCCCCGGGAGTGGGAAGATATTTCCTATGGAGCTCGGATTGCGCGTTTTTTAGCTGATGAGGAAATCGGGCAAACTGTAGTAGTGAAACGGGGGACGGTGCTTGCTTTAGAAGGAGCAGAAGGGACAGATGAAACTATCAAGCGAGGAGTTTCTCTGGGGAAAGAAGAAGTAGTGGTGGTAAAAGTGGCTCGAAGTCGACAGAGCTTTTTGATCGATGTTCCGGCAATAGGTGAAGAGACCGTACGTCATCTCCAAAAAGGGGGAATAATTGCTTTAGAGGCAGGAAAAACTTTCCTTCTGGACCGAGAAGAAATAGAAAAAGAAGCAGAAAGACGGGGAGTGGGAATAGTAGGAATTAGTTGAGTGAGTAAGGTTTTTATCTCCATTGGTGATATTTCCGGTGATTACTATGGAGGGGAAATAATTTCTCTTCTCCGGGAAAAAAATGGAATGATAGAATTTTTGGCTCTGGGAGGAGAGAAAAGCGAGAAAGCCGGTGCCCGGCTTCTTTACCCTACGGTTTCTATCTCTACCGTGGGTTTTTGGGAAGCGGTATTTACTTTCCGGGAATGGGAAAAAGTGTGGCGCTTATCTCAAGAAGTAATAGAGAGAGAGCATCCTAACGTAGTATTATTAATTGATAATCCTGGTTTTAACCTCCGTTTAGCTTCTTTTTGCCATAAGAAAAAAATTCCCGTGGTTTATTTTGTTCCTCCTCAGGTGTGGGCGTGGGGAAGAAGAAGAGCTTCACGCCTTTCTCAATGTGCAGATTGGATTTTAACCATTTTTCCCTGGGAAGCAGATTACTTCCCAAAAGGAAAAGCTCAAGTGAAATGGGTAGGGCATCCGGTCACCCATCTTATTCCTCCCCTTCCGTTTTCCTCCTCCGGGGAGAGTAAAAATAGAATCATCCTTTTACCCGGTAGCCGGGAAGGAGAAATTATTAATTATTTAACGGTGATTAAAAAATTTATTCCTCTTCTTCTGAAAAACAGAAAAGTAGAGCTTGTCTCGATTGCTGCCTCACAGGAGGCCCAAAAGCTTCTAGAAAAGGAAATGGTTGATTTTCCAGTAACTATAAAAGAGAGGAAAGAGCTGCTTTCTGTTCTGCCGGGTAGTGCTTTGGCCATATCTTCTTCTGGAACTGTAACTCTAGAAGTAGCCCTGGCGGGAGTCCCTCAAATCATAGTTTACCGGGTGGCTCTATTAACTTTTTTCTTAGCTCGATTGTTAATGAGAAAAACCTTTATAGGTTTGCCAAATATTGTGATGGGGGAAGAAATATCTCCCGAATTAGTGGGTAAAGATTTTTCTTCTTCTCGTCTTCTTGAGGAGGTAGAAAAAATATTAAGTGATTCAGGGTCCTCTAAAAAGGTGCTTGATGTTTCTCTAGAAATCAGGGAAAAATTAAATCGAGGAAACCCTTTTGAAGAAGTAGCCCAGGTGGTGGAAGGATATCTCTGATCGTCCTTTATTACTCGTGACTGTGAATAGCCCGGGAGAGGTATATTATTGGTTGTATCCGCTCTTGTGCGACCTTTCTCATCAACCCTTTCCTCCTCGAGTGTGGGTTTATGTTCCTCCTTGCCAGTTTAGTACCGGTCGAGAAGAAGAAGTGGTAAAAACTTATCCTTTGGTGGAGGAGGTTTTTTCTCCTCGAGAGACAGTGCGGTTTTGCTTAGGAAGGAAAAAACTCCCCTTTCCGGGTTTGATTCTTTATTTAGGAGGAGATTTATTTTATGCCGTTTTACTAAAGCGCAGAACGGGTTTTCCTCTTTGGGTATACGGCGGTTATTTCAAATGGTTGCAAAAGGTGGACTTGTATCTGGCTCGATTTTTGCCCGATTTTGAGAGGCTCGATTTTGATAGGAAAATATTTTTAGGGGATTTGCTTTTTTCTTCTGTGTCTCTTTTTACTTCTGGTGTTTTCCCTCCTGGCTCTCCCCGTTTTCTTTTTCTGCCGGGTAGCAGAAAAGTGTTTTATCCTTATTTATTACCTTTTTTCTCACAGATAGGAAAAGAGCTCACTCGAGTTTATGAGGGAGCTTCCCTGGCTTTGGGGTTTCCTGACCACTATAATTTTTGCGATATACCAGAATTAGAAGCGATGCCCTCTTTTTTTCACTCCTTTTTTGGCCAGACTTCCTCTTTGATGGAAGAAGCTGATTTAATAATTACTGTTCCTGGTTCTAATAACTTAGAGATTGCTTATCGAGGAAAGAGAGGCATAGTTATTCTTCCTTTCTGGGGATTGGAAAAAATACCTGTAGAAGGTCCCATGTTCCTCTTAGAAAAAATTCCTTTTTGGGGTAAAATAGTAAAAGAGAAATTGGTAAAGAAATCAGTTAGGAAGAGAAAGTGGATTTCTCTTCCTAATGAACTTTTAGATAGAGAGGTATTGAGAGAATTAAGAGGGGATCTGTCGGTGTTAGAAGTGCTGGAAACCATAGAAGAGATGTTGAATAAAGAACCAGATATTTATTTTCCTCCCGAATTATTTCCCCGCAATGCTTCCCAGCGTCTGGCGGGAATGATTGGAGAGTGGGCCAATGGAAAAGCAAAGTAGTACTTTTAGCCGGATCTGGGACTATCTTCGCCCTTATAAAGCCTATGTGATAGGCGCCTTTATCATGGCTCTTTTGGGAGCAGGATTTAATTTGGTTATTCCCTGGCTGGTTAAAGGAGCCATTGATAATGCTCTGATAGGAAAAAACAGCCGCCTTCTTCTCTTTATTGCTCTGGGGGCGGTAGTTCTTTTTTTCCTTAAGGGATTAGCTTCTTATCTTCAAAACTTGTGGGTTTCTTTTTCTGGATTCCGGGCCACCACTGGTCTCCGCTCTGAGTTGTATCAGCACCTTTATTTTCTTCCTACCTCTTTTTTCCGCGATAATCCGGCAGGAGAAGTAGTATCTCGCCTCACCAATGACGTGGCGATTTTACAGAATCTTTTTTCTAATACTTTTGTTAACCTGTTTATGGACTTTTTTATTTTTTCTGGCTCTATAATTTTGCTGTTTCTTATTCACTGGAAGCTGGCTCTATTTTCAGTAGCAGTTTTACCTCTGGTGGGCTTTAGCGTAGAGTATTTGGGAAAGAAGGTTAAGGGAGCTTCTCATCTCTTGCAAAAAAGAGTAGCGTCACTGGCTTCTCTGGTGGAGCGAGCAATGGCGGGTATGAAAATTTTTCAATCTTACATGACTGGCAATTATGAAATCGAAAAATTCGAGGCAGAAAATGAGGCCAGCTTTGATCTGGCCATGAAGCAAGTTCGAGCTAAGGCGTTACTTACCCCTTTGGTAGAGCTGGTCTCTGCCTGTGGTGTTACTGCTGTTTTATTGTATGGCGGAAGAGCAGTTATCCAGGGTAGTCTTACTACCGGTGAGTTAATAGCCTTTCTGGGATATTTAATTACTGCTTCCACCCCTCTTTCTCGTTTTTCCAGCAGTTTCCAGACTCTCCAGCAGAGTTTGGCTTCTGCTGAGCGACTCTTTGATTTTCTGGATCTTCCTTTGTGGGGTAAAGAAATGGAAGGACAAAAAGAAATAGCTTCTTTGCAAGAAGGGATCAAATTTAAGGATGTTTCTTTTTCTTACCAGGAAGAAAAGGTGCTGGAAAATTTTAATCTGGAAATCAAAAAAGGAGAAAAAGTGGGGATAGTGGGGCGAAGTGGAGCGGGAAAGAGTACGTTGATTAACCTGCTTCTCCGTTTTTATGACCCGGAGGAGGGGAGTATAGAAATTGATGGTGTTGACATTCGGGAATTGACTTTTTCCTCGTTGAGGGATTTGATGGGGGTAGTGTTACAGGATACCCTGATTTTAGGGGGCACGATAAGAGAAAACATTCTCTATGGAAACTTAAGTGCTACCTCAGAAGAGGTGCGCCTTGCCTCTATTCGGGCTCATGCTCATGAATTTATTGTCCATCTGGAGAAAGGCTATGATACTGAAGTGGGAGAAGGAGGAACTCGCTTCTCCGGAGGACAAAAGCAGAGAATCGCCATTGCTCGGGCTTTGCTAAAAGATCCTCCCATTTTGATTTTTGATGAGGCTACTTCTAATCTGGATCCCGAATCGGAGAAATGTATTTTAGATACCATTGCCAATATCGAGAAAGATAAGATAGTAATAGTAGTGGCTCATTCCTGGAGTATGGTAAGAGATTTAGACCGGATTATCGTCATTGAAGATGGAAGAGTTAAAGGTGATGGAACACACGAGGAGCTTTTGGAATCTAATCTTTATTATCGGCGTCTTTTTGGTGTAGAGACCTTTGATAAAGCTCTCTGATTTTTCGGAGGATGGGGCGATATTCGGGGCTCTGGTAGTCAGGATAAGTATAGGGGAAAGGACGGAAATCTCCTTTTTCCCATTTAATGGTAGCTTCAGCATATATCCCCCGGCGGAGATAAACCCGATGAGAGAAGTTTTTAGTACTGGCCAGTACAATTTTCCCCCCGTCGAAATAACCAGGGTCTAAATTGATTTTTCTTTCTTTTCCCTCTTCTTGAGTGGTTTCTTCTATCTGGTTAGTGGCAACTTTTATGTCTGCCAAACATCCAGGATCAACTAAGGATTTAAAGACTATAAATACTCTTTTTAATCTCTCTCCGATATCTCGATAATAATTGGTATAAGTAAAGGGAATCTCTTCGCTTATCCATTCTATTTTTCCCCATCGCTCTTCAAGCTGGGGTAAGATATTTTCTAATACCTTTTTTTCTTCATAAAGGGTAGCAATGAATAATTTAACCGGCTGGGGTTCTCTAATTTTTCCCATTTTACTTTCCTCTTCTTATATTTTTATCAATTTTACCATGAAGAGAAAAAAAGAGATTTTTAGGGGGCGTAAAAAGTGCCCCCATCGGGGGAAGAATTTTTTGACCTTACTTGACAAAAGCCCAAATTGGTGGTTTAATTTGATAGTCGAAGAAGGTAAAAGTTTGAAATTGGGTAAGGAAGGAGGGCGGCAGCCTTGACAGAAGAAAAAGAAATGCTTAAGGAGCCCGAAGGCGGAAGCCAGGATAAGGAGCTGGGAGAAGTGAGTCTCTCGGAAATCGAAGAGCTGAATTCTCTGATAGAAGAGCAGAAAAGGATAATAGAGGAAAAAGAAGAGCTGATCAGTGATTATTTGAATGACCTGAAGAGACTTAAGGCTGATTTTGATAATTTTCGCAAAAGAGAAACTCTCTTCCGGCAAGATTTTGTAAAGAAAGCTAATCGAGACCTTATATCCAAACTTTTGCCTATTCTGGATGATATGGAGAGAGCTATACGAGAAGCAAAGGCCAAAAATATAGATGAAGCTATGGTTCAGGGAATAGAATTAATTTATCGTAAGTTCTTAAATACTCTGGAGAAAGAAGGAGTTAAGCCCATTGAAACTGAAGGGCAAAAGTTTGATCCTAAATATCATGAAGCAGTTGCTACGGTATGCCTTCCTGATTATGAAGATTATGAAATAGTAGAAGAGATGCGCCGTGGCTATCTTTATCAGGACGAAGTTTTACGTCCTGCTCAAGTAAGAGTAAATAGAATTTCTGAAGATTTTATAGCTTAAGGAGGATGATGAAAATGGCTAAAATAATTGGTATAGACTTAGGCACTACTAACTCAGCAGTAGCATATCTGGAGGCGGGACAGCCAGTAATTATTCCCAATAAAGAGGGATCTCGCCTTACTCCGTCGGTAGTGGCCTTCACCAAAAATGGTGAGATATTAGTGGGGCAGTTAGCTAAAAGGCAAGCTATAACTAACCCTAAAAATACTATATATTCTATTAAACGGTTAATGGGACGTCGTTATGATGACCCGGAAGTGGAAAGAGCACGCAAAGTTTTACCTTATGAAATTGTTCCTGGTGAACATGGGGAAGCGTGCATAAAAGCGGGAGGTCGAGTTTATACTCCTCCAGAAATTTCCGCTATGATTTTGCGGAAGATGAAGGAAGACGCTGAAGAATATCTGGGAGAAAAAATCACTGAAGCGGTAATAACTGTACCTGCCTACTTCAATGATAGTCAGAGACAGGCTACCAAAGATGCAGGAAAAATTGCCGGCTTAGAGGTAAAGAGAATCATCAATGAGCCTACTGCTGCTTCTCTGGCTTATGGATTAGGCAAAGATAAAGAAGAAGTAATCGCTGTTTACGACTTAGGCGGCGGAACTTTTGATATCTCCATTCTGGAAATTGGAGAGGGAGTGTTTGAAGTAAAGTCTACCTCTGGAGATACTTTCTTAGGCGGAGATGATTTCGACCGAAGGGTAATGGACTACATTATCGATGAATTCAGGAAGGACCAGGGCATTGATTTACGAGGAGACCAGATGGCTCTCCAGAGGTTAAAAGAAGCAGCAGAAAAGGCCAAATGTGAGCTTTCTACTGCTTTGCAGACCGAGATAAACTTGCCTTTCATTACCGCTGATGCCAGTGGTCCTAAGCATCTGGTGATGACTCTAACTCGGGCAAAATTAGAGCAGTTGACTATGGACCTTATTGAAAGAACCATCGGTCCTTGTGAGCGGGCTTTGCAAGATGCTGGCCTGAAGCCAGAGGACATTGATGCCGTGGTTTTAGTAGGTGGAATGACTCGTATGCCCAAGGTTCAGGAAATAGTGGAAAAAATATTCAAGAAAGAACCTCGAAGAGGAGTCAACCCTGATGAAGTGGTAGCAATAGGAGCAGCTATTCAAGCGGGAGTGTTAGGAGGAGAGGTAAAAGACGTACTTCTCCTGGATGTCACTCCTCTTTCTTTGGGGATTGAGACTTTAGGAGGAGTATTTACTAAAATAATCGAACGTAACACCACTATTCCCGTTTCTAAGAGCCAGATTTTCACCACTGCTGCAGATGATCAGACTACAGTGGAAGTTCACGTCTTGCAAGGAGAACGACCTATGGCTCGGGATAACGTTTCTTTGGGCAGATTCCAGCTCACTGGTATTCCTCCTGCTCCCCGAGGGGTGCCTCAGATTGAGGTGAAGTTTGATATTGATGCTGATGGTATTTTGCATGTATCAGCTAAAGACCTGGCTACTAATAGAGAACAGGCTATTACTATTAAAGCATCTAGCGGTCTTTCCAAAGAAGATATTGACCGGATGATCAGAGAAGCGGAGCTTCACGCTGAAGAAGACCGTCGTAAACAAGAAGAGGTTGAAGTTCGCAACCAGGCTGATAACCTGGTTTACACTGTAGAGAAAAGCCTGCGAGAATCAGGAGACAGGTTATCTCCTGGAGTAAGGGCTCAGGTAGAAAATGCTCTTAGTGCTCTAAAGGAAGCTATGGGTAAAGATGATATAGCTGACATCAGAAGAAAAATGGATGATTTGCAAAATGCTTCCCACGCTATGGCGCAAGAGCTTTATCAACAAACTGCTCAATCGGAAGCTTCTGCTTCCAGCCAGGCTGGTGGCTCAAGCGAAGCTACTCAAGACGATGATGTAGTTGATGCCGACTACCGAGTAGTAGATGACGACGACACCAAATAATGCAAATAAGTAATGAAAGGGGGCTCGCCCCCTTTCATTACTTAGTGTAGTTTCACGGAGTTTTAGAAGGGGAAATCTGTAAGCCAGCTTTTTCTACCAGCCTGTGTCTATCAAGTACTGGTAAAGAGTAGCTAAAATCGGGAGGGGCCAATCAGGCCCTTTCGATAAGCATTGAGAAAATTTCTGCAGTATTTATCTCGACCTGCTATAGCCTCAGCAGAGAGAAGGGCTGTTTTTGTCTCTCTGTTACAGGGATCCATAATTGCAGAGTCCATTCCGGCAAAAATGGCTACGGTAAGAAAGGCATGATTAATTGTTTTTCTCAAAGGCATTCCGAAAGAAATATTACTGAGGCCTGCAGTAGTTTTGATGTCTGGATATAATTGTTTGACAGCGGTAAGTGTTTCCACAAACTTTTGTGCTGCCTGGTAGTCAGTAGCAAGCGCTACGACTAAAGGATCTATATAGATTCGCTCAGGTTTAATATCATATTTTTGGGCTTTTTCCACCAATGATTTGGCAATGTCTATTCTGGTTTGTACATCGGCCGGTATTCCTCTACTATCGCAAGTTAGGGCTATAACCTGCCACTGAGTTCCCTGAATAAGAGGATAAATTACTTCACATTTATTTCCCTCTCCTGATACAGAGTTGATGATTCCCGGCTGTTGTGCGTATTCGAATACTTGTTCGATTATGGTGGGGTGGGGACTGTCAATACATAAAGGTTTATCTACTGCATCTTGAACTAGGTCCATTAACCATTTTAGAGTTTCAAACTCCACATCCGGTGTGGTTCCTGCACACACATCAATGTAGTCAGCTCCTGCTTCTACCTGTTTTATCGCTAAGTCTCGTATAAAGTTTTCATTTCTCTGTGCTATGGCTTTTTGAACGCTGGGAATAGCGCCATTGATTTTCTCTCCGATAATGACCATTTTTATCTCTCCTTTGGGGTATGGATAGCGCTTTTTAATATATAATAATTATATGATATTTTATATGAACATTTAGGTTACTTTTAGCCTCTTTTCAAGAAATAGCTGGCTCTTCTATGGTGATTTATAAATCTCAATAGAAGATTAATACAATGAGTGGGGAGAAATTCAAAACATTGACAAATTTTTAGAGATAAAATAAGCTTTATAAGGGTAAATGTTTATATGATCTATATAATTGAAGGGAGTGAGGGAGCAGAATAAAGAATTCAGGGCTTATCTTAAATTGTTAGGAATACACTAAACAGAAGGGGGGAGGTAAGGTGCAAGAGGAGCTTTTCAACAAAATAGTAAATATGGATGAGGAAGGGTCGATTAAACTAGCTAAAGAGTATTTAGATAGGGGTGGTAAACCTCAAGAGTTACTGGAAGTTTGCAGGAGGGCAATGGACGCAATAGGAGAGAAGTTTGAAAAAGGGGAATATTTTCTTTCTGAACTGTTACTGGGAGGAGAAATATTTAAAAGCATCATGGAGTTTGTTTTACCCTTGCTTGAAGAAAGTGAAACTACAAAATTAGGCACCATTGTCCTCGGTACGGTAAAGGATGACATCCACAGCATAGGTAAAGACATATTTAAAGCTTTTGCTCAGGCAGCGGGGTTTGAGGTGATAGATCTGGGTGTTGATGTACCAGAAGAAAAATTTGTAGAAGCAGTAAGAGAACACAAGCCCGATATAGTGGGCATGTCCTGCTTAATAACTGCTGGTATAAGTTCAATGAAAAGGACCAGAGAGGCATTAAGGGCCAGTGGTTTAGAGGATATAAAGATAATAATAGGGGGAGGAAGGGTAGACGAGAGCGTGAAGCAGTTTGTGGGCGCAGATGCCTGGTCTGATGATGCAGCAAGAGGGGTGAGGATTTGTAAAGAATTACTAGGGGTGGAGGGGTGATAAAAGATGGCAAAAAGTCCAGAGGAACTTGCAAAAGAGCGCCTTGCTCGTATAGAAGCGGCTATTAATTTACAAGAGCCCGATAAAGTGCCCCTGTGGGGAGTGGGGGGAGATATAGTAGCTGCTTATGCGGGGATAACTCAGTATGAATTTTGTTACGACTATGATAAAGCAGTAAAAGCCATTGAAAAATTTATGAGGGATTTTCCTTTTGACACTTCGATGGCTGGGCTGATGGGCTTAGAAGGACGGATATTTTGTGTGGCTTTTTCAGAATTTCCCGATATTTCCCCCGCTCTCTCGCTTATTACCGGTCCAATGCATGACGTATTAGGTGATAAATACTACAGGTATCCGGGGAGAGAGCTTGATGAAAATGCTACTCCTCAGTTCCTTGGGGGCACTTTCATGGAGCCCGATGAATATGATGAGTTAATTGAAGACCCGGTAGGATTTGTTGCTGGGACTATACTTCCCCGAGCCTGTACAAATTTAGATACTCCCCGGAAAGCTATGGCTACCTGGGTGAGGTTGGGGATGGAATGTAGCAAGTTTTTTTCTGCAGCTGGTGAAATTGGCAGGGTGTCGGCAGAGCTGGGATATCCACCTTTTCCAATGGGATGGGGATATTCCCCCCTGGATATCATTGGAGATTTCTTGAGAGGAGTTGGTACTGTAGTATTAGATATTTATAGATATCCGGATAAAGTTAAAAAAGCTGCTGAGGCACTAACTGAGCCGATTACAAATTATGCGCTATATCATAAGTATATGGGAGCCAGATATGCAATGATTCCACTCCATCTCAATGAGTATCTATCGCCTAAATTGTATAACGAGTTTTATTGGCCTTACTTAAAAACAGTTATTCTCAAACTTTATGAAGAAGGTATCAAGCCCCTCGTGTTTTTTGAAGGTCATCACGATGCCCATTTGGATACCATACTTGAACTACCTGAAGGATGGGGTATAGCATATTTTGAAAAGACCGATGTAGTTAAAGCAAAAAAGGTTTTGCAGGGTCATAGTTGTGTTATGGGGGGCATTCCTATGGGTTTACTGGTAGGCGGTACGCCAATGAAGATAGAAGAATACATCAAAAATTTATTGGAAGAGGTAAAACCGGGGGGAGGATTTATACTTGCTCCGGGGGTAGGGACGGCTCCCAGTGAGACACCGGTTGAAAACATGCACGCTCTCATTGAAGCAGTAGAAAAGTACGGGTATTATTAAGAAATTAAGGAAGAGATATGATGTAATTGATGATGGTAGGTATGGTCACTTCTCCGGAAGCATATGCTACCGCCTCAGGAATACTAATGGCGTTTATGAATTTGGGTGGATTTTTGTCCACATACTACATTGCTGTGCTTTTGAGGATAAACAGTGCGATACGCTTTCCTATCTTTGTGGAAATGGTCGCTCTTTTCATTGGTGCTCTAATATATCTAATATTGAGCGGGAGAATCCATGGTTCTCTTCTCCAGGGTGAATCTACCGCTTAAACATTACTTATCAACTTCTTTCTCTCTGTGGCATTGCAGGCATTTGTATACTTGTGATGCTACAGAGAGAAGGACTTTTCATGATTCAATTGTCTGCTTGCGAAAACCTTTTTGTTTCAATTTCAGCAAGTAGTTGAGAGAGTACCTTTTTACTCTTGTCAGCGAATTTTGATTTTGCCCTGCGCTACTTAGTTCGATATCAAACCTAAAGGCGCCATGTGGTCGACCTGTTTCAGTAACTTAATATTTGCTTCGCCTTTTCAGATTTATGTTAATATTTAGTTGGTGAATTGTTTAATGGAAGTAAATAATCTGCTTCAGGCGGTGCGCTCATAAATGAATAAGTATAAAGTAACCCTACTGCCAGATGACATTCTTCTCCTGGTAGAAGAGGGTACTTTCTTGAAAGAAGCTTTTATAGGAAGCGGAGTAGATTTTGAATTTCCCTGTGGAGGAATGGGATTATGTAAACGATGTAGAGTAAAAATTATTAAAAGGAATGGCAAGGAAGAAGATGTTCTTGCCTGTCAATTGAAGGTGGAAGGTGATCTGGTAGTTGAAATATCAAACAGAGAAGAGAGGCATATTACAATATTAACAGAAGGCATAGAGCGACGAGTGGTGGTAGACCCCTTAGTAAGGAAAGTTTGTCTTGAACTGCCTCTTCCTTCTTTAGAAGACAATCGCGATGACTGGGCTAGATTAGTGAGAAAAGAAGGAATAAGACCAGATCTTAAAGTAGTACAGGATTTGCCGGAAAAGCTAAGGGAGAGCAATTTTAAGGTTACCGCAGTAGTGGGAGATAATAAGATTATTGGTGTGGAGAGCGGAGACACAAGTGACAGATTGCTGGGTATGGCTTTTGATATAGGGACCACAACTATTGCAGGTTACCTTGTAAATTTGAGGACCGGGGAGGAAATAACCCGAGTTTCATCGCTTAATCCTCAAACAAAATTCGGTGCAGATGTGATTTCACGTATTATCTTTGCTTCTGATACCTCTTTGGGGTTAGATAAATTGCATAGAGAAATTATAAATGAATTGAACAACTTGGTAGAAGAAGCAGTAAGCACAACTGGCTATGAAGCTGAAGATATATACACTCTGGTGGTGGTAGGAAATACCACCATGCACCATCTTTTTCTTAAGATACAGCCTGGATATTTAGCTCGTTCTCCATATGTACCGGCTGTGACAGAGGCAATGGTTGGGGATGCAAACGATATCAATCTCAGAATAAATTTGGCAGGTAAAGTCTTTACCTTCCCCAATATAGCTGGCTTTGTAGGAGGAGACTTAGTAGCAGATGCTCTCGCTTCAGAGATGGATAAAGCTGAAAAACTGAAACTTTTAGTGGACATAGGAACCAATGGAGAAATAATGCTTGGTAAAGAGGGGGAATACCTGGCTTGTTCTGCAGCTGCAGGTCCTGCCTTTGAAGGAGCACAAATATCCTGCGGAATGAGGGGAGCTTCAGGAGCAATTGCTTATGTATCCCTGGGGGAAGGAGAATGTGAATATACAGTAATTGGAGAAACATTGCCTAGAGGGATAGCAGGCTCTGGACTTGTGGACATAATAGCTGAGCTTTTAAAAATAGGAATAGTGAACAAAAAAGGCTCAATACTTGAGCCTGATAACATAAAAAGCGGGCTGGGCAAAAAATATAAAGACAGGATTATCAATGTGAATAGTATTTTGTCGTTTGTAGTAGCTGAAAATACCGCTACAGGACAACCGGTGTACATAAATCAGAAAGATATTAGAGAATTTCAGCTGGCAAAAGGGGCCATTGCAGCGGGGATTGAAATACTCTTAAATACCTATGGCGCTAAAGTTGAGGATATAGATGAAGTATTTCTTGCCGGTGCTTTTGGAAACTACCTGAAGCCTGAAAGTGCCTGCAGAGTAGGGTTGATTCCTAAAGAACTCGAGGGAAAAATAAAAGGAATTGGAAACGCGGCAGGTATCGGTGCAAAGCTGGCTATGCTTTCCACAAAAGAATATGAGCGAGCGATAGCACTCGCTCGAAGAACACATTATGTTGAGCTCAGCGCCCACCCTGAATTTGAGCGCACATTTTTAAATAAACTGGACTTTTAACAATTAAAAAAGTAGAAAATCGAGGCTGATATATTTGCTTCCAGGGAATTGTCAAAAATATTTGTGCATAGTCTACTTTTTGTTGCTGAATAAGTTAGATAAGGGAGGGTTTGTTTGTATGCCCACCGCTACAGGAGAGTGGGAATGATGAAAAATGTTGTTATTGCCTGTCAAACGATAAAAGATGAGCTGAATCTGGCTATCAAGGAAACACAGTGCAGGTATCCGGTTGTCTGGATAGATTCAAGCTATCATCTGCACCCGGACAAACTAAGATTAAAGCTTCAAGAAGAGGTAGACAATTTAAGAAATATTGATAATATATTGCTGGCGTATGGTTTTTGCGGCAATGCGATAGTGGGCCTCAAAGCCTCTGGCGCTAACCTTATCTTTCCCAGAACTGATGATTGTATTTCTATGGTTTTAGGTTGCTCAGAGGGTAATAAGATGAAGGCTGCTTATTTTTTAACCCGAGGCTGGATAGAAAGCCCTGGGGGCATAATGGTGGATTACTCAAATGCTGTGAAGCGTTATGGAGAAGAAAAAACTGAACGAATATTCCGTCTTATGCTAAAGCACTACAATAAATTAGTAGTTATAGATACGGGAGCTTATAACCTGGTAGATTATATCCAGAAAGTACAGAAATTTGCCAGAATTAGTAATTTAGATTTAGTGATAGAGAAAGGTAGTATAGGGCTTTTAAAAAAACTGCTGACCGGGCCTTATGATGACAAATTTTGTATCATAAAGAAAGAACAAGAGGTAAATATTGATGATATATTATTTTAGTTTTAGTCCGGATGATAATAAATAGATATTGAGCATTTCGGATAAGAATTCATGGTTTTGGTCTGGAAAGGGAATTAATCTTAAACTAACCAGTTCTGGAAGAAAAAAAGGTGTTGTTGCGTTTATAATTTAAAGAGCAAGGAAGAAAGGGAATGTATTTTCTTCCTTGCTGGGGGGGAAATTTGAGGTAGCATATCGAGAAGGTGACTTCAATGAGGGAAGTATTTAGCAAATTTTCATCGCGAGACTTTCAGTTTTTAGCTGATCTAGTAGTGGAGGAAAGAAATAAAGCTTATTTTCTCGATTTAGTAACTCGAGACCCTGATTCCTTAGATTTGGTTTTGGAAGAAGAAGAAATTTTTAAAAAAGCAGCTCAAAGCGAGGATGTTTTTGTCCGCATCAGTCCTTATCTATATTTTGAACTTCTTCTTCGCCAGGCTATCCGGGATATAAAAAGAGAAGCATATACTTTAGAACAGGTGGGATACAGAACTCGAGTTCCCGTTTTCGATAGCCAGAAAGTTTTACAAGTTCTCTCCCGAGATGCAATCAGAGATTATCTGGTGGAGCTATTAGTTTCTTTTATCCGGATTAATCAATTTACCATTTACCGGAGGCGGGGCAAGGGCATTTATTTCAAAAAGGTTTTATCCGATATGGACTTTGACCTGCTGGTAGAGATGAGCGAACAGGTAGATGAACCTTATCGCTTTGTTTTTCTGAAGAGAGCTGGAGACCTGGCTTTATTCCTCAGTGGCATATTCTCTGAACAACTCTTTGGAGAACAGTCTTATTCTACAGCTAAAAGTCAAAGGAAAGGTAATTGGGCCTATAAAGGAGAAGAGTTAGAAAAAAAGGGAAGCGAATTATATCACGAAGCTAGTGAGAGCGAAGTGGCTAAAGAAAAAGAGTTAAGTTCGGTCTTGACGATGATGGCGGAGAACTTCACTTTCACTAAAAAACCTTTGAATGTGATGGCCGATAAATATTTATACTTTAGAAAATACGACATTTTCCCCTCTATGGGTAACTAATAAAGAAGAGGAAATTTTCTTAGTTTACCCATATGTTTAAAAATGATACCGGTCAAATCCTTTTTCGAAGAAAGTGGATTATTCTCCTTTTTACCTTTTCCCATGTTTTCTTTTATTCGGTGGGGTAATTTCTTTTCAGCAAAGTAATTTTGGGTCTGGACCTTAGAAGGGTTGAAATTTTCTTATTTTAAGGTAAAATTATGTTCTTGTTGTGGATTATGAGATTTCCAGAGAAAATAATATTAGTTGAAACTGATGGTGAAATGTCAAAGTGCTGGTTGAGAGATGGGAATTTTGCTCGTTATAGAGGAGTAAAGTCACGTTATCTATCTCTGCCAAATTGGACCATTTATTTTTATAGAAAAAAAAGACTCTACTGGCCCTATTCAGGCTTTTATTATGGCTGGTTATAGGTTACAATGGCTGTGAGCGTAAATAATTTATCGGAACTAAAAAGGTGGGCCTGTCATGGATATTATTAAGCGGTTGTGGACTTATATACGACCTTTCAAGGTACAGTTCATACTAACTACTATTGTCCTTCTGGCTGCTGTGGGGGTAGGCATGATCAATCCCTACCTCATAGGATTATTGATAGATAGGGTCATAAAAGGTGGACAGCTCCACTTATTACGATTGTTGACTACCGGTCTTGTGATAGCGAGCGTGGTAGGGTCTGTGTTGCAATATACCCACAGTTACTCATTTGAGGATCTTTCTCAAAAGATCGTTTTCTCCATTCGTCACGACATGTACAGGCATCTCCAGAGTGCTTCTTTCTCTTTTTACGATGAAGCACATACCGGTGAGCTTATGTCGCGTCTCACTGGTGATCTGGAAGGAGTACGCTCTTTTATGGTGGGAGGATTTCCCACGTTGATATCCAGTATGGTAACTTTTATAGGTGTAACTGCTATACTTTTTAACATGAATACCAAGCTAACCTTGATGTGCCTCTCTTTTTCACCGCTTTTAGCCATAACAGCTATTTCTTTTGAAAGAAAAATGGAGCGGGCGCACAGCGATATACGCCACCAGATGGCAGCCTTCAATCGCTTCATTCAGGAGAATATAACCGGTATAAGAGTAGTGAAGGCCTTTGCCCGTGAGAAATACGAGGTAGAGCGATTCCGGGCTGAAAATGATGAAGTGTATAAGAAAAATATGGTGGCAGGGCTATTAAGAAGTCGCTTTGGCCCATTGCTTGAACTTTTGAGCAGCATGAGTGTGGTAGCATTAATATCCTATGGTGGGTGGCTGGTGATGAGGGGTGAGATAACCGTGGGCATGATGGTGGCATTTAACGGTTATCTTTGGTCACTCATATGGCCTATGCGCAATCTGGGGACGCTACTCGATATGGTTGGATGGGTTATATCGTCCGGTCAGCGGATATTTGATCTTCTGGATACTGATGTGGCGATGCCAGTTAAGCCGGATGCCTATAAACCAGATAAAGTGCGTGGTGATGTGCGTTTTGAAAACGTAACCTTCAGGTATGGTAACGATGTGGTGCTGGAAGATATAAATATAGATGCCCCGGCAGGTAAAAAAGTGGCCATAATGGGTGCCACCGGAGCAGGTAAAACTTCTATAGTAAACTTAATATGCCGTTTTTATGATCCCCAAAAAGGGCGAGTTTTAGTGGACCACGTGGATGTGAGAGATTGGGATTTAAAAACACTGCGGCGCAATGTGTCGGTGGTTATGCAGGAGACATTTTTGTTCTCCGATACTATAGCTAATAATATAGCCTATGGCAATGATAATGCGCCCATGGACGAAATCATAGCAGCAGCCAAGGCAGCTTGTGCTCATGATTTCATAATGGAGATGCCCGAAGGATATAACACAGTGGTAGGTGAGCGGGGAGTGGGCTTGTCAGGTGGTCAGAAGCAACGCATAGCCATAGCACGGGCATTACTCATAAATGCGCCTATCTTAATACTGGATGATGCCACCTCTAATGTGGATATGGAGACCGAGCATGAAATACAACAGGCCCTTAAGCGCCTTATGACGGGGCGGACCACGTTTATCATAGCTCACCGTATATCAGCTGTAAAAGATGCTGATGAGATCGTAATATTGGAAAAAGGCCGTATAGTCGAGCGGGGCAATCATGACCAACTGCTGGAGATGAAGGGCGTTTACTATGACATATTTAAAGATCAGTATAAAGGCTTAGTAGTAGAAGACATTACTCAAGAGTTAGCGAGGGATAAGGAAGATGGTGCGGTATGGCTAGGGTAAGTAGGTTTTCTGATGACGAACCGCTACGTAAGCCGTTCGACAAAGATCAATTTATTCGCCTGTTAGGATATCTGGGTCCTTTTAAGAAACATCTAGCAGCAGCTTTTGCCCTCATGATGATAGCTACTTTAGCCGGGTTAGCTGGCCCTTATATAATAAAGTTGGCTATAGATGACTATATAGCAGCCGCTGATGTACAGGGTATGATATACCTTACTCTGGTATTTGCTGCTATTACCGTGGGCGCCTATTTCGTAAACCGCAAGCGCATTACCATGATGACCGCTATGGGGCAGCGCATGTTATATAACATGCGCATGGATTTATTCCAACATATAGAAAATCTATCACTTACCTTCTTTGATGGCCGGCCAGCAGGGAAAATCATGATGCGCCTGGTGAATGATGTTAACTCCTTAAATAACCTGTTGACCAGTGGTCTTATAAATGTAGTTAATGATTTCGTAATGTTGATAGTTATTGTCATTATAATGTTTAGCATGAACGTACGTCTTACGCTTATGTCATTCATATTACTGCCAGCTCTGGTAGCAATAATGTTTGGTTTGCGCCAGATTATAAGAGAGCGCTGGCAAATAGTGCGCCAGAAGAATTCCAATATGAACGCTTATTTACAGGAAAACATATCAGGCATGCGTGTGACACAGGCTTTTGTGCAGGAGGATGTCAATGAGAAGATATTTTTAGGGCTGAACAAAGATATAAAGACGGCTCACATGGATGCTATACGGATTAATAATGCCTTCTGGCCCCTCCTAAATATTATAGGAGCAGTGGGTAATGCTTTAATATTTATAGTGGGGGCAGGGATGGTGACCAGAGGAGAGGTAACAGTGGGTACCCTGGTGGCGTTTACCAGCTATATGGGCCGGTTCTGGATGCCACTTTCTACCATGAGCAATTTCTATAATCAGCTTTTGATAGCCATGGCATCAGCCGAGCGGGTGTTCGAGATACTGGATACAAAGCCTGAGGTTACCGATAAACCGGATGCTGTGCCGATGCCCCCTATAAAAGGACATGTGGAGTTTGACCATGTCTATTTTCACTATGAGCCAGATAAACCGGTATTAAAAGATGTGAGTTTTGTGGTTCAACCGGGAGAGAATATAGCGCTGGTAGGGCCGACGGGTGCTGGTAAATCCACTATAATAAATCTCATAGCTCGTTTCTATGATGTGACAGGGGGGCGAGTATTGATTGATGGTTTTGATGTGCGCGATGTAACCCTGGAATCACTGCGTAGCCAGTTAGGTATAGTGCTGCAGGATACCTTCCTTTTCTCCGGTACCATTATGGATAATATTCGCTACGGTAAGTTAGATGCAACAGACGAAGAGGTAATAGCGGCAGCCAAAGCGGTGCATGCTGATGATTTCATAAGAGAGTTTAAGAATGGTTATTTCACAGAGGTTAGGGAACGAGGTTCCAGATTATCAGTGGGGCAACGCCAGCTCATATCTTTTGCCCGGGCACTTTTAGCTGATCCGCGCATTCTTATACTGGATGAAGCTACCTCGAGTATAGATACGCATACCGAGCGCCTGGTGCAGATGGGGATAGAGCGCTTGCTGGAGGGGCGCACCTCCTTTGTTATAGCTCACCGGCTATCTACTATACGTAATGCCGATCGAATAATGGTGGTGGATGACGGGCAGATAAAAGAATCTGGTACTCACGAAGAGCTAATGGCTGCAGGTGGTATATATCGTGATCTATATACATCGCAATTTAGCTGGCTGCTGGCTGGATGATGACCAGACAATACTCTTCAAACTCTTTTCTTCTTTCTATTGCAAGAAGTTCTCTCTTTTGCTTGAACGCTATGGGATTTTAGTGAGTTTTTAATATAACCGTATATTTCGGTAGTAGAAGGTGAATTTATTTACCATTTTAGAGAAAGTTCAACCCCCAGAACTAAAAGTTTAAGGGAGGGAAATGGTTATGGACATGGAAAGAGATATTAAAAAAATAATATCTCAAATGACTTGGGAAGAGAAAGCCAGTCTATGCTCGGGGCTTGACTTATGGCATACCAAGCCTGTAGAGAGGGTGGAAATTCCGTCTATCATGATGACAGATGGACCTCATGGCCTGAGAAAAGAAAGTGAAGAGGAGAGTGGAGTAGGTTTACGCAGTAGTGTTCCTGCTACTTGTTTCCCTACTGCTTCCTGTCTTGCTTGTTCCTGGGATAGAGAGCTTATAGAAAAACTGGGCCGAGCGCTGGGAGAAGAGTGTCAGGCGGAAGGTGTTTCTATTATATTAGGGCCGGCTGTCAATATAAAAAGATCCCCTCTCTGCGGAAGGAATTTTGAGTACTTTTCTGAGGATCCTTATCTCTCCTCGGAGTTGGCAGCGAGCTACATAAAAGGAGTGCAGAGCCAGGGAGTGGGAACATCTATAAAACATTTTGCCGCTAATAATCAAGAACACAGAAGAATGTCTATCAATGCGATAGTAGATGAGAGAACATTGAGGGAGATATACCTGAGTAGTTTTGAGTCTGCGGTAAAGTGTGCTCAACCCTGGACAGTAATGTGCGCGTATAATAAAATCAACGAAGAATACTGCTCCCAGAATAAGTATTTATTAACCGAAATTTTAAAAGAAGAGTGGAAGCATGAAGGTTTTGTGGTGTCTGATTGGGGAGCGGTTGATGATAGAGTGCTTGCTTTAGAGGCTGGGTTAGAATTGGAAATGCCTTCCAGTTATGGCATAAATGACCAAAAAATTATCGAAGCGGTAAAGGGGGGAAGGCTTTCAGAAGACACTCTCGACCGGGCAGTGGAGAGACTTTTAACCGTCATATTTAAGGCCGTGAACAATAGAAAAGAGGGAGCAACCTATGATAAGCTGACCCATCATAAGCTGGCAAAAGAAATAGCCCGAGAGTGCATAGTGCTTTTAAAAAATGAGGGTAACATTCTTCCTTTGAAAAGGGGAGGAACTATAGCGGTTATAGGTGCCCTGGCTAAAAAGCCCAGGTATCAGGGTGGGGGAAGTTCTCATGTTAATCCTACCATGCTGGATATACCATATGAAGAGATAGAAAAAATAGGAGGAGAGAGGGTTCAGCTTTTATATGCAGAAGGATACAGCCTGGAAGATGATACTGTAGATGAAAATCTAATCAATGAGGCACAAGAGGTAGCTAAGAGAGCCGATGTGGCAGTGATATTTGCCGGGCTACCGGAGAGTTATGAGTCAGAAGGGTATGATAGGCTTCATATGAGTTTGCCTGAGAGTCATGATAAGTTGATTTCTCAAGTGGTTAGTGTGCAGGAAAACACCGTGGTGGTTCTTTGTAACGGTGCTCCAGTAGAGATGCCCTGGGTAGACGAAGTTAAGGGATTGTTTGAATGTTATCTATCAGGACAGGCCGGGGGTGCAGCGCTAGCAGAATTGCTCTTTGGTATGGCTAATCCTTGTGGAAAGTTGGCAGAAACATTTCCCCAAAAGCTGAGCCATAATCCATCTTATCTGAACTTTCCTGGAGAAGATGATAGAGTAGAATACAGAGAAGGTATCTTCATTGGCTACCGATATTATGATAAAAAAGATATCGAGGTATTGTTCCCTTTTGGCTATGGTCTGAGCTATACCACATTTGAGTACAGCGATATGCACATTGATAAAAAAGAAATAGATGATCGGGAAACTGTTAATGTTACAGTAAAAGTCAAAAATAGGGGTAGCCTGCCGGGAAAAGAGATTGTCCAGTTATATGTGAGGGATGCAGAAAGTAGCGCCATTAGACCTGAAAAAGAGCTGAGAGGATTTGAGAAAGTAGAACTCCAGCCTGACGAGGAGAAAGCCGTTACATTTACTCTGAGTAAAAGAGACTTTGCCTACTACAATGTAGATATAAAAGACTGGTATGTGGAAACGGGAGATTTTGAAATACTGGTAGGTAAATCATCAAAAGATATCCTTCTCAAGGATAGGGTTAAAGTTACATCTACTGTCAGGATCAGGAAAAAGTTTACCAGAAACTCTACCCTGGGGGACCTCTCAGAAGATCCCGCCGGAGCAGAAATTTTAAAGCAGATGTTGGAACCTCTAAAACAAAGTAGCCCTCTTTTTGCCGGATTAGATGAAGAAACCCATCAGATGATGATGGCTGTATTCAAATATATGCCCTTGAGAAATCTGATCACTTTCAGTC